>CAZGYJ010000141.1:0-7544 GCA_964530345.1 uncultured Methylomonas sp.
TCATTCCTTTTGCAGGCATTTTATTATTTTTACAGATTTCACTTACTGGTTCAGCTACGGCGACATCTTGGGTTCTTGTGGCTTGTGGATTTGGACTTTTTGGTTTCTGGCTCAAAAATAAGCGATCGCCCATTGAAAAAATCTAAACAAGCCAACTATGAATTTATACTTTCTGCGATTGAGAATATCTCGATTAAAGTGCGTCAGTTTTTTTAAGGACTAAGCGCAAGGTAACAACAGGCTATTGGAAGATTTTTCAACAATATCGTTCGCAAATAATAATTTCCCATAAATGAAGTATTCTTGAACGTGGAAGGTTTCATAGTAGTTTCATAGTATAAGTTTATTGATCTAACCAAAAGTCTAATGGGATATTCGTTGGATATTACTAATGTTTTTTGAGAACTAAATTAAGTGCTACGTAAAACATATGTAAATTAGTAAACGAGCATGGAAAATCAAAAATTGTGCTTAACAAAAATTTTCCGCACTCGTTTTTCAAAAAAAATGGTAACCCTATTTTTTAATCAGTAACAGTAGTTAATTTTGCAGCTAGATTTCCAGACCAAATTCCAAAACCAACACCCACAACGATTGATACTGAAATAACAATCATTGGATTGTCAAAAGAAACGCTTAATAAAACATCTTTTGTTAATTTATCAGGTGTCTGTAACAAATAAGCGAACGCAGATGAATAACCTAGTACACTGGCAGGAATAGCGGAAAGTGCAGGCACATTTGCCGCCAAACACATTACAGTGACCGATACAGCAACAATAATTGCGGCCATCAATGGAAAACCAAGCACGGCATCCGGTGCAATACTGGTGATCAAAAACGCAGCATAAGTTGCCATAAACACACCAAAAATCTCACACACAATAGTATTTATTGCTGCTTGTTTGTTACCACCCAAGGCAAAATAAGCAGCCCAAGCAATCGTAGCAGCCCAGATTAAAAAAATACCACTCAATGGCCCCACTGCCAAAAAGGTTGCTAGCCCAGCCAAACCACCAATACTCAAAGAAAGTGCTGTCAGGTTATTCATAATTTATTTCTCCTAAATTTTACCTCATTATTATTTTTAAAAAGTTGGCTTTTGCAGTGAGGCAGTGCTACAACAGCCAATCGAAACTATTTGAATTAAGAATATCAACCAATTCAAAAAATTACCTTTAGTTAATAATTTCCCCTTCTTGGAAATCAAACAAACCGCGTTTTGATTTAATCATACTAATATTAAATTAGCAAAACTGACCTTCTAAAGTATTTTGTTTCTCAAATAAAGAATCCAGAAAAAATTACAAAGTGAGATTTCAGCGTAGATTGGTTCACAAAATTCTACATCCTTCTGCGATATATAAAAACTTGATTATACTCAAAATAAGCTAGAAAAACTGCTATTTAATAAATAGGTTATTTTGAAAAATCATTTTCATTAATTGGCAGTTTTTGAAAAAATTTTTTTCAGGAACAACTACGATGACTTTTATATTTCGAAACCAGACTATTAGATTATTAGTTATATTCATTATTTTTTCATTCTTGATGACCGAAATTATTTCAATCTGTTTCGATCTTCTCCACGGAGGATATGATTCATTAATGACATTATGTATTTTGCTTTATGACATAACAGAATTCAGTATTGAAGGTCTTTTTATACATATATTTCATCTTAAACATCATGATGCCGAGATCGCAACTTATTATGTGCTTGCAAGCATTGTAGTACTATTAGCTACTTTTTTATGGATAACAATACCAAATTTGTACCTTAAATTTTCTAGGAACTTTAAGGCCTTCCTTTTGAAAAAAAGAAGGCAAACAATTAATTTCTGGCAATCATTGTCATTAGCCAAAAAAATCCAATGGCTTGCAATTACCTTAGCAAGTGCAACAGGCATGCTTTTATTAGCTTAGCTTTTAACCCATTGATTTATTGCTTAAACGAAAAATTAAAAACAACAATAACCTGACATTTAAACTCAGTTTCAGTTCTTATAAAAACACCCAATTAAGTAAATTCTCAGTTTTTACATAGTGTATTATTGGGCAATGAAATGTATTTTTGTTTTTCTTAATCTTTTTTTCCTGCTTAGCTGTAGTAGCTTACAGTTTTTTTCGACACCGTTTGATCATACAAAATTAGGTAACCAAGTTGAGTCATTATTCCGACGACAAAATCTGGCCAGTCATCAAGTCATGATGCTGTTACTCGAAGAACCCGAAAATATTGATTTAGAAAAAATAGAACAAGCAGAATCTTCAATGCTCGATGCATGTAGACCATTAAATGAATTTGCCATTCTTGAAAGAGATAACCAAAAAATCAGCCTCTCAAAAAAAAGAAAGATCATTAGTTCAGTCCCGATTTGCGAACAAAAAACCATTGCGCTAGAAAAATTATTACAAAATGTTTTGTTAGAAAATTAAGTTTTTTAATAAAATCAATGTATTAAAACAAATAGCCTGATAAATATCGAGTAACATCTCTGTTTTTTTCCCTTGTGTAACTTTATCACTGAGCTACACTTTGATCTATGTCAATATATTACTTCGTTCTTAAATACTAAAACTACATGAGGTGACCTATGCTTGATTTTATGTTGGAAATATTTTCATCTGTTTTGCAAATGAATATGCGCGACCATCACGAGATTCCTTTTGCTTTACCCTTAGTAATGGGGTCTTTCGCCGGCTTTACTATTGGTTTCATAATCCTACAGTTTATTGGAAATGAACAAAAACAGATAAGAGCCAAAATGGCTGATAGTAATCAAGATCAGGATAAAAACATTTCCTGAAAAGCCAGTTATCTGGTTATAAACCTCTTACCTTCAATATAAAAATATTCAGTTCAGAATATTTACAGTTGAAGGCAAGAGGTCTATTTATTCACTTGGTAATTTTCTTAGATAACCTCTAGCCTGATCAAACAACCTGCGAACTGCCTGCTTGTAAATTTCCTGCCTGATCGTATCGGCTTCCGCCGCTTTACCCAATACAGTATCACCTGATTGATCATCAAAAAAATCTCTGCTGAGTTCAATGGTATCCCTAGGCATCAAGCTATTTCCTTCAGCATCTAGCAACTCAAAAGTTAAAATATAATATATTTCATATTCTGTTGCCTTCCCTGTTGTACTTAGCGACAACACATTCTGCCTCATATTATCTTCAATGACATGGAGCACCAAACCTGCTTTTTCAGGATCGGAAACCAGTTTTGCCGACGAAGTTTTAATAAGCTTTTTGAGCTGTTTCTTTAACGCCGCTGACGCACCGTCTACATAAAGATTTCGGTATTGCTCAGGTAAATCTATTGCTCGACGTAAATGATAACCACACGAAAACGTCAACAACACTAATATCGAGATAATAATTTTTTTGAATATCATGCTGTGTATTTCCTAGACCACGATATTAACGAGTTTTTTGGGCACCACTATAATTTTTCTAATCGTTTTTCCTTCAACAAACTTTTGCACATGTTCCTCATTCAAAGCAAGGTTTTCTATGTCATCTTTACCGGCATTAATATCAACAGTAATTTTTCCACGCAGTTTTCCATTGACCTGAACAACCATTTCCAGACTATCCTGGGTCAGGGCAGATTCATCAACTTTGGGCCATAACGCTTTATCAATATCATCCTGATGCCCTAATTCCTGCCAAAGTTGATGGCAAATGTGAGGTACTATTGGATAGAGCATTAAAATAATAGCCTCTAATGCTTCTTTCATAACTGCTCTACCCAATTCTGAAGTATCATTAAATTTAGATAGGATATTGACAAGCTCCATATTTGCCGCAATAGCTGTATTGAAGGTATGTCTGCGGCCCATATCATCAGAAACCTTTTTAATAGTTTGATGTAGCAGCCTGCGGACATTTTTTTGCTCTTCTTTCAATTGACTGGAATCCATCTCTGCATTGCCTATTTCAGATTCAAGAGATTGAAAAACCAGCCGCCACAAACGCTTTAAAAAACGGAAAGCGCCTTCCACACCAGTATCCGACCATTCCAGTGATTGTTCGGGAGGCGCGGCAAACATGACAAATAAACGAACTGTATCTGCACCATATTGCTCAATTAACCCCTGTGGATCAACAGTGTTCCCCTTGGATTTTGACATTTTACTGCCATCTTTCAGAACCATACCCTGGGTCAATAAATTTTTAAAAGGCTCATCACAATCAAGCAGCCCTTCATCACGCAATAATTTTGTATAAAAACGCGCATACAATAAATGCAGAATCGCATGTTCGATACCACCAATATATTGATCAACAGGTAACCACTCATTTACTTCAGATGACAACATGGCTTCGTCACTGGCTCCAGCAAATCGTGCAAAATACCAGGAAGACTCCATAAACGTATCAAAAGTATCGGTTTCTCGCCTTGCTTGTTTAGAACATTTTGGACATTCAACATTAGGAAAAGTAGGATGACTTCCTAACGGCGAACATGATCCATCCAGCACCACGTCCTTGGGTAATGTTACAGGCAAATCTGCATCAGGTACAGGAACCGTCCCACAGTTGTCACAATAAATAACCGGAATGGGCGCGCCCCAATAGCGTTGCCTGGAAACACCCCAATCACGTAAGCGATAATTGGTTTTACGTTGGCCCCTGCCTTCTTTTTCCAACTTCTGTGCAATCGCAATAAAAGATTCTTCTGAAGTTAAACCATCAAACTCGTCTGAATTTTTTAAAATTCCTTTTTTTGTAAAAGCTTGTTCCGTGCAATGATCATTTTCACCATCTTTGGCAAAAACAACTTGTTTCACGGCAATTCCATAACGCTTGGCAAATTCAAAATCACGCTGATCATGGGCAGGAACCGCCATAACTGCCCCCGTACCGTAACTCATCAAAACAAAATTAGCGATCCAGACAGGCAGTTCTTCCCCAGAAATCGGATGAATAGCTTTGATTCCTGAATCCACACCTCGCTTTTCCATTGTTTCCAATGCCGCCTCAGAAGATTCCATCGTTTTGCAGGAATTAATAAATTCAGCCAATTCTGGTTTGGCTTTTAATGCTTCTGTTGCCAAAGGGTGTTCTGCAGCAACCGCCAAATAAGTTACCCCCATTAAGGTATCTGGACGAGTTGTGTAGATTTTTAAAGGTTCATCCATCCCGACAACCGAAAACTGGATTTCCAGTCCTTCAGACCTGCCGATCCAGTTTGCCTGCATGATTTTAACCTGTTCAGGCCAACCTTCAAGTTGCTCCAGAGATTTAAGGAGTTCATCCGCATAGGCAGTGATTTTCATAAACCACTGTGAAATTTCTTTTCTTTCAACCGGAGTATCACAACGCCAGCAACAACCATCAATAACCTGCTCATTGGCAAGCACAGTCATATCATTAGGACACCAGTTAACCGGCGCGGTTTTTTTGTAAACCAGCCCTTTTTTTAGCATACGAAGAAAAAACCATTGCTCCCACCGGTAATATTCGGGATCACAAGTCGCAAATTCTCTATCCCAATCATAACCGAGTCCCAGTTGCTTTAACTGCTCACGCATATAATCGATATTCTTGTAAGTCCAGTCTGCCGGGTGTACGTTATTTTGCATGGCAGCATTTTCAGCAGGCAAACCAAAAGCGTCCCAGCCCATAGGTTGAAGTACATTTTTTCCTTGCATTCGTTGAAAACGACTAATGACATCGCCAATCGTATAATTTCGAACATGCCCCATATGTAATTTGCCACTAGGATACGGAAACATTGACAAGCAATAATATTTTTCCTGTTCTGGAATATATTTAGCGCGGAATATTCCGTTGTTTTGCCAATATTGTTGTACTGATGGTTCTATGACTGATGGATTGTAATTTTCTTGCATCCTGAATTCGTCTTTTTACGGTCAAAAGCGTTAGAATACCGTACACTTGCATATTTCGGAAGTTTCATTTTTCAGGAGTACCCCCAATGAGCGAAAAAAAATTAGTTGATGCCTACAATAAAATTATCACCCATCTTCATGAAGACGTTGGTGATGCTTCAAGAACGCTGGCCAGGGCTTTAGAAGCTGCAAAAGAAAAATTAAGCGAAATTGGCGGTTTAACACAGGAAGAAATTAATAAGGTTGCTGATTACGTTAAACGTGATATCGAAGAAGCTGCCTATTCGCTGGTAAAATCTGATGAGGAATCTTCTGATGCTGAATCGCTAGCGGAATGGTTAAAATTTGACATTGAACTCATTGAAAATTTTGCCTGGGATGCTTTTATGAGCGTTGCAGATAAAACGCGTATTGAATTAGCGAAACTGGAACAAATGGCAAAACTGAATAATATTTACTTAACTGGTGAAATTACCGGACCAGGAACGCTTGTTTGTGAACAGTGTGGCGAACATCTCAGTTTCAAAACTACAAGTGTCATACCGAAATGCCCAAAATGTGGCGGAGAAACTTTCCACCGTAGTTGATATTATTCACTCAAGCCTTATAATGCCACCTTTATCTAGTTGATTTTATGGAAATAACAAATGCGAAGAGTAATTTTTAACCAAAAGGGTGGTGTTGGAAAATCGACCATTACTTGTAATCTGGCCGCAATAAGCGCAGTGGAGGGAAAAAGAACATTAGTTGTGGATCTGGATGTTCAAAGTAATTCAAGCCAGTATTTACTCGGCCAAAAAGTTAGCGATGCTGATGCAACAATTGCCAACTTTTTTAAGAACTCCTTGAGTCTGGGTCTATTTGGCGGCCAGCAATCAGGACTAGAGCCACTTATTCACGAAACACCTTACCCTAATTTATTTATTATTCCTTCGCATTCAGATTTGGAACCATTGCAAAGCAGACTGGAATCAAAATATAAAATTTTTAAATTGCGCGAAGGCCTGGATCGCCTGGAAGGGTTTGATGCTATTTATATCGACACCCCGCCAATCCTGAATTTTTATAGCCACTCTGCTTTAATTGCCAGTGATAAATGCCTGATTCCTTTTGACTGCGATGCTTTTTCCAGAGAATCTTTATACACCTTGCTTCAAACCCTGGAGGAAGTTAAAGCCGATCATAATAATTCGCTGGAGGTCGAAGGCATTATCGTCAATCAATTTCAAAGTCAGGCAAATCTACCCAAACAATTAGTTGATGAATTAGTTTCCGAAGGACATCCAGTGCTTAATTCACGAATTTCCCCTTCTGTAAAAGTACGTGAATCACATAGCAAATCCATGCCTTTAGTTCATTTCATGCCTAACCACAAATTAACTGATGAATTTCGTGCATTACATGCAGAAATAAGCCAGCATTAGCAAACTATCAGGGATTAGAGAAGCATAATTTCACATTCAAGAAACCTCATTTAGAGTACGCCATTTTTTGGAAAATTTTGGAAAATGGCGTCGCTGCAAAACCATACAATAGCCCGCTATTGCTGTGCTTTTGCGCCTAGTCCTTCACAAAAATTGAGGCACTCTAAACGAGGCATTCTCAAAATCAAAAGATATCCATTTTTTTCCTAAATCCGTTGTAACTACTCAGCGTATTTATTGTTTAAATATCAGT
>CAZGYJ010000142.1:0-7531 GCA_964530345.1 uncultured Methylomonas sp.
CTCATTTCGAAAAGACACAAACATCTACACCAGGGAGGATTATGGGAGTTTCCAGGCGGGAAGGTCGAGAAAGGCGAAGATGTTAGACATGCTTTGGCAAGAGAGTTAAAGGAGGAATTGAATTTAACTGTTGAACAAGCCAAGCCGTTGATTACCATCAATCATCAATATGATGATTTGGCCGTTTGTCTGGAAGTGTGGGAAGTTGTCGAATTTTCTGGTTATCTGAAGGCGTGTGAAGGTCAGCCAATTCGATGGGTCAAGACTGATGAATTACGACATTATGATTTTCCGGCAGCGAATCTTCCAATCATCAGTGCAACTTGTTTGCCGCGATATTATGCGATTCTGGATGATGCCAGGCTGGAAAAATTGCAGCATAATTTTCTCAAGATCATCAAAAATGGCATCAAGTTGATTCAGCTTAGGGCAAAATCATTGGCTGAACAAGAGGTTCGGGAATTCATGCGATTCATCAAGCCTTATTGTGAAAAAAATAATGTTCAGCTACTGTTAAATTCAGGTATGGCAAATGCCTGGAAGCTTGCTCAATATGGATTACATTTAACCAGCTCAGATTTAATGACTCTGTCGACAAGGCCGGGAGGTTTTAAATGGGTTGGTGCATCTTGCCATAGTTTGGAAGATTTGAGGCTTGCCGAGAGTTTTCAACTTGATTTTGCCGTTTTGGGGGCTGTATTACCTACCGCGACTCATCCCGGTATTGAAACACTGGGTTGGGAAAAATTTGCCAAGTTGGTCAGGCAAGTTAATATTCCTGTTTACGCACTGGGTGGTATGGACTTATCAGATCAGGAGCAGGCGATCTATTCTGGAGCGCAAGGTATTGCGGGTATTCGTACTTTTCTGAACTAGTTGCCGTGTTATCCTTTTAGTTCAGTGACGATGGTCGCAATTCCTTCCTTTTTTAGCCGGTTACGAACTCTTTCAACGGTCGATAGCTTTGCATAAGGGCCAATTTTAAGGCGATTCCAGATGACATTTCCGACCTTGGCTTTTTCAATTTTTGATTGTATTCCCATGAAAGCTAGTCGAGCTTTTAGCTTGTCAGCTTCTTGATATTCCCGAAATGAGCCGACCTGTAAAACATACTGAGCAGATTTAGCCTTGCCAACCTTTTCTTCTCTGGCACGGGTTTTTATTTCATATTCCGGTATTCGTACTTCTTTGGATTCCAAAAGGTTATAGAAATCAAACTGTGGCTCAATTTGTTCTGGTTGGGGTTGGGCCATTTTTTTAGTGGGTTTTTTTTCCGGCTTGGGCGGTGTTACAGGAAGTGGTTTGGTGATGACAGCTGTAACTTGTTCTTCTGGGGGTGAATCGCCAAGAAAACTCAAGCTCCAGGCAAATCCGGCTATTAATAGGATGACCAACAGCCAACGCCACCAACTGATTCTTGTCTCATGCTGGTTACGTTTTCTGCGCGGTGATGATGTTCTAGGTTTGTAATCTCTTGCCATTACATTGATTCTGGAGCATTTATATTCAATAAGTCTAGTCCATTAGCAATTACTTGTTTTACGGCATCAATTAAATTTAGTCGCGCGTTACGTAAAGCAGTATCTTCAACTAGAAATTGATGGGCGTTGTAGTAGGTATGAAACTCGTTAGCCAATTCTCGCAAATAAAGGATAAGTTGATGCGGTTCATATTTCAGGGCCGATTTTTCAACAATTTCCGGGTATCTGGACATGCTGGCGACCAAATCAGTTTCATGAGACTGATTGAGTTTATCCAGGTTATCCATGCCTTGTGGAATATTTCGCGACCAGCCTTTCTCATCCAACTGACGAAATACGCTGCAAACTCTGGCATGGGCATATTGTACATAATAAACTGGATTCTCATTAGTCTTTGATGTGGCCAGCTTTAAATCAAAATCCAGATGTTGTTCGGAACGGCGCATGGCATAAAAAAACCGCGCGGCATCTTTTCCTACCTCATTACGAAGTTGCCTCAAGGTGACAAATTCTCCAGCTCGTGTGGACATGGGAATTTTTTCTTTGCCCCGGTAAAGAATGGCAAACTGTACCAGTAATACCTTCAGTTTTTCAGGGTTAGCTCCCAAGGCTTGTAAAGCTGCCTTTACCCTGGGAATATAGCCGTGATGATCGGCCCCCCAAATATCAATGATTTGATCAAAGCCCCGATCCAGCTTGTTCATGTGATAAGCAATATCTGAAGCAAAATAAGTGGTTTGACCATTATCCCGAACCACTACCCGGTCTTTTTCATCGCCAAGCTGACTGGAAGCGAACCAGGTTGCGCCATCTTTTTGATAAAGATAACCGGCTTGGCCCAGGCGTTGCAGTGCGTCCTGAACGGAACCGTTTGCCATTAATTGACGCTCTGAAAACCATTCCTGAAAAGTCACGCCAAATTCTGATAGGTCTTCTTTAATATCATCCAGAATTTGTTTTAGCCCCAGAGAAAAAATATCTTCATATTGAGAGGAGTCCAGTAACTCCTTGGCACGATTTATCAGTGCATCAATATGTGTTTCTTTATCCCCACCTTGCGGTTCATCCGCGGGTAAATTCTCCATAACCAGTTCGGCCGGTTTTCGATAGTCATTTTCAGAATGCTGATGGATTTCTCTGGCAATATCCCGGATATAATCACCCCGGTATCCATTACTAGGGAAAGGAATGATTTCCCCGCATTCTTCAAGATAGCGTAACCAGATGCTGGTAGCCAGAATATCCATTTGTCGGCCCGCATCATTGACGTAGTATTCCCGGTGAACATCAAAGCCGACAGCTTCCAGTAAATCAGAAACTACAGAGCCATAGGCTGCTCCCCGTCCATGACCAACATGCAATGGTCCGGTCGGATTCGCAGAGACAAATTCAACCTGAATTTTTTTTCCGGCGCCAATGTCGCTTTTGCCGAATTCATGACCAAGATCATGAATTTGAGAGATGATTTGGTACTGCGCATTGGGGTTAATAAAAAAATTGATGAAGCCTGGGCCAGCAATTTCAATATTATTAATTGCCGGGTCGTCAGATATTGCATCAACTATTTTTTCTGCCAGTTGTCTGGGATTCATTTTGGCCGGTTTGGCCAGGATCATGGCAATATTGGAAGCAAAATCACCATGCTGCGAATCACGGGTTCGTTCAATGGTGATTTTAGGTGTTAAATTTTCATCGATAATGCCTTGGTTTTTTATCGCCGATAGGGCTTTTTCAATAACTGAGGCAAGTTTTTGTTTCATGGTCTAGAAAAAATGTTCTGGGCACAAAGTAACCGGGTATTATCCATGAAATGCTGAAGATTATCCAATTTGATTAATACAGATCAACAGGGTCTATATCCAGCGACCAGCGGACTTTTTTTGACAATTTCATGGTTTCGATTACCGGCATTAAGCTATCCAGCAAATCATGCAATTCAGGTCGAATACTTGTTTGTATAAGTAATTGATAATGGTAACGACCAGCGCGTTTTTCCATGGGCGCCGGGACTGGACCAAGTACTTGAGTAGTGTTGCCGCCAGATTTCAGTAAATCAGCAATTTGTTGTAAAAATTTGATAGGTGTTTGCTTGTCCATTGCCAAAACCCGAAATAAAGCTTGATAGCTGAAAGGAGGAAGTTGGGCAGTCTGTCTTTCTGCAAGTGCTGAACGGGCAAAATGACTGTAGCCTTGATGAATCAAAGTTAGCAATAAGGGGTGATCTGGCTTGCGGGTCTGCAATACCACTTTGCCAGGTTTCTCAGCCCGCCCAGCTCTGCCAGAGACCTGGACAATCATTTGCGCCAGTTTTTCTGGCGCATGATAATCAATACCGAATAAGCCACTATCCACATCCAGCATGGCGACTAAAGTGACGTTTGGAAAATGATGGCCTTTAGCCAACATTTGTGTGCCCAGTATGATTTCAGCCTGGCCAGAATTAATGGCTTGCAATTGTTCTTCAAGTCGGTTTTTGCGTTTGGTGGTATCCCTGTCCAGGCGAATAGTTCGGGAATTGGGGAAAAATTCTTGCAGGGCCTGTTCGATTCTTTCAGTTCCCAAGCCAATCGGCGTCAATTCCTTGCTTTGGCATGAATGACATTGATGGGAAAGTGTTTGTTCCTGAGCACAATGATGACAACGCAGTTTCTTTTCTTTGAAATGCACAACCAAGTTGGCATCGCAGCGATGGCAGCGGGCAATCCAACCACAGTGGTGACACATCAGGACGGGAGCAAAGCCGCGCCGGTTTAAAAAAATCAGAACCTGTTCGCGTTTTTCAAGGGTTTGACTAATTTGAGCCAATAATTGCTCGGAAAAACCCTCCTGCATTTTTTTATTTCGAATATCCAGTAATTGAATTACTGGTTTGGTGGCATTTCCTGCTCGTTCAGATAAGGTAAGATGGTGGTAGCGTTTTCTGGCGGCATTTTGCAGGCTTTCCAATGAGGGTGTTGCTGAGCCTAAAACCACAGGAATATTGAGCATTTTCCCGCGAACGACGGCGACATCTCGCGCGGAAAACCGAAAACCCTCTTGTTGTTTGAAGGAATTATCGTGCTCTTCATCAAGAATAATTAGCCCGGGACGTAGCATTGGGGTAAACAGTGCCGATCGGGTACCGAGTAAAATTGAGGTCTGTCCCCGCTGCATTTTTAACCAGGCTTCAAAACGCTGGAGGTTAGTAAGTTTGGAGTGAAAAATTGCAATCGGCACAGCAAAACGCTTGCGAAAACGCTCCTCAAGTTGTGGAGTTAGTGTTATTTCCGGCAATAGCACCAGTACTTGTTTGCCACCACCCAACACTTGCTGAATAATTTGCATATATACTTCAGTTTTACCGCTGCCGGTAACCCCTTCCAATAAAAAAGCTTTGAATTGATCAAGTGCTTCGCAAACACTATTAATTGCACTCTGTTGCTCGGCGTTTGCATTAAATGTCGATGACAGCAAGATCTGATTTGGAACGGCATCTGTGGATTTCAATGGCTTGGTTTCTTTTATCCATTGCTTATCGAGGATCTTTTTTAATGGCGTTTGCCAGTTCTCGATCTGGAATGAAATTTGGGTCTCAGATAGACCTAACGGGCTGTTTTTGAACAGCTTGATCAATGCCTGTTGTTTTTTGGCAGCTTTGATAGTTTCAGGGTCGAGAGTTTTACCAATATCAGTCAGAGCGTAACATGATTCCTGATTCAGTCTGGCTGGTTTTCCTTTCCTTAACAATACAGGGAAAGCAGTCATCATCACTTCGCCAATTGGATAATGATAGTAATTGGATGCCCAATGTAATAGCTCAATATCCAGTTTGCTCAGTAGCGGGGAATCATCGAGAAACTCTGTAATGTTTTTCAGTTTTTCAATCTTGAATGTTGTGGTATTTGTTATTTCCAGCAAAATACCAATTTTTTCTCCACTACCAAAGGGGACACGCACTCTGGTACCTATTTTTGCTTGTGAGCTTTTTACATTGGCTGGAGGTAAATAGTCGAACAAACGGTTGATTGGAACAGCCACAGCAACACGAAAAATCTTCATCTTGTCAACAGCAGAATTAGATGTCATTTTTAAACTAAATTGCACCTAATTGAGCTAAGTGATTATTAATCAGGCATAATTTGAGTTGTTCACAAAAGCTGTGGATAACTCTGTGGATTAGGTCTTTTTTTCTTGGCTGAAGCATGGTATTTACTGGTATTTTGTTAGATTGCTTAGTTTTGAAGCCAAAAGATAAATATATTATTTTTCAATTGGTTATGATTTTTTTAAGAAATTGAATATTTTTTTCCTGCTTACTGGTTCACAAAATTATTTTCTTAAATTTTTATTGTGAATAAGTCAATTTTTAATGGCTAAAAAGGACTAATAATTTCCTATGAATTTTAAGTTTTTGCAAAAAAAGAAAAATAACAATGCTGGAAAATAAACTCAAAAATTAGACCACATTTTTCATGTTCGTTGCATAATAATTATCCAAGTCATTCATCAATATAAATAATTTGAGTTGCCCACAAAAGCTGTGGATAACTCTGTGGACTTATTCTTGTTTGTATCGTTTAATGACGGTTTTTATTACAGTTTTGTTAAATCGGTTGTTTTTAGAGCAAATGGAGTTTTTTTATTAATTTCAATATGTTATAAATAGCCATAAAAAAGCTCGGATTTAATTGTTGCAAACTGTGTCACATTTTTGTTTTTTATATTTTATGTTGTGCGTAAGTTGGAAATGTTGTTCAGCTTATCATAAGAAAAATAATGATTATGGAATCACTTAACAGACTCGTCTTAAGAACCGATGTTTCCGGAATGCCTCTTGGTTGGGTGGATTTCCAGGAGGCAGTTAAATTATATCATCTAGACCAGGTGGCCTATTCGCTTGGAAGTCACCTTTATACTATTCATGGCGGCCACAACGCTTTATCTGGTATGCAAAGCAAATTAGAGGTTAATTCGATTATCGCAACATACAATCACCACAAAAAATCGAAAAAAACCCATAATTATATTCCTCCGTTGAATAATCACGCTTTGTTCAAGAGAGACAATTACATTTGCCTGTATTGCGGCGAATATTTTCGCCGGAGTTTGTTGTCGAGAGATCATATTATTCCAGTGAGTATAGGAGGCCAGGATACCTGGAATAATGTTGCAACTGCCTGTAAAAGGTGTAATAACTACAAGGCGGGGAGAACTCCGGAACAAGCGAATATGCAATTAATTGCGATCCCGTTTGTTCCTAATCGGGCAGAGTATGTTTTTTTGCAAGGGCGCAAGATTTTAAGTGACCAAATGGAGTTTCTGTGCAGCCACTTTCCAAGAAAGAGTCCATTACGCCACAGGAATGTTGGTTAATCGGCTTTCGAAGACTATTTTTTGATGAATTTTAGTGTCATACGGTCGCTTTCGCCGATAGCCTGATATTTTTCTTTATCTTGGTCCTTTAATCTAAGTGTGGGAGGTAAGGTCCATACACCTTTTGGATGGTTTTTAGTATCTTTGGGGTTGGCATTGATTTCTGATTTTGCCAGTAACTTGAACCCCGCTTTTTGTGCCATATCAATCACATAGTCTTCACGAACATAGCCTGATAATGCTTTTGGATCTTGAGGTGATGTATTATTGCCACGGTGCTCAACCACCCCCAAAATACCACCAGGCTTTAAGACTTTATACATAGCCTGGAAAACTTTATCTGCTGTTCCATTTTTCATCCAGTTATGAACATTACGAAAAGTTAATACCCGATCTGCAGACGCTTCTGGTGCAATTGCCAGTTTATTGGGTGGATCCAGTTCGGTGAGTATCAGCTTGCCATAGATCTCTGGCTGGGCTTTTATTTTGCCAATAAATTTTTTCAAATTTTTCTGAAAATATGGAACAGAAGAATCTGCGGCAAAATGGGCTGCATATAATTTGCCTTGTTGCTTTAGATAGGGCGCTAAAATCTCTGTGTACCAACCAGCACCACCTGGCCAGATTTCAACGACCGTCATATTGGGTTGAACTTCGAAAAATTCCAGCGTTTGCTTAGGATGACGATACACATCCCT
>CAZGYJ010000143.1:0-7306 GCA_964530345.1 uncultured Methylomonas sp.
ATCTATACTTAAACCATTTCTGAAAACAAATAACTTCATTAATGGTCATTATCTTAAGAAAAATCCCATCAGAAACACTTTATCAAGATATAGTTGAATTTATTGAGCCAGCACTAAAAGGGAAATGGTTCACTAAAGGCGGATATATAGAGGAAGTAAAAATTCTAACCATTAAAGACCCTAACAAGGAAACGACTGAGCAGCATGCTTTGGTCAGAATCAGTCCAGATTCTTGCGCTAAAAGAGTGATCAAATTGCTAAACAGAAAACCAATTCTGGAAAAGCGGATTGCAGTTCGAGAATATCAATACCGCTCCTGGCGCAATGACCCAAGAACGAGTGCAAATAAAAAACTGGCCGAGCAACTGCGACGGCGCAAAGGCAGTCGCAGGCGAGCAAATCTGGAAACAACCATTAGAAACCCGGTCACTTTTTCCAGCAGCAAAAGCTTCCATCGTGTCCAGGCATGAATCATTGAAAAGAGCATCTTAAAAAAACCTGAGTTTTCTAAATTCAAGATACAATAAAAATTTAGTTTACCTTGAGCAATTCAATATCATAGATTAGAGTACTGTTTGGCGGAATATTTTTGCCAAAAGCATGATCACCAAAGCCCAGATATGAAGGGATAAATAACCGCCATTTTCCACCTTCAGACATTTTCATCAAGGCTTCAGACCACCCCTTGATAAGGTGATCAACTCTCAACTTAACTCCGTCTTCCCGGCCGAGTGTATTGTCAATTTCTGCCCCATCCAGCAATGCGCCTTTATACCTTACAGTAACAAAATCTCTTTTGCCTGGCTGCTTTCCTTTTCCCTGTTTTATAAGCTGGTACTGCAAACCACTGGGTAACTCAATAACCTTTTCATTTTTTTTGTTTTCAAGCAAAAATTGTTCTTCTTCCTGTTTATTTTTCACTGCCATTTTAGAAGCTTTTTCTTGTTCCATCATCGCTACTTGTTGTTGAAGCTTTCCCAATGAATTCCGCATCTCCTTAAATCCCATTAATAAATCGGAATTTTTTTCAGCATCCAAAACACCCTGGATCAAGAGCTTAGGTGCAAGCTTAATACCTTGCCGGTCAAAATCGCTGCCAATTTGATATCCGGTACTATAGTTTATTTTCATATTTGTAATTTGATCTGTAGTTTGCCCAATCGCAAAGCAAGCGTTATTGAAACAATACGTGAGCAAAATTATTGAAATAAATTTTATTTTCATTGATTATTCTCCATTGTTCCTGGACTGGTCAGTAGCTTCATTGACTGCAATTAACTCCACATCATAAATCAGAACCTGATTTGCAAGAGGACCGCGGCTTCGATATCCCAAATGCGATGGAATAAATAACTGCCAAACAGCGCCTTCGTGCATTTTTTGCAGCGCTTCAGACCAACCAGGAATTAGGTTTTGAATTTTAAATTGCGCCGGCTTGCCATCTCTATAGGAGCTATCAAATTCACGACCGTCAATCGTTTTCCCTCGATAATTAACGGTAGCAATATCTGTTGCTTTTGGCTGCTTTCCTTTGCCTGGCTTGATAATTCTAAATTGCAATCCGCTCGGCAAAGTGATGACATCTTTATTCTTGGCATTTTCTGCCAAAAACTCTTGACCTTGTTTACGATTCAAATAGACTTTTTGTCTTTTTTCCTTGATGTTAGCAACCTGTATTTGTTTTTTCATGCCTACCAGCAAACTATACATTTCAATTGGAGACAAGGTAGGTTGTTTTTTCTTTGTCGCATCCGTAATTCCTTGCATTAAAGCATTTGAAGATGGTTTCACATTCTGGCGCTTGAAATCTTGCCCTATCTGATACCCCAAACTATAGCTGATACGATCAGCGTCATTTTTAATATTGCTTTTGTCATCCGCCTGGACATTACTCACAATCATGCCGATAACCAGCAGCATAAATAATTTTTCTAACATAATTTTCTTATCTCTAATATTTGATTTTGGAATCTGCCAAAGATTATTTTGATTATCTGCCAACACATTTCTTTCAGTTCGAAAGTTTCAGTTAGACTTTGAATAAAAAAATTGTTGATTTTTTCTGGGGCAATAACCAACCACGCGATAACCTTAAACAAATCTTTACCATCCAGACTAAAAGCTCCTTTATAAAAAAGGGCTTTCAGTCTGGAAACCACTCAGAACAACTCCGCAGGACAATCTTCGTAGGGTGAGCCAACACAGAAAGGCCGCATCATCTCATTATCTTCGTGCTCTAGAATATGACAGTGCCAGACATAAAGTCCTGGATTATCAAAACGAGCCCGAATCCGGGTAACCTCGCCTGGATAAGCAATAACCACATCCTTGAAACCATTTTCAAAAGGCAGAACATTGATATCCGTTGGACCTCCATCAATCGCTTCACGCCCAATAACCTTAAATTTAACCAAATGTAAGTGAATGGGGTGAGCATCTTCAGTAAAATTAGAAATAACCCAATCTTCTGTCGCTCCCAAAAACGGATTTTCCGTAATAGGATCACTCCATAACAATGGTATCGGCATTCCCGACGAATCAACAACTCCCAGCAGCGCTTGCCGAGGAGCAAATGGCACACCTCCTGCCACTTTACAGTCTTCCTTAAAAGTGGGGCCCGGCATAACATCTTGAAGTTGCAGGATCAAACCATCAGGTTTAATGAGAACACAAACCTCTGAAGATTCTTCTTCATTCAGAGACACATAACGCGCTTTATTGGGCTTAATTAGCGCATGATCAGCCAGTGATAATTTGTCTGGATGAGCAAATTCTGGGCCGTAGTTTGGCCCAACAACAAACTCCATCACCTGACCCGTCGTTTGCGGATCGGCAGCAAAATCTGGAAATCCACCGAAAGGGGTATCAGGAGCCGTATTTATCATCCGCACTTTAGTTCCTGTTGCAAGGTTAGTGAAATCAACAATGATATCCATACGTTCGGCAGAAGCCATTAATAAGGCCTGGCCAGGATCTAATTTTTTTGTACGGATAGTTCCAGTTTCATCATCATAAAGCTCCTGTTTGCCTGTCGATACTTTCACTACATCTGATAACAGACCTTGATCTCCGCCTATTACCCACATTGGTATTTCTTTACCAAGAGAACCGTCAGCCTTGACAACAAACAACGCCAAATTTAATGTTCGGGAATTGCTTCCATTCAAAACACGAAAACGATAGCGGGCCTTGTCCACATCCAAGTAAGGCCAACTGATTCCATTAACAACCATCACATTAAAGAAGGCCTCTGGATTCCATCTTTTAGCAATATCAGTTTCAGGAGCAAATTTGATCTTGAGTTTTTTCTTGGGAATACGCTCAAAAAACGCCCGGTGTTTTGGATAAAACAAAGAGCCATCTTTGTTGAAAGATCGATCCTGAATGACCAAAGGTATTTCGTAATATTTACCGAAAGGATTATTACCCTGCTCGTCATTAACGCGAGGTGAAGGCCCTGGCAGGTTAAGATGTTTTTCCTGGCCTTTGTCATCTCGTATCAACCAAAATCCTGCCAGTCCGGCATAAACATTCAGGCGCGTTATACCTAAAGCATGATCGTGATACCATAAAGTCGTCTCATTTTGCTTGTTTGGATATTCAAAAATGGCATAACCAAGGTCACCTGGGTTGGCATCACCATTGGGCAAACCAACGGCGTCATCAAACAATCTTCCCGACATTTCATATCCCTTCGGTATGTTTTTGGCATTGGGCAACCACCATGCTTCAGGGTAACCATCGCTGTCTGCATTAGTAACAGCGCCATGTACATGAGTAACAATTGGCACCGGCCCTTTATAAGGCTTGTCACTGGCAACTGCACAGTCAGTATGATCTGTACCGTCCATACAATTTGTAGCAGGAGGATTTGCCCAATGTAACGTCTGATCAATAGTGTCTTTCAGGACGTGAGGTAAAAACTTCCTTTTCTTTTTTACCAGATCATTTATCCATTTAACTGAGATATTTCGATTACTCTTAGCCTCAATGGTAAAACCAGGGTAAAAAAAAGATCCCCCTTTAGTAGCAATACCAGGTTCATCAACTGAACCATAACCCCAGACTTTCGTCTTGGGAAATCCCTTGGGAAGAATCTGCTGTTTGAATTGCCTAACGGCTATATTGTAATCAGTACATTGATCATGTTTTTTTACATCATCCTTGCAATCGCTTTTTGGCATTTCTGGCGGAATCACCAAAGGTGATACATATTTTGGAATAGTGGTTGGGTCCAAACTGCCTCCCGGCAAAGGAACAGCATTCACATTTCCCAATACTATCGCCAATGACCCAAATAATCCGATCTTAATACCCTGAATATTTTTTGATTTCATGACGTCTCTCCCTCTAATTTAATCAGTCAAAAAGTTATTATTTTTTTAAAGCACTTTAGATATGCTTGTGGTTAAGACTACAGCAACGTCAAAAAATCAGCGTCCCGCAACAAGACAGTTTTTCCCACCAATTGGGTTAAAATTAACTACCCTTTAGTACAGGAAAAACTGTCTTCAATGGATAACAAACTCACTAAACTTAATCTGTTGCAAAATTTCTGTGACTGCCGCTTATGAGGAAAATGGATAATTTAATCCGGAAGGAATGGACGTTAAAAAGGAAGTTTTACCAGGAGACAGTCAGGCTAAGGGGTTCGTAGCGAGGCAAATGAATGAGCATGGTTTATTAATCTTTTGAGGCGCATAGCAGTTCTACGCTACAAAGAAGATCGGAGTAAGGAGCCTATTCCCCATCGCCGCAACAGAATCTCCCTTAATCCGACAACCGGCTGGAAAAATTGTTTATGAAACCTTGCTCGGAAGAATTCCTGCTTTTTCTGCTTCCAAGACAGCTTCCATCCTGCTAGTCACTGAAAGCTTAGAAAAAATTGACTTCAGATGATATTTGACGGTGCTTTCTGAGATTGACAATGCTTCAGCAATATTTTTATTCCTGTGCCCTTCTGAAACTAATTGGATAATCTGGATTTCTCTTTTTGTCATTTCAAAAAGCAGATCTTTTCTTTTATCAAAAAAACCAGTGGCCTGAATAAATTTAGATGTAATAATTGGATCGAGATAATATTCTCCGCGGCTTACCATCCGAATGGCTTTAATTAAATAATTAATATCAGATTTTTTAGACACATAGCCTCGTATTCCACTTTTGACCGTTTCATAAACAGTTTGCTCATTACAAAACGAGGTATATATAATTATTTTGACTTCAGGATATCGTGCAGACAACTTTTCGATTGTTCGTTCATCACCCGAAACATTGTACGTTAAGTCATATATAACAATATCAGGGGTATTGTTCTCCAATTTCTGGAACAATTCTCTGGAAGATGATGCACAATCAAGTACTTGAAAATTTTCTTTGTTTTTTAACAGTGTCCACAAACCAAAGCGTACCGCAGCGCAACTATCTACAATCAAAATTCTAATTTCCATTTCAGTCACATTGTGATTAGCATGTAATTTCAGTTTAAAAAACATATGAATTAGACGGAGGTGCCTAGTTATTTCTTATGCGAAAGTTCGCTAGTAAGGTTTTCTTTGCAATTGCTGACAGCAAATAATCATGTAGGTAATTAATTATTATCAATACGCTTATAAAGCAATATCTTTTGCTTCTCAAACGAATAATGTATCCAGAATATTCATTTGCTATCCGTTAAGCCCACATTCAGAATTCAAAGTACCACATTTTCCACTTAATGTATATATTGCAATAAAAATCAAATCCTTGCAGTGTTTAATCAGACAAAATCAGGATTTCTGAAATTGACCAATTTATTAACAAATGCTTAATAAGAAATTATTTGACCTAGCGCCAAAAGCCAGTCGCAAAAAAGAATCCAGACCTAATTAATGAAATCTATTGCTTACATTTTTATCGGCAATCATTATTTTTCGCCAATCTTTATGCTGAAAAAAAACTCTGGATAAAAAAATAAAACCAAGGAAATTAGCCAGACAAAATGGGCTAGCTGGTAACCGCCAAAACTGCCTTTCGTTGTCGCCACAAAAATTAAACGTCTTACTTACCGTTTTTAAATGGCTAATAGCACAAATAGAAATCTCGGGAAATGGCTTTTGGAAGAAATAATGGCAATTCCAGTCAGTTTTCCATCAACCCTTCTCCTGATTGAAAAGCCCGGGATATTGAAACATCCACCCTTATTAAAACTAAAGATACAGCACTTAATTCTTTTCCGAAAATAGCAAAGCAGTTATTAATCCAGCCAATTGTTTTTGCTGTCGATCTGCTTTTAGGCGTCTTGCAATGACTATACTTTTCAATTCCGACAAAGCCTGTTCAAAAACATCGTTAACAACTAAATAATCGTACTCTGCATGGTGCTGCATTTCAGCAACTGCCGCCTTCATTCTTTTTGCAATAATTTCTTCGCTATCCTGACCACGACCTCTCAATCGTTGCTCAAGAATCGAAATGGAAGGAGGCAAAATAAAAATTGATTCACTTTGAGGAAAAATTGAACGAACCTGTTGCGCACCTTGCCAATCAATTTCCAAAATAACATCCTTACCATCATCCAGATGCCGTTCTACCGTTTGCTTGGCTGTGCCATAGTAATTCTCAAAAACCTGGGCATGTTCAAGAAAAGCCTGATCCAAAATCATGCTTTCAAATTTTTGTTTCGAAACAAAAAAATAGTCTTTCCCATCTTTTTCACCGGGCCGCTGTAACCTGGTGGTGTGCGAAACGGATACTTGAATATCATCCAGTTCGCTCACTAACTGCTTCACCAGACTGGTTTTTCCTGCACCTGATGGTGCAGAGATAATAAAAAGTGTACCTATAAACATTTTTATTCTGTTGTCTCCAAAAAAATCAGGATATTTTTTGTTTTTGCTTGTTTCGCACCACTACCATTAAGTTAAGAGTACTTGTTGTTTGTAGGTCAGGTTAGCAGTAGCGTAACCCGACAAAATCTAGAAAATGTTGGGTTACGCTACTGCTAACCCAACCTACACTTTGTCTTAACTTAATGGCAGTGGTTCTTACGCACCCATAAACCAAACATTATCATTGCCCAACCCCGAAATGCTATTTCCACAGTCAAACAAAGTGACAAAAACCAGCCTTGATCAGTTGGCCATTCAACGCTGATTAACAACCCCAAAAGAATAGCAATTATTCCAAAAAACGAGGTCAATACAGCATTGGGCAAATGCAGCGCCTGAACCAATATGATACGGACAGCGCCGCGCACTATCAAAAATGCAGCTATCATTAAACTCAATCTTTGAGGAGGACCTGATACACTAAAAATAATTAAACC
>CAZGYJ010000144.1:0-7283 GCA_964530345.1 uncultured Methylomonas sp.
GAATAATTTTGGATAAACAATGACTACAATTGCAAGTTCTGAACAGACTTCAGAGGAAGTACGATTATCAATTCTTGGGATGCGCTGCGCGGGTTGCGTGACTGCTGTTGAAAATGCCTTAGCCGAGGTTAAAGGAGTTGGAGCGGTCACTGTGAATTTTGCAGATCATTCTGCAATAGTGAAAGGAAGTGTCGATCCGGAAGATTTGAAAAATGCGGTTAACAGCGCTGGTTATGAAGCAGCCATAATGGAAGGTCTGGAAGATCCGGAAGATGAGGAACAGCGTGAACAACAGCGTTATCATGATTTACTGAAAAAAGCGGCTGTTGCTGCAGCTTTTGGCGTGCCTTTGATGTTCGCAGGGCATTTGGGATGGCTTCCCGAAATTGGTTCTGAGACCGGGCGTTGGTTTTGGCCGCAAATTGCGCTAATTACCCTGGGTATTTTGATCTATTCTGGCTGGCATTTTTATAGCGGCGCTTATCAATCTCTGCGTCATGGCCAGGCAAACATGGATACTTTGATTGCCTTGGGAACTGGATCGGCTTGGTTTTATTCCTGTATTGTTCTAGATTACTACGAAATTTTACCGCCATTATCAAGGCATGCCTATTTTGAAGCGGCGGTTATTATTCTGGCCTTTATTAATTTAGGAACCGCCCTTGAAACACGGGCCAGAAGAAAAACTTCCAGTGCAATCCGGGAGTTAATCGGTTTGCAGCCAAGAACAGCGCGGGTTATCAGGGATGGTAAAGAAATGGATATTCCCATTGAAGAAGTTGGACTGGGAGAAACTTTGCGCGTCAGGCCGGGAGAAAAGATTCCTGTTGATGGCATAGTTATTGACGGACATTCCTTGGTTGATGAATCGATGTTGACGGGAGAGCCGTTGCCGGTTGAAAAAAACAAGGGGTCGAAAGTGGTTGCCGGAACCATTAATCAAAAAGGCACTTTCATATTCGAAGCAACCCGAATAGGCAGGGATACGGCTCTGGCCCAGATTATCCAAAGTGTCCGATTGGCACAGAGTAGTAAACCCCCAATAGCAAGGTTAGCAGACCGGATTTCAGCAATATTTGTTCCTGCTGTCGTAGCTATTTCGGTTCTTACATTTTTAATTTGGTATATTTGGGGACCTGAACCCTCCATTGGCTATGCTTTTGTTACGTCCATGACGGTTCTGGTCATTGCCTGCCCATGTGTGCTAGGACTTGCAATGCCAATCTCGTTAATGGTTGCCGTTGGCCGTGCTGCCAAATCAGGTATTTTGATCAGAAATGGAGAAGCGGTTCAGTTGGCTGAAAAAATTAGTTGTGTGGTGCTGGATAAAACCGGAACAGTCACTGAAGGAAAACCTCAGGTCACAGGTGTACATGCTAGCGGTCAATTTTCTGATGAACAATTATTGCAATTAGCGGCGAGTATTGAATCTGGCTCTGAGCACCCCCTTGCTTCTGCAATAATAAACGCTGCGTCTGAAAAAAATCTGGAAATAAAAAAGGCAACTCGTTTTAAGGCGATTTCAGGCTTAGGTATTAAGGCAGAGGTTGATGGGGAACAAGTTGTCTTTGGTAATGCCGCCTTAATGGATCTGGAAGGAATTAAATATGGTCGATATGTAAAGAAACTGCAACAGCTTTCAGAATCCGGAAAAACGCCAATGTTGTTAGCTGTCGATGGTAAAATTGCAGGGATTATTGCCGTTTCTGATCCAGTCAAAAAGGATTCAACAGAGACGATCAGAAAACTGAAAAAGCAGGGTATTCGCGTCATTATGCTGACTGGCGATAATAAAATCACCGCCAATGCAGTGGCTCATCAAGTAGGAATACCAGAAGTCAGGGCAGAAGTTCTGCCTCAGGACAAAGCAAAAGTTGTCAAAGATTTACAAGCTAAAGGTGAAGTCGTTGCAATGGTAGGAGATGGAATAAATGATGCCCCGGCATTGGCACAAGCTGATATTGGTTTGGCTATTGGCACAGGAACAGATGTTGCCATTGAAAGTGCGGATATTGTCATTATGCAAGGCTCGTTATTGAAAGTTCCTGAAGCCATTGCCCTGTCAAAAGCCACGTTGAAGAATATTAAACAGAATCTGTTTGGCGCGTTAATTTATAATACCTTAAGTATTCCAATTGCCGCAGGTGTTTTATATCCTTTTTTAGGTATTTTATTAAACCCGATGATTGCTGGTGCTGCCATGGCAATGTCTTCAGTCACTGTTGTCACAAATGCCAACCGGTTGCGGTGGATGAAAATTGATGAAGAACAATAATAATCAGATTTAAATGAACAAATTGAAGTGCGCCGTCATCGGTACTGGCTATTTAGGTAAATTTCACGCAGAAAAATATGCATCATTACCGGATTGTGAATTAGTTGCTGTTGTTGACACCAATGAGGAAGCAGCTCGGGAAGTTGCAAAGAACAATGCTACAGATTTTTTAACTGATTATCAGCCGTTGCTTGGTGAGGTTGAGGCAGTGAGTGTTGTTGTACCGACCAGCTTGCATCACCAGGTATCAAAAGATTTTTTAAATGCCGGGTCAAATGTTTTAGTCGAAAAACCGATCACTGTCACGGTTGAAGAGGCAGATGATCTGATAGCTGTTGCCAAAGAGAATAATCTTATTTTTCAGGTTGGTCATTTGGAGCGCTTTAACCCAGCAATTGTCGGCCTGGATAGTATTAAGGAACAACCCATCTTTATCGAGTCAGATCGGCTGTCGCCTTTTAATCCGAGAGCTAATGATGTCAGTGTGGTGCTGGATCTGATGATTCACGATATTGATATTATTCTGGCGATTGTAGATTCCGAAGTTGATCGAATTGAAGCCAGTGGTACTGCTGTTTTGACCAAAGGTATAGATATTGCCAATGCCCGGATTGTCTTTGAAAATGGCTGTGTCGCTAATGTGACTGCCAGTCGCATCAGCATGAAAATGGAACGGAAGATGAGGATGTTCAGACCTAATTCTTATGTTTCTGTTGATTTTCAGAATCGGGTATTGACCCAGCATCAAACAGGAACCAAGGAAATGTTCCCGGGAATCCCTGAAATTGTCACTGAAGAATCTGTTTTTGAGGATGCCGATGCATTACTGGAAGAAATCAAACATTTTGTCAATTGTATCCAGACCAAGGAAAACCCATTGGTTTCTGGGGAGGCAGGCAGAAAAGCTTTGGCAACAGCTATACAAATATCCAATTTGTTAAATCAATAATCAATAGTAAAGGAAGGGCGGCATATGATCCCAATGGTCAATTTGAAAGCACAATATGCAGATATTAAATCCGAGATTGAGGCTGGTTTGGCCGAGACAATGGAAAATTGTGCTTTTATTCTGGGGCCCAACGTTCAGGCATTTGAACAAGAAGTGGCACATTATCTGGGAGTGAAACATGCCATTGGGGTTGCTTCAGGAACCGATGCCTTGCATTTGGCATTGCTAGCCGAAGGTATTGGTGAAGGTGATGAGGTAATAACCACAGCATTTACATTTATTGCAACAGCGGAAGCTATCCGGTATGTGGGAGCTAAACCTGTCTTTGTTGATATTGATGAAAAATCTTTCAATATTTCCCCGGCAGCAATAGAACAGGCGATAACATCAAAAACCAAGGCAATTATGCCTGTTCATCTTTTTGGGCAGCCGGTCGATATGGAAAGCATCAAACAATTATGCGATCAATATCAACTGAAAATTATTGAGGATTGTGCCCAATCTTTCGGAGCAGATATTAATGGCAAGCAAACCGGTAGTTTTGGTAATGCCGCTGGTTTTAGCTTTTTTCCCAGTAAAAATCTGGGTGCTTTTGGCGATGGTGGTTTAGTAACAACGCAATCTGATGAAACGGCAGAAATGCTTAGAATGCTTCGAAATCATGGTTCCAGGGAACGCTATTATCATGATGTGATAGGGTTTAATAGTCGCTTGGATGAAATACAGGCAGTCATTTTACGTGCCAAATTAAAACGTATAGACCAATATAACCAGCGCCGCCGCAAAGCCGCTTATTTATATTCACAATTAATGGCTGATTTGCCTTTGCAAACCCCGGTTGAAGATTCTTTTGGTACGCATGTGTACCATCAATACACCTTGCTTTGTGATCGTCGTGATGAAGTGATGACTGCGTTACAGGCAAAGCAGATTGCCTGTGCTGTTTATTATCCTGTTCCTTTACACAAACAGAAAGTTTTTGCAGATGACTGTCGCAATGTTAGTTTACCGGTTACTGAATCGGTATCTGACCGATGTTTGTCTTTGCCAATTTGCCCGGAATTGTCAGAACATAACGTTCATGAAATTGTTTCTGTGATTAAATCAGCGTTGAAATAATTTTCCATGACCCAGAAGATTATGCTGGTGGCTGGTGAAGCCTCTGGCGATCAGCACGCTGCCAATTTATTTTTGGAATTAAAAAACCACATTCCAGACATCTCGGGGTTTGGAATGGGTGGAAAAAAAATGGCGAAGGCGGGCATTGATGTGCGATTTGATTCCAGCAATATTGCTGTGATTGGCGTCATTGAAGTACTCAAGCACTATCGAGAAATCAAAACTGCATTAAAATTAATGCAGCAATTATTGGTATCCGAAAAACCTGATTTATTGGTTTGTGTTGATTATAAGGAATTTAATTATAAATTAGCCGCTTTTGCCAAACAGCAAGGGATTAAAGTACTTTTTTATGTCAGTCCCCAGGTTTGGGCCTGGAGACCGGGGCGGGTAATCAAATACGGCAAGGTTATCGATATGATGGCCGTCATTTTTCCTTTTGAAACAGCTTATTATGAAGTAGAAAATATCCCCGTTGCTTATGTAGGGCACCCGTCTGTCGATAAAGTTCATCCGCAATTTTCAGTTGAAGAAGCGAAACGGCTGTTTAATCTTGATAGCAATCATCCAATTGTGGGCTTATTGCCCGGAAGTCGTCGAAACGAAATTATGCGATTACTTCCGGTGATGATAAAAGCTGCTGAAATCATTCAGAAAACTGTTCCTGATATTCAATTTATATTGCCCCAGGCTGAATCTGTTGATGATGAGTTATTACAATCCATTTTACAAACGGCGGCGGTTAAACTTCAAATTGTTAAACACCAGCCATATGACGTAATTCAATGCTGCGATGCCGTGATGACCAGTTCAGGGACAGTGACTATAGAAATCGCTTTGCTCACGGTGCCAATGGTGATTACTTATAAACTTTCCCCAATTACTTACTGGTTAGGGAAATTGCTGGTTAAAACGCCTTTCATCGGTCTACCGAATATCGTGGCGGGGCGAAAAATAGTTCAGGAATTTATTCAGCACGCGGCGCAGGCTGAAAATTTGGCTTTGGAAATCAACAGGATTTTGACAAATACTGATTACGCTGGTGAAATGCGGAAAAACCTGAAGGAAGTAAAAACAACACTAGGCTCAGGGGGGGGGTCAAAAAAGATGGCAGAACTGGCTGCAAAGATGTTAAAAAATGAATTGCCGTTAGAAAAACCTCTTTAAACGGATGAAACCAGATTTTGACTATTGTGTTCAGTGCTCGTTGTACCATCCGGGCCATATGTGTTGATAGATTGGCCGCTACCTTTGATAATTTGTAATGAACGTTGGGTATGACGCGTCAATAAATCGATACTGGCGCCATTGCGTTCGTTTAAATCCCGGCATTTTTTTGACAGTTCAGTTATTTCAAACCAGTATTGGGATAACTCAGTGGCTTTAAGACCTGCATTTTTGGCTTTTTCCAGATAGTTTTTAATGCCGTCCTGATCCAAAATAAGATTTTCTGTGTTGAGGATTTGTGATAGCTGTTGGGTGAATTGATTGAGTTGGGAGACTAATAATTGTTTTTCAGCCGCTATTCCTGTCAACAATTCTGGCGTTTCGCTTTTTCTTAGCATTGAGGATTCTTCACTCAGAAGCTGGAAAAGTCTTTGGGTATGAATCAGGCCATTTTTAGCTAATTTGGTGGCGACAGGATAGGTTTTTTCAATCATAACTTAAGAAGTTCCGGGTAACGATTTTTCAAACTGGACCATTTGTTCAGCAATTTTTTCAGCATCAACCTGATATGTTCCTTCCGAAATAGCATCTCTTGCCTGTTTAACGCGATCAGAATTGATAACAGGAACAGAATCTAGAGCAGCGAAGGCCTGTTTTAGTTCCTTGGCTGTTTCAGTAAACTTCAGGGAATCGCTTTGAGTTACATTTTGGGCTGAAGTGTTTTTGGCAGTTTCAGCCTTTTCCTTTCCGGAAGATTTATGGACTTGCACTGTCTGGAGTGAAGTTGAAATTTTTATAGCCATGATGTTTCCTTTTAACTATTTATATTTGCTTTAGTTATCGTCAGTTTAGATGATAACTTTAATTTTTGAGCGAAATTTTTTCTTTCGCCTAAAAATCGACCGATACCAAGCCGGGTTTAACAACAGTTGCCTCGATAATTCGCTTGGAGTTTTCATTTTTGACCGGAATCCTTTGGCCTTTGATGCCATTTTTCATGGCTTGGCCGCTCATTTGGATGAAGAACCCGGGTGAGCGTGAAGCAATGGTTATTTTTTGGCCGCGTTTTATCAGGGTTGCTTCCGTCAAATATTTGTCAGAGATAATTCTTCCGGCAGACAGATTTTTGGTCGCTTGTTTATTAACAACCTGTCTGGGGTCAGTAAAAAAGTTTTCACGTAACCGTGAAATTTCTTTTTTTTCAATGGTTAGATGCTGGGGTGTGATGATTTCGCCGCGCCGAATTGATCTTTTCAGAACTACCATATTTTGGTATGTTTTTATGGAGGCAGAATGGAAAATATTCCAGGATTCTTCCCCCTTGCAGCTAACTCCGATGGAGTTTCTACCGGGTTTTATGCGACCGCGGTGGACAGAAACTTTCAAAGGTTTAGTGCATTTCGGTAGCCTTAATCGGGGATCAATCGGGGCAACTATGATTTCGTGATCGAGTTTATCTGATATTTGACTGGATAGATAATCTACGATTGCCAATTTAATGGCTTCAAGGTTTTGTCCAGGTGCTGCCGAGGTTTTTTGGGCAAAAATTAATGCCAGTATTAAAAGTGATTCTTTCATAAGGGTGCCATTATTTTGTCGTGTCTTTTTGACTACGCATGAATAATGCCAACAAGGTTTATGTTAGATAACTTTGACATGTCGATGTGCAGGGTAGGAGCGGCTTCAGCCGCGACATTGGTCGTCATCACGGCTAAAGCCGTTCCTACACAACAATTTCTATCAAAAATCTGTTAGAATCGGCGAGAATAGTTT
>CAZGYJ010000145.1:0-7203 GCA_964530345.1 uncultured Methylomonas sp.
GCCGATTTGTCCTAAATCCATGAGAGATCGCGTACAATTCAAATAAAGATTATTATTGATTATAGGATTACAAACATGATGAAAAAGATAATAGTAATAAGTACCTGTGCATTGTTAGCAACCGGCTGCGCCCAAAACCGACTCGGTGGCCAATCCAGAGTTTCCATTCTTGACGATTCCAGCCGGGCTCACCTGGAAGCTGAATTAACAATTGCTGACTACACTGCCTTTGCTGAAAAAGTCACCAATAAAATGCTGGCATCAAGATTGGTTCAAAGCTGGGGACGAAAACGCCCCCGCCTGGTTGTCGGAAGAATGCTGAATAATACCGATAATGAAAGTATACGGATTCAGGATATTTATGATCGGATTACTGAAACCATTTTGGGCTCTGGTTTGGTGCGTTTAATGGACAAATCTGCAACGTCTTTTGATTATGTCGTCAATACAGAATTATCCTCCACGCGTCAATATGGGGCTGGCGGCGAAGAATTGGCTTATTTTAAGCTGGAATTCAAGATGTTCAAGATTGATGGGGAAATGGTAGGCCAGTGGTCTGATGTATTGCCATTAGGTAAAGCCAGAAGGAATTTCCTCTAAATCCTGGTTAACTTTACACTCTAATATATTTATGAAAATTGCTTGGCTGACCATAGTTTTTTTTCTGGGCACGGTTCCATGTTATGCTGCTCCAAAGACTGCTTTGGTTATAGGCAATTCCAACTATCAATCGTCACCATTAACCAACCCGGTTAACGATGCAACTGATATAGCTGAAAAGCTCAGGTATCTGGGCTTTGAAGTTTTTGACAAATTCGATTTAAATCGTAAACAAATGCGAAATGCCATTCGTGAATTTGGTCAAACTTTAAAACAAAAAGGCGGAGCAGGTATTTTCTTCTATGCTGGTCATGGCATTCAAGTTAAAGGGGAAAATTATTTAATTCCTGTCGGCGCTGATATCCAATCCGAATTTGAAGTTCCTGATGAATCTGTTCAGGCAAATTTATTATTACGCGCTCTGGAAGATGCCGGCAATCCTCTAAATATCGTGGTATTGGACGCTTGCCGGGATAACCCTTTTGCACGCAGCTTTCGTTCCTCAGCAAAAGGACTGGCGAGAATGGAAGGTGGAGTAGGAACGCTAATTGCCTACTCAACTGGGCCGGGAAATGTTGCAATGGATGGTGAAGGACGCAACAGCCCCTATACTAAATATTTACTCAAATATATGACCCAAACCGGACTGTCCATTGAACAGGTTTTCAAACGCGTCAGAGTGGGTGTGGAGAAAGATTCAGGAGGACGACAAATTCCTTGGGAATCATCATCGTTACGAAACGATTTCTATTTTGTTCCAGAACCTGTTGAATTGACCAAGCATTCACCACGAAACCAGATTAATAAAACCATTGTAAAATCAAAACAACATACCACAAAGGTAACTGCTTCTGAAACAAGAGCTAAAAACAGCTCTTTGTTGACAAATGCGTTAATGACCAATTATGTCGACACTAATTCACAAACAACCTCAGGTTATAAATTGATAATCTACACTAACCCAAGCTCTGCACAAATAAGAATACTTAATCTGGATAGAAAATATTATTCTGGAATGAGCCTTGAACCTGGGGATTACAATTTAGAGATCAGTAAAGAAGGTTATTTAAGTAAAAAACAATGGGTAACAATTGACCAGGATAATATAGAAATGCAAGTAACCTTGGTGCCTTTGGATTATGAATAAAAAACCCCTTAATAATTTTCTGCTTTTGTTTTGGCCTCTTTTGCACCAACCCGATTTCCCTGCATCCTTCTTGCTTCTGCAATAAGCAGCCAAGCGCGCCGTTTTATCAACGTGTTATTACCAGCAAGGAGCGCAGCTTTTTTGGCCAAATTTTCTGCCAGCCTGGCCTTATTTTGTCTTAAGCGAACGGCCGCCAATTTGTAAACCAATTTGGCATTTCTTGGCTCAATCCTTAACGCTCTTTCAATCGTAGAAACTGCCTGATCAAACTGCCCATCCTTGTAACTTTGATCTGCTTTTGACAACAATGCGACAACAGCCGGAGTTAGCGGTTTTTCATAAGCAGAATAATTGGCATTCTTATTAATAGCAGAAGTTTTGTACGGATAAGTTTTAACTACCTGTTGATCTCTGGAAAGAACTTCCTTATTTTCATTCGGATAGTGTTTTATTGCAGCGTCTGTATTCTGTCTTGACGGATAAATTGATGCTTTCCTATCTGGCTTCGCAGAATGGTAAGAACAAGCTGCCAACAAAAAAAATATCATTGTCAGCAAAATAAATTTATGTTTTTTCATTAAAAAAGTTCAATATCCTCGTCTTCATTGGTATTTTGCTCTTCTGAAGCAGCTATTTTTAGGGCTTCTTCAACGCTTTTTCCACTTACAATCGCATCAAATAATGCTTTTTCTGACTCCATGGTATAGGTGGACCTAATCTGTTCCTGTAGTTTCGCCCACTCTCTTGGATTATACAGGCGTTCCGGAGTTTCGACGATATCTGACAACGCTTTTAAACTGAATGTAACATGCTGCAACCGCTGCTGTAATCGATCATAAAACTGAAAGGCAACAATTGAAGTTCTAATTTTATCTGACGTTGCTGCACAATGCGCCAAGGCCAAATCTTTTGCTTCACTCGGCTCTAATAAGTCCAGTTGTTCATTGATTCCTGCCAAATGCTCCACCATCGAGGTAAATGATTCCGTTAAAACTGTCACTGAATCATCCCCTTCAACCATACTCCCTTCAACATGCGTTGCGGAAAGAGCTAGTAGTTTGACTGTTTCTCTAACCTGGCTCCAATCAAGGTCAGGTTGGTGTGCGTAGGATTGTGTCATAAATAATTTCCCCAAAATGAGTCAGTAAAATGCATCTTAGAATCTTTTCAATATCTACTGCACCACTGCCATCTGTGCTTGAGCGGCGCTTGAAATCCACCTACTCCATGTAAACTTCGGCTTCTGCGCTTCTGTCCACTCACAACTAACAGCGGTTCGTACTATCTTGAATAGTTTGTTAAAAAATTCTATGCATATCTTGAAGAAATTATAGTCAATGAATCTCAAGCTGCCATTTTCTCGATCCTGTTTCTACCATTTTCTTTGGCTCGATAGAGCGCTTTATCGGCTCTGGACAAAATATCATCCAAACTAGTATCATGTCCACTTAATGCCGATACACCAATGCTAATGGTAATCTGAATTTCACCTTTTTCAGTCACCAAATAATGACTAGCAATGGTATGACGAATTTTATCAGCCAGCTTTTCAGCACCTTCAATTCCAGTATTTGGTAACACTATCACAAATTCTTCACCCCCATAGCGGGCAAATAAATCACTATCCCGAAGCTGGCGTTTCGTGACATTGGCAAATTCTTTCAATACCTCATCACCCACTGCATGTCCATACTTATCATTAACAGACTTGAAATAGTCAATATCAATCATCATCACCGATAATTGTTCCTTGGTCCGAACAGCTATGGAATAATATTTTTCAGCAATATCAAAGAAACTACGCCTGTTCCTGATATGGGTTAAAGGATCGGTTGCAGCCAGAGTATTCAATTGTTTATTACTTAATTCCAGTTCGTGGGTTCTTTCACTAACTTCTTTTTCCAGAATACGCTGATAATTATTTTCAATTTTTAACCATTCTTCTTTTGCCAGATCAAGCTTTCTAAGCATTTGATTGCTAGTAGCTTCTATTGCTTTCCATTCATTATCATCTTGAATATGCAAGTCAATTCTGGATTTAGAGAGATTATCTAAATTAATTAATTCGATATCCTTAGTTAATTTATTTAATGGCCTTATACATAATTTTTTTACTGCCCAGATCAGTAATGAAGCCAAAAAAAATGTTTTGATCACGCCAAACAAAAAAATCAAAGCAAAACCAAATTTTAAGCGATTCAATATAACACCAGAATCGGAATACAAACTAACTGTCGCCAAACGAATGGTATTACCAGCAAATTGCCTGGTAATACCGAGCGTACGGGAAAATAACTGAGTACCAGAAGAACCCACATCCTTGCCTTGGGCATATAAACTGTTACCATTGGCATCCACAATCAATACGCTCACCACAACTGGCAAAGCTAGAATTTTATTGCCAATTTCAGATAAACGTTGATTATCAGGGGTACTCAACGCGAGTTTTAAATCCGATTTAAAGGTATTGGCAATTACTTTAAGTTCATTGGTAATATCGTTTTTCGTATGCTGATACACTTGCACAATATACAAAGTCGTTAGCAACAAAACCCCAGCCAAGTAAACCACTAATACTGATTTGAGTAAGTTAACCAAAATTGATCTTTTTACCTGATAATGCTTCATTTTTTCGAAGTTTGTAGTTTTTTTAGGGCGATCAAAATTAAGGAAAGAGCACAGAATAAGCTGGTTATTTCACATGGTTTTTTTGGATTACACAACATTTAATTTTTTTATAGTTACATGAACTTGCCAAAAAATTGCTGAAAGTCTCTGTACACGACAAAAAATTCTTACAAAAACGTTTCAAAGAGATAAACACGCCATAAAATACAGCGGTCGCTAAATGCGCTCAATCTTACAATCAAAAGAAAAACGAATTATTATAAATGATTTAAGATTAAGTTTATTTACAATATAATTGATTCAGATATCAAAACAGGAGTTTTTCTAAATGATCTTTTTGACACGATTATCATTATTTATATTGATCCTTTTAATCTCAGGTTGTTCCAGTATTTATTACAGCGCTCTGGATTCAGTGGGTATAGAGATGCGGGATATTTTAGTTCATCGAGTAATTAAAGCCCGTGATACCCAACAGGAAGCTAAACAACAATTCAAATCTGCACTGGAACAATTTACCGCGCTTACCAATTTCAAGGGTGGAGATTTACAAGACACCTATGAGAAATTAAATGAAGAGTACGAAGACAGTGTTGCCAAGGCCGAAGAACTACAAAAACGAATTGAAGATATAGAAGATGTCTCCGAATCTTTGTTTGAAGAATGGGAAGATGAAATTGGACAATATAGCAGCGCATCCCTAAAGCGAAGCAGTCAGCAAAAATTAAGGGAGACTAAAAGGCGTTACAAACAACTTATTGCCGCAATGAAGCGAGCAGAAGCAAAAACCAAACCAATATTAGCTGTTTTCAAAGATCAGGTTTTGTATTTAAAACATAACCTTAATGCTCAGGCTATCAGTTCCTTAAAAGGCGAATTAACATCCATTGAATCTGATGTTTCTGCTCTGATTTTGTCAATGGAAAAATCAATCAATGAAGCTGACCAATTTATTAAAACCATGGAAAAATAAAAAAAATTACATTTAGCATCTAAAAATCATGTACCATGCAGATTTTCAATTTATACCAAAACACTGATTTTTTAATGAAAATAGAAAATAACAAAGTGGTCTCATTCCACTACACTTTGACCGATGACGAAAACAATGTTCTCGATAAATCTGGTTCTGATGAACCATTAAGTTATCTCCATGGCGCTGGTAATATCATCCCGGGTCTGGAAAAAGCATTGGCAGGCAAGGAAGTAGGTAATAAATTAAAGACTCGAATCGAGCCAGAAGATGCTTACGGAGCCAAACAAGAAGGTATGGTTCAGGTCTTACCCAAAGAAGCTTTTCAAGGAGTGGATAAAATTGAACCCGGATTGCAATTTCAAGCAGCAGGACAGAACGGTGAACCTGTAGTTGTAACAGTCACAAAAGTTGAAGGCGATCAGGTTACCATTGATGGCAACCATCCTATGGCCGGCATCGCCTTAACCTTCGATGTAGAAATTGATGACATCCGTGACGCCACAGAAGATGAAATTGCCCATGGCCATATTCATGGCGATGGCTGCAATCACTAATAACCCTTAAAATTACTCAGAGATATGATTGCTTTGCAAATAACGCTCTGATTGCATTTCAATCAGTCTGGACACGGTGCGTTTAAATTCAAACGCACCATCACCTTCCAAGTAAAGTTCATCTGGGGCCACTTCCGCTGTGCATATTAACTTCACTTTATGCTCATAAAGCGCATCAATAAGTGTTGAAAAACGCTTGGCTTCATTGCGTTTTTTAGAACTCATTCTGGGTATATCTGACAAAATCAAGGTTGTAAATTCACTGGCAAGCTCTAAATAATCGGAGGAACCTAAAGGCTGCTCACAAAGCTCCTGAAATGAACTTAACACCAGATCGCCATGAACCGCAGAAAGGGAGATTTCGCGCCCCTTGATCTCTAATTTCCCAGGTATTTGTGGAGCATAGGCTGTTAATTCATCAAAACTGTTTTGGATAAATTTGTCTGCTTGATCGTCAATTGGAAAGTAATATCTGGTTTGCAAAGCATGTAAATGCTGAAGGCGATAATCTTTTCGTGCGGGCAAATCCAGCGTCAAGCAATATTCTTGTAACAAATCAATGAACGGTAAAAACAAATCCCTTTGTAAACCATTTTGATACAAATCTTTGGGATGCCGATTAGAAGTAATAACCATGACAACATCTAATGCAAATAACTGACTAAACAACCGGCCTAAAATCATGGCATCGGCAATATCTGTGACATGAAATTCATCAAAGCATAGCAATTTGGTTGATGCCCTGATTTCTTTTGCCATAGTCATAATCATGTCGCCGGTTCTGTTTTGTTTTCGCCATTGATGAACAAACTCATGAACTTCCAGCATAAATGCATGAAAATGAACTCGCCGTTTTTGTTGAAATGGACATGCTTCATAAAACAAATCCATCAACATCGATTTGCCCCTGCCTACGTCACCATGGATATAAATACTTTTGCACGGTTCTGGAGACTGCGAAAATATTCTTTTTGCCCGACTTAGATTTTCAAATTGCAAGCTGTTAACTACATTGGTTAAAAGCACCTGCAAATGATTCAGCACGTCTAATTGAGCCGGATCTTTCTGGAGATGGTGTTGCTCAACCTGCTTTTGATATTTATCAAATAACAATCCAGAGACATCCTGGTTCGGTATTTGTTGCACACCGGACTGAAAAATGAAATTAAGCATCAGATTATATTGCTGATCTAAAGTCTATTGTTGTAAATATAGTGGGACTTGAAAATATTGAACTAATTTCGTAACTATTCAGCATATTTAATTTAACTAAAATTATTCAATATCAGTAGCTTATG
>CAZGYJ010000146.1:0-6980 GCA_964530345.1 uncultured Methylomonas sp.
TTATTCGTATTCAAGGCGTAGAAATAGGCGCATAGCCAGCTATGTAACTATTTTTTACAACGCAGAAGACGGATAAAAAGACAAGCCAGGTGTTAAAGTTATTTCATGTTCGTTCCTAAGGGTGTTGTTCTTCAGGATCATTCCAGAATTGCAACAAGCTCAAACAAGCCAATCCGACAAAAGCGACTAGCGTCCAGCCTGGAATACTGATATCCATAAATGTCCATAAAACTTCGGCGCATTCGCCTGTTCCATTCAACATCAATCTTAATGTTTCGGTTAAAGGAAAATTTTCAAAAATATACGAAAGTCCAGGACCACATTCTGGAACTTGTTCAGGAGGCAAGTTTTGCAACCAAACATGACGGGCGGAAATTGCCGAACCGCTAAGCGCTGCAATAGTACCCAAAATTGAATACACTCTGGTGCCCGTTTGTCCAGGATTATGAATGGCGGCAATCAAAAAAATAACGCCGACTAATGCTAATACAACTCGTTGAGAAATACATAGAGGGCACGGCTCCATTCCTTCAATAAACTGGAAATATGCGGCAACGGCCAGCATCAAAAAACAACTGAAAAAACCTATTAAAAACCAGGCTCTTGGCCTTAAATGAATCATGCTTGTTTCTCCACTTCCTTTTTAAATGCCTTGATTTGTCGTGACGGACCCAAGACGATGAGAATATCACCAGCGTCTAATTTATGATCTTGTTCTCCGATGGTAAAGTGTAACTCTTTCCCTAGTTCTTTATCAACTATGGCAATTAGAATAAGGTTATATCGAGAGTTCAATTGTAACTGGCTGGCATAGGTTTTTTCTAACGGAGAATCCGGCGGGATTAGAATTTCAGCGGTGTTTAGATCGTGTCGACCAAAAATAGTATGATCAAGCACATCGGCAATATCCGGGTTTTTTATTAACTGGTAAATTTTTCTGCCGCAGATTTGGTACGGATCAATAATTTTGTTGGCGCCAGCAACTATTAGTTTGTCTGCAGACTCGGGATCATCAACAATAGAAATAATTTCAAGTTTTTTGTCCATAGCGCGTGCTGATATCGTCAAAAACAGGTTGCTCGAATCTTCTTCAAAAAAACAAAACAAGACATCAATATGACGACCGATGCCTACTTCTTGCAGATTATCATCATTTCGATAATCGGTTGCAATCACTGTAAAACCAAGGTCTGTAGCAGCAATCAAACTGTCTTGATGCTGGTCTACAATAATAACCTCATGCTGTTTTAAATCCAGGCACTTGATGAGTTCAAATGACATAGGGTTATATCCAAATATGGCAATATTCTTAACGCTCATTTTATTGCTAGGCTGCTTCTTTCGATTTGATCTTTAAAATAATCAATACTGTATTTTCTCCCGAGCAATACCAGGATATCTTTGGCTTGCAAAACAAATTCATCCGCCGGGTTAAAATAAAATTGACGATTTTTTACTTTGTATCGATTATTACGTTTACAGTGGATTGTCTTATTACTGATTACCCCAATAAGTATCAGCCGACGTTTTTCGAAATCGATGTCTTTAATTTTCACATTTTCAATTTCAGAATTTTCAGGAACCAGGATAGTTTCCATCAAAATATTTTTTTCCTCGTTGATAATGCCGAAAATGGCTTGCGATGCGACGGGCTGACCAACGTACTCAGCAGCTAACAATCCAGAAATCTCAAAAGGCTGGACAATAAAATCTGCGCCGACTTGTTTAAGTTTCTTGATATTTTCTTGTCTGTTAGCGCGCGAGATGATTTTAATGTCTGGATTCAGGTGTCGGCTAGTCAAAGTAACATAAACATTGGTAACGTCATTCCCGGTCGTGCAAAGTACTGCTTTTGCCCCTTTATTAATACCTGCGTTTAATAAAATCTCGTTTTTACTCGCATCATTTTTTATAGCCAGGCAATTTTTTTTTCTGGCTAACAGAAAATTTTCTTCGCTGTTATCAATAATCACATAGGCTTGTTTATCCTTATCCATGTGTTTGGCAACTTCTTGTCCGACTCTGCCAAAACCACAAATAATGATGAAATTATCCAAATTTTCGACTTCAGAAAAGGTTCGGTTTTCCCGTAACTCTTCCATTTTCTCTGTAAAAGCCGTAACGATAATTGAAGTGAAAAATGACAATACGCCAACTCCAATGATTATAAGTGTCAAAGCAACGATTCTGCCACCCGGGGTTTGCGGGGTAATATCCCCGTAACCCACTGTTGACATGGTGACAACAGACCAATATAAGGCATCAAATAAATGCCTAACCTGACCGCCGACAGGCTCATTTTCGAACATATAAATGGCAGTGCTGGAAATAAACAGCCAAAAGCCAATGAACATTGCCAGCGTAATTAGTTCAAAGCGTTTATTTGCCAGTACCTCGGTGAATAGTTTTACACTATGAGAATAACGAACCAGTTTGAATAATCTGAAAACCAGAAAAATACGGAGAATTCTTAGCGGCCGGTAACTGGGTAAAATTGCTAGTAAATCGATGATGGCATAAGGTGAAAATATATATTTTAATTTGGTGGAAAAAATTTTTGCTAAAGGTTTTCTGAGCTGAAATTTGATCCCGAGATATTGAGCTCGTTCATAATGCTCAATCAGAAATTTATGGCTGTCTGAATAAAGCCATCCACGCAAAATATATTCCGCTATAAAAACCACTACAACAATATCTTCAAACCATTCACTGTACGGTATAGGGGGATTGTTGATTTCGTAAATCAACAAAAACACACTCATCATGACCAGCAAAATCATGAATAAGTCAAAGTGACGCTTAAGTCTGCTTCCTGGATCTTCCAATAAATTGAATGCAAACTTTTTGGCACGTTGATAACGAGTTGATGCTTTTAACAAATAGGCGAAATGGATAAGCAACCGGGTAAACATATTATTATTTGACCCTTTTGTTTTTAACCACTTTATTGGCCGGGTTGAGATTAATTTCATCTATCACAATCCCCGGCCGGGCTTTTAAAATATAAGCTACCGCCTCAGCAATGTCCTCAGCAAGCAAATGTTGATTGGGTTCGTGTCCTGGTTCGAAAGAAAGTTGCTCAAAAAAGTCAGTCTTTACCATACCGGGATTGATTAACGAAACGCGAACATTATTTTTTGCGCATTCTTCTCTTAGCGCTTGCGTAAAACCGCGTAGAGCAAATTTACTGGCGCAATAGATTGAGCCTTTTCTGGCTCCTTTTAATGCCGCTTCAGAGCCAATATAAATCAAATCGGCACAAGATTGCTTTTTTAAGGCTGGAAGAAACGCCTTGGTCAAAAATACCTGGCCGGTAAAGTTCACCGCCAGCAAGTGTTGTATTTGATGATAAGAAAATTCCTCCAGATTGCCAAAAAGACCAGCGCCAGCAGAAAAAATGATTGCATCAATGTCAGAAAATTGTTTTTTCAGAACTTTTAATTGATCAGGTAACTTATCAAGCTTTGAAAAATCCATTGCAATACTGGAAAAGTTTTCACCGTGTTGAGCTTGTCGATCAGGATTTCTGGAAATGGCTATGACACGGTGACCAAGATGCAAAAGTTTCTCAGTGATGGCTTTACCGATACCCGAACTGGCGCCAGTAACAAGAATTGTACGACTCAGGCTGTACACGGAAAAAACTTATCGGCGGGAATAAAATTAAGTACTTCGTTGCTACAAAAGTCCAGCATTTGTTTTTCAAGCTGAGATTTGTAAGAAACCATACCCTTGCAATTTTCCAGGGGGCCAGCAAACAGTTTTTCTTCAGGATAAAGTTTACGGGTTTTCTTGTAGTATTGTTCCGGTAATCGAAAGGCTCCTAAACTAACAGAATGAAGTGATTTAATATCTATTTTTTCAAAGACTTGCTTGAAGAGTTGCTGATATTGTTGTTGCCACCCTGTTTGGAATATTACTGGATCGAATCGCAACCCTAACAACCAACCTTGTTCCTGTAATTTGCACATTGACTCCAGCCGTTTGTCAATATTTGGAGCTTTATGTTCAATTACTGAGGCGATTTCATCAGGAGTAAAACTGTAAGCAACAATACAACGGGGAATGGGTGGTATTTCCAGCAGACTCCTGATCTGAGTACTTTTGGTACGCAGCTCCAGCCAGGCATTTTCGATTGTTTCGAAAAAAGGTAAAAATTCCGCCGCAAAATGGGTTACCGGTTCCAGAGCCAGGCTGTCACAGTCATATCCGGAAAAAAAATGGAAGGTGTGCTCTGGATTTTCAACGCAAATCTGACGGATTTGATGCTGAAATTGCTCATAATTAACAAACAGCACATAGTTTGCAGATTGATACATGCCTTGCAAAAAACAATACCTGCAGTCATATAAACAATTAAGCATATGTGAAAAATAATAATTATGTTTTGCACCTATGCCATAACCCGGAGGAGCTGGTAGAGCAAAATTTTTATATTTTTCCGCCAATATCAACGCCGGTTTTTGTTTTTGCAACCGGAAATTTTGAGCTTTTGGATTAAAGACTTCTCCATATCGTCGGCAAAAAATGCGTCTTGCCTTAGGAAAACGACGGCAGATCTCATCAACCCTGGGGTGTTCTTGAATATTTTCTTCAATATATATAGTGTCAATCATTAATTAGAAATTATTGGGCGAAACGAGAATTCTCAAGTTAATGATAGGGAGAATGCATGTGAAATATATCATAAACTCATAATATAGGAGCAGGAACTAAAAACCAACTTATTCCGCGCACGTTTCTAAGTAAAATTTCACTTTTTTCAGGGAACTAGATCACAGAATTCACCCATTATTTGTCTATTATTGATAGTAACTTCATAAAAGCGATAACTCGCTGGCGGGTAAAGTTATGTTCGATTTATTTAAAAAAAAGTGGGCTCGTTTTATAAACGGAATGATTTTGAAGGATTTTGGTTGGAAACGCAGCTTCAGAAAATTTAAAAGTGAACAAATATTGCAGTGGCGCGATCCGTGCTCTGGTCATTTGTATTCGGAAAAAACTGCTTTAAGATTGGTCAAAATTCAGGCGCTCGATCATTTGGATCACTGAAAAAATAAAGCTGAAAATCAGAAGCCTATGAGCTAAGGAATGAGCATGAAATAACTTGAACAACTGACTTGTCTTTTTATCCGTCTTCTGCGTGGTAAAAATAGTTACATAGCTGGCTATGCGCCTATTTCTACGCCTTGAATACAAATAAAAATACGGCGTCAGTTACCAAACTTATTCCGTGCTCGTTCCTAAACAATGAGCCAGGTATAATGGGTTTTGCTTCAGTTTTAATTTTTGTATCATGGCCTTTAAACCTGCATTAACACATAGTAACCGAACTACTGCCCAACTTAAGATCATTATTGAAAAACAACAAAAAATTTTGCAGGTAGTTCAGGCTGTTTTACCTGAAAAATTGATGGACAAAGTTGAGGGCTGTGTTATTAAAGAAACTAAGTTATTAGTCTATGCGGCTTCAGCTGTGTGGTCTTCACAATTGCGTTTTTTTAGTCAACCCATGCTGAATGCTGTAAAAACAGCCTGCGATGACAAAATTGAAAAAATACAGATCAAAGTCCATTTACCAGTCAGGGATATTCCCGAAAACACAATAAAGAAAAAGATTCCATCTCAAACAAATATTGAGGCGCTCAGATCAAGCCAGTTACAAGCCCCTGAAAGCGATCTTAAGCGATCATTGCTAAACCTCAGCAAAACTTTAAAGAAATTAAGCGGCGCTTGACGATTCTCCGGAATTTCGCATAAACGAAATGGGCGCATCTTTTTCGCTGTCAAAAGTGACTATCTCATAAGCGTCCCGATTATCCAGTAAAGCACGGAGCAGCTTGTTGTTTAAAGCGTGGCCTGATTTGTAGCCAATAAACTCCCCAATCAAACTGTGACCCAACAAATATAAATCACCAATAGCATCAAGGATTTTATGCTTAACGAATTCATCTGAAGAACGCAAACCATCTTCATTAAGTATTTTATCGTCGTCTACGACAATAGCGTTATCTAGGCTGCCACCTAAAACGAGATTATTTTTTCTTAAAAATTCAATATCCTTCATGAAGCCAAAGGTTCTCGCTCGACTAATTTCCTTAACAAATGTTGTTGTCGAGAAATCCATTGTTGCTGTTTTTACATCTTCCCCGAATGCAGGATGTTCAAAATCGATGGTAAAAGTAACTTTAAAGCCTTCAAAAGGTGAAAAAGCGGCCCATTTCTCACCTTCTTCAACACGGATTGCCTTTTTTATCCGGATGTAACGCTTGGGCTTATCCTGCTCCTGAACTCCTGCAGATTGCAACAGAAAAACAAAAGGTCCGGCGCTGCCATCCATGATTGGAACTTCAGCAGAGCTAACATCAATAATTGCATTATCAATACCCAGCCCAGCCAGGGCAGATAATAAATGTTCAACGGTTGATATTTTTACATCGCCCTGAACCAATGTTGTTGACAAGGTTGTTTCCCCAACATTTTGGGGGGTTGCTGCTATGGTAACAGGAGTGTCGAGGTCAACTCTGCGAAAACAAATCCCGGTATCCGCCTCCGCTGGATGCAAGGTTAAATAAATCTTTTCACCTGTGTGCAAACCAACACCAGTCGCTCTTATTACGTTTTTGAGAGTCCGTTGCTTAATCATAGGTTCACGCTATTTATTGGGAAAAGCTGCTCATTCTAACACAGTTGTTGGGAATAGAATGGGGCAGCTTTTTTTCAAGGATGCCAATGCGCTGAAACAATACACGCCAGAGTAAAATCCGCCATAAAAAATGAAATAATCGAATGGATTAAATACCACACGGAATTCCGTGGAGCATAAGGAACGAGTACGGAATAAGTTTGGCAACTGGCGCAGTATTTTTATTCGTATTCAAGGCGTAGAAATAGGCGCATAGCCAGCTATGTAACTATTTTTACAACGCAGAAGACGGATAAAAAGACAAGCCAGTTGTCCAAGTTATTTCATGCTCGTT
>CAZGYJ010000147.1:0-3443 GCA_964530345.1 uncultured Methylomonas sp.
ACGCCGTAAATACGTCCCTGTAGGCTTGATTGTGTCATCCATGACACATACACTTTTTCCATAAGTCAATGATATTTGAAAATTTTAGTTAAATTAAATGCGCTGAATAGTGACTCTATTTTTTTGATTATTCGATTATGGTTTTTGCTAGTTCTGTCACTTCAACATAATTAATCTTCCCAGTGCCAAGAACGGGTACTTTTTCAACAATAACAAATTTTCTGGGTAAGTTGATTGGCGAAATGCCTTTAGCCTTACCGATTAATTCGTTTGCGTTGGCATCTTTATAGGTGGTAACCAATATTAACACTTCGCCTTTTCTTTCGTCGGGTAAACTGACAATGGCATGCTGAAAATTCGGCCAGACATCGTTGACAACTTGTTCCGAGGAGGCTAATGAAATCATTTCTCCACTGACCTTGGCAAAGCGTTTGCTCCGGCCTCGAATGCTGATAAATCCCTGTTCATCAATATTGACAATATCGCCCGTGTCATACCAGCCTTTGCCATAAATTGATTCTGGAGGAACCAGTTTTCCAGGGTTGTCGTGTAATAAATAGCCCAACATAATATTTGGTCCGGCGAGATGTAAATTTCCAGCATTTTCAATTCCGGGTACGGCTTCCAATTGATATTTCATACTTGGCATCAGTCTGCCGACGGTGCCAGTCTTATATTCCATCGGCGTATTGACTGCTGCAACAGGGCTGGTTTCGGTAGCGCCATATCCCTCAAGAATTCGAATACCGAATTTTTCAAACCAGAGTTGTCGGGTGTTTTCCTGTAGTCTTTCTGCACCAGCTACGACATAACGAATTTTAAAAAAATCATAGGGATGAGCTTTTTTTCCGTAGGCTGCGAGAAATGTATTGGTTCCGAACATTATCGTTGCATTATGTTCGTAGGCAATTTCAGGAATGATGCTGTAGTGCAATGGCGAGGGATAAAAAAAGGTAGTCATTCCATGCATAACTGGTAGCAGGGTACCTACCGTAAAACCAAAAGAATGGAACATTGGCAGAAAGTTTAATACTACGTCCTGGGCATTGAAATTAATTCGGGCTGCGACTTGTTCATGATTGGCCAGTAAATTCTGATGAGAAAGAACAACACCTTTGGGCGCTCCTTCAGTACCCGAGGTGAATAAAATAACTGCACTGTGTTGAGGTTCGATTGGTTGTTTTTTATACCAATAATCAGCAGTTTTACATTGATAGAGTGCGCGGATTTTATCAAACCAGTTGATTTTTTCTGCCAGATCTTCCAGATAGATTAGCTGAACATGTTGGCCAAGATGCTCTGCTTCAGCCTGTAATTTAGCTAATTCGATAAACCGTTTTGAAGTTAAGACGGTTTTTACCTGGGCAGTTTCGCAGGCTGATATCATGCCTACCGAACCGATTGAATAATTGAGCATGGCGGGGACGCGCCCATAAAGCTGTACTCCCAAAATCACACAGAGGGTTTTTGTCGAGTTTGGCAATAAAACACCAAGATTTTCATTCCGGTTACTAATTTTTTTTAAGGAATTGCCAATGGCGATACTTCGGGTAATAAGCGTGTTGTAATTTAGTGGAGTACGATCCAGGTCATCAGCAATAATATGCTTGCCGCCGTGAATAGTCCGAGCATCCAGTAATTTGGAAAAAAGCGTTTGTTGGTAATGGCCGGTAGAAAAGGCCAGGTTGGTCATAATATCTGACAACACCCGACCGCTGTATTCACGCCGTTTTTTTCCTCTGAATTCATCTGGAATATCAATATGGGTGGGTGGTAGGATGGTAATAGTAATTTTAGGAAACAATCTTTGCCGTACAATTTTTCCGATTCTGGAAAAATAGGTATATTCTGCGCCGCTAATCCGAATCGGAAGAATGGTAGCATCCGCTTTATCAGCCACCATGCCCGGCCCGTCATACACTTTCATCAAAGAGCCGGTAACAGTAATGCGTCCTTCAGGAAAAATAACGGTTTTTTGATCGGTTTTTAGATGATGGATCAGAGATTTTAATGATAATGGCTGGGTTGGGTCGAGAACAAATACGTTAGATAATCTCAGGAAAGGCTTGATCCAAGGGGAGCGCGAAATATGAGTGTTGATCGCAAAAGTAATATCATCCGGTAAAAATACCCCAAGTAATAAAGGATCAAGAAAGGAAACATGATTGGAAATAATAAGAACTCTTTTTCCTGCTTCTTGGTAGTGCTCCAGTCCAGTGACTTCAATTTTGAAAAGAAAGGTAAGTAAAGGGCGCAAAATTGTTTTTAGCATTTTTTTTCCTCAGATTCTCAGCCATAGTTTAATGGTAAACTTTAATTAAACAAAGTTCAATTATTTTTATTCAGCTTCGGTTTAGGGGTAATTCCGTAATTTATGTTGCGCCTGCTCATCTTAACTGTTAGATTATAAAAATAAAGAAACTTTCATTACATTGTATAAATTTACTGCTATTAGTTTGTCTCACCTCTCTTTATTACTCCAGCCTAGATATTAGATAAGGAATATAAAGGCATGAAAAATATATCTAAAATTTAAAAATGAAGTGCTTTTTCAGTAGCTATAGATGGCCATCTTTTAAACATCTTGTTTTGTTGGTTGTTTGTCTTCATTGTTCTTTTTTCTCGTTAATTTGTTATTCGGATATCTGGGTTTACTCAATAAAAAAAGGCGATAACCTGTGGGATTTAACGGTTGATTATTTAAAGGATATTTCCTATGTAAAGAAAGTGCAGGAACTCAATAAAATAGATGATCCTTGGCAGATTGCCCCTGGGAAAAAAATATTAATTCCTGCAAAGTGGTTAAGAAGTTTTCCCATGCTGGTGCGAGCCAAGGCAATACAGGGCCGGGTAGAGTTAGTCGATGATGAAACAGGCAAAGCGACCAGTTTGAAGTCAGGCCAGTTAGTCATTGTTGGAGACACTATTCGAACAGCTAAAAATTCTTCTGTGGTTTTGGAGTTTATGGATGGAACCCGATTGCTTCTTGAAGATAATAGTGAACTAAAAATAGATTATTTAGCTGGTTATGATCATACCGGAATGACAAAATCCAGACTTTTTTTAAAAAAGGGTCGTCTCGAAACCCAGGTTGCGCCAAAAAAAGGGTCAGCCAGTCAATTCAAGATTCGTACCCCAAATGTAGTGACTTCTGTTCGTGGTACTGATTTTAGAGTCAGTGCTGAACCTGAAAAAATTGTTTCCAGTACCGAGGTTCTCGATGGCGGCGTTGGTGTATCTGGAGCCGGTAAAACTCGACTTATACCTAAGGGATTCGGTACTATCGCAATTGCTGATCAGCCTCCAGCGCCACCGATAAAATTATTGCCTGCGCCCGATACTAAAAAAATTCCAGATTTATTTTCTCGCGTACCGGTTCAGTTCAAGTTGCCAGAATTGCCTAAACATCAAAGCTACCGGGTGCAGATTGCAAAATCCTCCTT
>CAZGYJ010000147.1:3543-6834 GCA_964530345.1 uncultured Methylomonas sp.
ATTTTTCACCATTACTTTTTGATATTAAAGAGTATGAAAACATCAGTTTGCTTTTGGATAAGCCACTGCCAATCGGCAAATATTATTGGCGAGTGGCTGCTATCGATGAAGATGGTGATGGGCCATTTTCTGATCCTCAGTTACTGCGCAGGATTCTTCCGGCTCCTGAAATGGAAGCACCGGAGATGACTGAGAATACAGTAGTCGTTCGTTTTCGTCAGGGCTTGACTGGTCAAAAATACCATATTCAGGTAGCCAGAGATGAAAAATTCAAAGATTTAATGGCTGATGAGCAATTGGAAAAACCTGAGTTCACGATGCCAAAACCTGAAAGTGGTGATTATTATGTGCGTATTCAAACCTTAGACCCGGATGGTTTTGTCGGTCCTTTTAGTTCTCCGCAACTTATTGAGGTACCTGGTATCGATTGGTACTGGGTTTTGGTTATGTTGCCCTTGTTTGCTTTGTTCGCTTTATAGGTTAACGAGATGTCAAACTGGCCTACAAAATTATTTGCTTTGGTGATGGCCGTTTTATTGACTTTATCGGCAGTGGGTTTGCAGTGGTCTGGAAGCATGAAGTCGTGGGATGATATGATTTTCGATCAGTTGACAAAGTATTTTCACCATGAACCTAATTCAGATATCATCATTGTAAGCATTGATGATAGAAGTCTGGATAGCTTTGGCAGATGGCCGTGGCCTCGGCAACTTCATGCCGAATTTATAGACAAACTGACTGAAGTTCAAGTTAGAGCAATTGGACTCGATATCCTTTTTATTGAACCGGACAAGGATAATCCTGAAAATGATCGGCGTTTGGCAAAAGCTATTCAGCGTAATGGCAGAACGGTTTTACCTGTCGTTATTGAATCAACCAGTGCTTCCAGAGATGTTAAGGTGAAATTACCGCTGCCAGGATTGGTAACTGCAGCAGCAAATTTGGGACATACCAATATTTTACCAGATGGAAAAGGTGTGGTTCGGGGGTTATATTTATCGGCTAATATTAATTCTGGTTTAAAAATCCCCGCATTTACAAAAGCATTGGCTGATATTGGCCATGCAAATAATACAAACTCAGATAATAAACCGGTTCTCGGTAATTACCCGGTAGATAAAATTGCTAGTTTTTCTGATTATGTCCGTATTCCGTTTTCTGGCTCAGCAGGCCATTATCCGATGTATTCATACGTTGACGTACTGCGTTCGGAAAAGCTGAGAAAACAGTTTTATGATAAATACATCTTAATTGGCTTGAATGCTACTGGTTTTGGCTCGCGCTTCGCCACCTCTGTATCCAATCATTCCGAATTAATGTCTGGGATCGAATTAAATGCCCATGTCCTGGATATGTTGCTAAAAAACAGCAGTATTTTACCTGTCAGGCCAGTTTCAGCTATGTTGCTGACAGCATTTTTGGTTTTTGTTCCCTTAGTTTCGTACGGCTTTTTATCAAGTCGGCAAACTTTAATTGTTACTACACTTTGTATCTTATTAAGTCTGTTTGTCAGTGCCTGGTTATTACTCGCAAATTATCTTTGGTTTGGGCCTACATCGGTTATTTTATTGTTGTTATCGGGGCTTTTATTTTGGAATAGCAAGCAGCTTGCTTCAGTGTCGAAGTTGTTATTTATGGAAAAACAAAAGGCCAGGGCGACCTTGCACGCAATTGGTGATGCAGTCGTTACTACTGACAAGCAAGGAAAAATTGAATATATGAATCCTGCCGCTGAAAAAATGGCAGGCTGTTCATTGAATCAAGTAAAAGGTCAGGCATTTTGTGATATTTTCACAGTCGAAGAAGCTGATGAATCTAAAAAACTTTTTGAGGAATTTCAGGATAAAATCAGAGATAACGAAATTGATCAGGCCGAAATAAAAGGCTTTGTTAGTCAATCCGGTCAAAAATATGCTGTGCAACTATCCGCTAATCCGATTATTGAGCGCAATGGCAAAGACTCTGGGATGGTTTATGCCTTCAATGATTTAACAGCAATGTTAGATATTAGTCAGCGTATGGCATATATTGCTACACATGATGCTTTGACTGCATTACCCAACCGGGTTCTCTTACATGACCGTTTGACTCAAGCCATAAGTTTGGCTGGCCGCTTGGGTAAACATATTGTTATTTTATTTGTAGATCTGGATGGCTTTAAAAAGATCAATGATGGTTTAGGGCATGCAGGAGGCGACCAGGTTCTGAAGGAAATTGCAAAAAGGCTTCAATCCAGTGTTCGGCAAGGCGATACCACCGCTCGCTGGGGAGGAGACGAATTTGTAGTTTTGATGGAGAATCTGGAGCATGAGGAGTATGTTGTCGAGATTGTCGATAAAATTGTACAAAATCTGTCAGCTTCATTACATGTGTTCAATCAAGAGGTTTTCGTCACTCCAAGTATTGGTATCAGCTTGTTTCCAAAAGATGGTGAAACAGCAGATGCGCTTTTGGCCAGAGCTGATGCTGCAATGTATAGTGTTAAAGACACTGGGCGGAACGGTTTCAATTTTTATTCAACAGGACTTAATGATAGCGCCAGACACCGGTTACAGATGGAAAAGGAAATGCATGATGCATTGAAACAGGGTGAATTTGAGGTGTTTTATCAGCCTTTGATTGATTTAAAATCTCAGCAAATTCTTGGCGCAGAAGCTTTATTGAGATGGCGTCATTATGACAAAGGTATTATTTTACCTGGTGAGTTTATTTATCTGGCTGAAGAAACGGGCCTAATTGTTCCTATTGGTGATTGGTTATTTCAAACAGTATGCCAACAGTTAAAAATGTGGCATCAACGTGGGATTCAGGACATCCAAGTTGCGATAAATTTATCACCCCGCCAGTTTATGCAAAAAAATCTATTAGACATGGTTGGCCAATGTATCGAGCAATACCACATCATTCCCGGCACCTTAAATGTAGAAGTGACCGAAAGTATTATGATGCGGGATGTTGATCAGGCAATCAATATTTTACAGGCGTTAAAAGCCGTTGGTATTTCTGTTGCACTTGATGATTTTGGAACCGGCTATTCATCATTGAGTTATCTCAAACGGTTTCCGGTCGACAAATTGAAAATAGACAAGTCATTTATTAATAACCTTTTTTCCGACTCCGATGATGCCAGTATTATCAACGCAGTAATTTTGCTTGGGCATAACATGAATATGCAAGTTGTTGCCGAAGGTATTGAAACCCGGGAACAAATGTTATTTTTGATGCGCCAGGGTTGTGATATAGGGCAGGGCTATTATTTTGACAGGCCGCTCAAGGCGGAAAAAATGACCG
>CAZGYJ010000148.1:0-6818 GCA_964530345.1 uncultured Methylomonas sp.
CACTGATATTGAGTAATTTTAGCTAAATTAAATATTCTGAGTAGTTACGGGATTTTTTTCCATTTTTATTAAAAGTGTCTAAAGGTTTATTGTGCTGGTAAAAAATTATTTTATTGACAATTAAGACGACCAGTCGTATTGTGTCATTATGGTTAGAGTAATCAATAAAGAAATTAATCGAGAAAGACTGCTTGACCAAGGAGTCATAATGTTGATGGATAAGGGCTTTCATGGCACTGGGTTACAGGCAATTCTGGATGCAGTTAAAATTCCTAAAGGGTCTTTTTACAACTATTTTGAAAACAAAGAAGCTTATTGTGCTGAAGTGATCAAACATTACATTGAACCCTTCATTGTTCAGTTGCAAAGTCATTTACAAAAACCGGGCGTGGATGCATTAACTGGGCTGAAAAATTATTTCTATGAATTGATCGATGAACTTGAAAAGAATCAGTTCAAAGGGGGGTGTTTGCTGGGAAATTTAATGGGCGAATTAGGCGATACCAGTGAAATTTGCAGATTATCGTTACAAGAGGCTGTTAATCGTTATCGTAATTTGATTATGCAGGGGTTATTAAAAGCACAGCAGGAGGGAACCGTTAGAAATGATTTGGCTGCAGAAAGTATGGCAGATTTACTGGTTGATACTTGGCAAGGCGTATTATTAAGAATGAAGATTGAGAAGTCGATCATTCCATTACAAAGTTGTTGTGACAATTTGTTGAGTGGTTATTTTGAAGCTTGAATGAATAAACTGTGAGGTGGTTATGCCAAAATTTATAATTGAACGTGAGATTGAAGGAGCCGGAAAACTTTCACAATCTGAATTACAAGGTATTTCGCAAAAATCTTGTTCTGTACTCAACAGCATCGGTCCACAGATACAATGGCTGGAAAGTTACGTCACCAATGACAAAATTTATTGCGTTTATATTGCTCCTGATGAACAAACAATTCGTCAGCATGCTGAGCAAGGTGGTTTTCCGGCAAATCGTATTGAGGAAATAAAAACCATTATTGATCCAACTACGGCTGAATAATAGGTTTTTGTCAAAAAAAGGAAGGATTATTTGTAACTATTCAGCGTATTTAATTTAACTAAACTTTAAATATCAGTAGCTTATGGAATAAGTGTGTGTCATGGATGACGCAATCAAGCCTACACGGACGTATTTACGGCGTCTTCTGGGATAAGTTACTGATATTGAAACTATAAATACGCTGAATAGTTACGATTATTTTAGACCAGGAAGATGCAATATTTTGAAACCAGAGTATTGCAGTAAAACAGTTTTAATTCAAAGTGATGAATTGGAATGTTAGATGCCAAACAATGCGAATGATACAACTCGGCATTAGACGTTTGGATAAATGATAACTATAAAATGAGAAGTGAAAACATGAAAGATATCTTACAAAAATTAACCCAAGTTGCTTCAGCTTGGGTTGCAACCGGTTTAGTCTCTTTAATTACGTTTATTTTGCTAAATTTAGGTATGGCAACAGTGCAGGCAGATGAAACCTGTATGTCGCCCTATATGGCAAAAATTGTTGGACAAGAAGACTATGTTTATATCTGGACATTGGGTATGGAGGGACTCGGTGACGAACAAGATAAGCTGGTTACTGTTGATGTTAATCCTGCTTCATCTTCCTATGGTAAAGTCATTAATACTTTGTCAGTAGGAGGGCGAAATGAAGCGCATCATTCCGGTTTTACCGATGACCGAAACTATCTATGGGCAGGTGGCCTTGATACTAATAAAATTTTTATTTTTGATGTCCATACTGATCCTGCCAAACCAAGTTTGCATAAAATAGTCACTAATTTTACAGCCAAAAGCGGTGGAGTAGTTGGTCCTCATACCATGTATGCTTTGCCTGGAAGAATGATGATAACAGGGCTTTCCAATAACAAAGATCATGGCGGGCGTACTGCATTGGTCGAATATACTAACGAAGGCGAATATATTTCAACGCATTGGATGCCAACAGATAGCAATTTAAACGGAGCGGTTAAAACTGGGAAATATGCCGATGGATATGGATATGATGTCCGTGCGCTACCACGTCGGAACGTGATGCTGACCTCTTCTTTTACTGGATGGTCAAATTACATGATGGATTTTGGTAAGATGTTAAAAGATCCAGAAGCTATGAAACGTTTTGGTAATACCGTGGTCCTTTGGAATTTGCACACCAGGCAACCAAAGAAAGTATTTGATGTTCCGGGAGCGCCGCTGGAAATTCGTTGTGCATGGGATCCAAATCATAATTATTGTTTTACCACTACTGCATTGACATCTAAAATCTGGCTGATTTATGAAGATGACAAAGGCGTCTGGAATGCAAAAGAAGTTGCTGATATTGGTGATCCATCCAAGATTCCATTGCCTGTTGATATCTCGATTCAAAGTAATGACAACATGTTATGGGTTAATACCTTTATGGATGGAATGACACGCGGGTTTGATATTTCTGATCCATTCAATCCCAAACAGATTTATAGCGAGAAGATTGCTTCTCAAGTCAACATGGTATCTTCCAGTTGGGATGGCAAACGCCTTTATTACACATCCTCATTATTGGCAAACTGGGATAAAAAAGGGAAGGATAATGAACAGTTCTTTAAAAGCTATCACTGGGATGGCAAAAAGCTGACCAAGAAATTCTCCATCGATTTTATTAAAGAAAAGCTAGGAAGGCCACATCAAATGCGCTTTGGCGCCAAATCTCTGTATGCTAAAAAACAGCAGGATGGTTCAAAAGATATCCTTAGTCTTTTAACCAAAAAATAATCCTTTCACAGCCTGTTCAAGAACAATAGATTTTGAACAGGTATTTTTTGCCACGGATGGTAATTTTTGTCATCCGTTATGCTAAATTTCAATCTAATTAAATTACTCTTCCAGCTGGTTTTCTCAGCGACACTGTTGACGGGCAATTGTTTGGCCGACAAGTTAAAAACTTCAAATACCGATAACACGATTCTGGCTCCAGGATATGGTCCACTGGCTTTTACCGCACCTCCTCCCGGCACCTATCAATTACCCGTTCTAGGAGAAGCAGCGGATGGCAAGGTACTTGATATTCATGGTAATGAAATAAGCTTGAGCCAGTTGATGAAAGATAAAGTGACGGTATTAAGTTTTATTTATTCAAGTTGCAATGATGTTAATGGTTGTCCTTTGGCAACATCTGTCTTACATCGTGTTAAATCGAGAATGGATAAAGAAGCAAATATTACAAAAAAAGTGCGTTTGCTTACCTTGAGTTTTAATCCTGAATACGATACTCCAGAAGTGATGAAGCAATACGCAAAAGGTTTTCAAGAAGGAAATCTGGATTGGCTTTTCTTAACGACAAATTCAGAAGCGGAACTTGAGCCAATTCTGAAAAATTATCATCAAACAAGCAATAAAATCTATGATGAGAACGGTGATTTTACTGGAACGTTTTCACATATCTTACGGGTATTTTTGATTGATCCCCAAAGAAACATTCGAAATATTTATAGTGTCTCTTTTTTGCATGCTGATACTCTCATTAATGATATTAAAACATTGTTGCTTGAACAGCCAGAAAACAACACTGATTCATTAAAAGAACAAGCTAATTTAAAACCTGGAAGTAAAGTGGCAACTCGTATTGATCCACTTTATCAGGCGGGAGATCATAAAACTGGCTATGAGGATGTGGATTACAAAACCCAATCCGTTGATTTATCCAGTAGGACAGGCCAGGAAATTGATTTGTTGCAATATGTCAAAAAACCACCTTTAGGGTTACCTGAAGTGCCTATACCCAATGATAATCACCTTACCCAGGAAAAAATTCAGCTAGGAAAGAAGTTATTTTTTGACCGTCGCTTGTCATTAAATAATACTTTTTCATGCGCTATGTGCCATATTCCTGAGCAGGGTTTCAGCAGTAATGAAATGGCTACAGCAGTGGGTATTGAAGGGCGGACGGTCAGACGAAATTCGCCAACTTTGTATAATGTTGGCTACGCAAAATTACTGTTTCACGATGGTCGTGAAAATACGCTTGAGCAACAAGTGTGGGGGCCATTTCTTGCGCATAACGAAATGGGAAACCCATCAGTTGGTTTTGTCATTGATAAAATTGAAGCCAGTCACGATTACGATGGGCTTTTTAACAAGGTATTTGGTCGTGACCCAAGTATGGAAACCATTGGTATGGCGATTGCCAGCTATGAGCGAAGCTTGAATTCTGCAAACTCAGATTTTGATCTGTGGTTTTACGGAAAACGGCAAAGTCTTTCCAAGTCTGCCAAACGAGGCTTTAGTCTATTTAATGGTAAGGCAGCATGCAGCCGTTGCCACTTAATAAATAAGGAATATGCTTTGTTTACGGATAATCAGTTACATAATACCGGTATTGGGTATCAGCAGGCGATGCAAAAAGAATCAGGAAAATTACGTGTTCAGGTGGCGCCCGGTATTTTTGTTGAAGTTGACAATGAGATTATCGGTAGTGTTTCTGAACGAAAACCGAATGATTTAGGACGCTATGAAGTGACGCAGAATCCCGATGACCGATGGAAATATAAAACCCCAAGCTTACGAAATATCGCTTTAACCGCGCCTTATATGCATAATGGTGCGCTTACAACATTGAAGCAGGTGATAGAGTTTTACAATCAAGGTGGTGTTGTGAATGAAAACCTGGATCCTTTAATCAAGCCGCTGGGTTTATCAGAGCAGGAAATGAATGATTTGGTTGAGTTTCTCAAATCCTTAACAGGCGATAATGTTTCACAGCTGGTTTCAGATGCATTTGCTGCATCAGTCGGAGAAATGCATTAATTTTGGAGGTGGTGAAATTGGATGAGGATGGGGATGAGAAAATCAGTCAGAATGAATTATTCAATATTCTGAACCTGTTCTCTCATCTGTTCGATTAATACTTTCAACTCGATAGAAATTTGTGTGGTTTCCTTATCGGCTGATTTAGAACCCAAAGTATTGGCTTCACGATTCATTTCCTGCATTAAAAAATCCAGACGGCGGCCAATTGGCTCGTCTTGTTTTAATACTCTTTGTACCTCTACAATGTGAGTTTCAAGACGATCCAGTTCTTCTTCGATATCCAGTTTTTGCGTCAAAAATACCATTTCCTGTTCCAGTCGATCAAAATCCGGTTCGGAAACAAGCTCCAGAATCCGGTCATGAATTTTTTTTCTCAGGTTATTGATGACCTCCGGAATTCTGGTTTTGGCAGTTTTGACAAAATGTTGCATTTTTTGGCACCGGCTTTCAATCATTTGCCCCAGTTTTTCACCTTCGCGTTGCCTGACTTCGAGGAAGTCAGCAATGGTTTGGCCGACCAAATCAACAATTGCGGCTTTAAGTAATTTCTTATCCATCTGCTGTTCTTGCAAGACGCCAGGATAATTTAAAACTTCAAAGGCAGAAAAGGGTTGAGGATTATCCATTTTTTTTGCGATGGTTCCGGTTAATTCAAGAAGTTGATTGACGGCGGCTAAATTTAAGGCGAGAGGTGGTTCGCTTTCGGTATTGGTTTTATAGGACAAAACGCACTCAATTTTCCCCCGTTTGATTTTTTCATTAATAACAGATCGCAAATCAGCTTCACAAAATCTTATTTTTTCAGGTAACCGAATGGTAATATCACAATAGCGGTGATTGACTGATCGTAGTTCACAATTGAGAATCAGGCCATCACAAACAAGCTCTTTACTGGCAAAAGCCGTCATACTCTTTATCATTATTTCACCTATACTTGTTGGATTATTTGCTGCATTTGAATTAAATGGCTGAATATTACGATCCGGCGACTTATCCTAAGGAATGGAATTATTTACAGCCGGGAACCATTATAGACCAGTACGTTATTGAGCGTGAACTTGCTCACGGTGGCTTTAGTTCTGTATATCTGGCAAGACAAAGAGAAGACCAGATTCAGGTTGCGATCAAGGAGTATTTGCCGCGTAAATTGGCACATCGGACCTGGAACAATAAAGTTGTGACGAATGATGAAGAGAGTTTGCGTTTATTCCAGTGCGGTCGTAATCTTTTTCTTGAAGAAGCCAAGGTGCTGGCAAATCTCAAACATCCCAATATTGTCGAGGTTGTTAGTTTTTTTAGTGCCAATTCGACTGTCTATATTGTGATGACTTATGATTACGGAATTGGCCTTGACAAGATGATAAAACAAAAAAAAATGAAGGTAACATTGGAGTTTTTACTTACAGTTTTTAATGCCTTGCTGGATGGTGTGGAAAAGATTCACCAACACAATGTTGTTCACCTTGATATTAAGCCGGCAAATATTTTGATTCGCCCTGGTTATAATCCACTATTACTTGATTTTGGTGCAGTACAGGCTTTTCCCAGTATGACGCAAAAACAACGCAGTAAAGTAGTCTCCAAAGGATTTTCTCCGGTAGAGCAATGTCATGGTCAGACCCAATTAATCGGTCCCTGGACTGATTTATATGCAGTTGGCGCAAGTATTCGTAGTTGTCTGGATGCTAAAGCGCCAATTTCTTCTATAGAGCGATTAAAAAAAGATACGTTGGCTCCTGCAGTTAAGGTGTATAAAAGAAAATTTCCGGAAACATTTTTGCAAGCTATTGACTGGGCGATGGCAATTGAGCCTGAAAGACGCCCACAATCTGTACAGGAATTCAAGCAGGAGTTCCAGTTATTAACTGAGGCTTAGTTTTTTTGCTAATGATAAACACAAGGTTTTATAGTCGTTTGAATTGTACTTCGGAGTTAATTCCGTGAAAATTTGTAAATCTACTAACGGATAGATGGTACTGTTTTTTT
>CAZGYJ010000149.1:0-6756 GCA_964530345.1 uncultured Methylomonas sp.
GCTCGTTCCTAATAATAGACCACCCCTCAAGTTAATTTTTCACATTGCTGATTTTTATTATGGTAATTTCAGTAGCTTATTTGCAATTTCAATAACCTGGCATTCATCTATATCTTTGATAGAAAAATCATTTTTGTCTAATTTATAAGGGTTTATCTTCGATGGAGACTTGATGACACGGTTGCTTTCTGTTTGATACACCCGACTCACTGGAGTTGGACCAAAAATGGTAATCGACGGTCTGTTTAACGCCCAAGCCATGTGTGTCGGCCCGGTATCATTACCAATCACCAAATCGGATTTGGCAATCGCTGCCTTCAGCGAATTCAAATCCATTTTCGGCATTGCTTTGATATTTTCCGCTCGGCTTTCCAACCATTTAGCGACCGCTTGCTCTTGTTCATTTCCCCAGACGGCAAGACAGTTTACCGGCAAGTTTTTTGCTATTTTTAAAAATTTTTGTTTTGGATAATTTTTACTTTCCCAACTCGATCCAACCACAAAAATAACATTTTTTTTATTAGCGGTAAAATACTCATGGATTTCAGCATTTTCGTTCTTGTAAAACAAAAATGGAGTTTTAGCTAAAATTTGTTCCGGCAAAATTTCAAAATTAAGTGGCTTGGATAAAATAAAAGCATTTCTGTCTATGGTATTTTTTTCATAACTGCAGGCTATTTTTTGGTCGTAAAAAAGCGCTGCAAAACTTTCACGAGAAGATGCCCGATCAAAACCAAACAACTTTCCTCCAAGCAACTTTGCAACCACCGAGGACTTAATCAAACTTTGGGCATCGATAACCAGATCATAGTGATTTTTTGCATAATTCTTTATCCTCTGATATTCATTGAACAGTTTCAGCTTGCTCAGTTTAATGCTTTGCAAATTAACCGTTAATATCTGGCTTAGATCAGGATTATGGCGCAATATTTCTGAAAATTTTTCTTCAACAATCCAGTCAATTTCTATGTCCGGGATAGATTGCTTGATAAATTGTAAGCCAACCATTGCATGAACAATATCACCCAAGGCCGAAAGTTTAACTATTGCTATTCGCATTTTGATTGGCTATTCCATCATCGACAAAACTTGCTGTGCTGTTATCCTGGTCAAACAATGATAATGACCAAAAGAGCATTCCCGGCCAAAACAAGGAGAGCAAGACAAATCCAGACTAATAATCGCAGCCTTTTTGCTAAGTGGCGGCGTAAATTTAGGATCGCTGGAACCGTAAATTGCCACCAGTTTTTTATCTAACGCGGCTGCCACATGCATTAATCCAGAATCATTGCTGACTACAATTTTTGCCAATGACATCAAATCGATTACTTCGGCGATTGTTGTTAATCCGCTAAAATCCTGGCAATTATTTCCCGTTTTCTGATTAATTTCGCTGCAGACAGCTTTATCCTTTTCAGAGCCAAACAACCACACCTGCCAACCATCTGTAATCTTTTGCTCAGCAACATCAGCAAAGTGGGCGGTCGGCCAGCGTTTGGCTGGTCCATATTCAGCGCCCGGAGATAATGCCAAAATTTTTTTTTCAGTCGTCAGATTAAATTTTTCAACTGTCTTGGCAACAGTTTTCTGGCTTACACGCAATACAGGAGATGGACAATCTGGAGAAAATTTTGTTTTGCTTTGCTCAGCCAAAGCCACAAATCGCTGAACCGTCATGGTTAAAACTGATTTGTCTAGTCTCCTGGCATCATTTAGCAACCCCCAACGCATTTCTCCGATATAACCTGTCCGGCGTGGAATTTTGGCAAAAAAAGGAATGAGTGCTGATTTCCATGAATTGGGCAACACAATTGCCTGTTGATACCCAGCCTGGCTAAGCTTTCTTCCTAACTGATAACGTTGAATTAATCCGAACTGGCCTCTTCCTACTGGCATTGAAATTGTTTCGGAGACCTCAGGCATTCGCTCTAATAAAGAAAATGTCCAGTCAGGCGCCAATACATCAATTTGACAGTCAGAATATTTTTTTTTTAAGGCGATAAACAAGCTTTGCGCCATCACCATATCGCCCACCCAAGCGGGGCCAATAACAAGAATTTTCTTTGTTTGACTCAAGCTTTAAGCCACGTAGCTTAACCATTCATCATGGTCATCACGGCGGCCATGAACATAATCAAAATAGAGTGACTGTAGCCGCTCAGTTATTGGCCCACGCGATCCATCGCCAATCATTCGATCATCTAATTCTCTAATGGGTGTCACTTCAGCTGCGGAGCCAGTAAAAAAAGCCTCATCAGCCACATAAACTTCATCGCGTGTGATTCTTTTTTCTACCACTTCATAACCGCATTCCTGAGCAATTGTGATTAATGTATCTCTGGTTATACCTTCCAAAGCAGAAGTTGTTTCAGGCGTGTATATTTTACCATTTCTGACAATAAATAAATTTTCACCACTGCCTTCAGCGGCATAGCCTTCATGATCCAGTAATAAAGCTTCATCATATCCAGTCGAAATAGCTTCCTGAAGCGCTAAAATGGAATTAAGATAATTGCCGTTTGCCTTGGCCTTGCACATGGTGCTGTTAACATGATTTCTGGTATACGATGAAGTTCTGATACGAATCCCTTTTTGCAAATTTTCTGCGCCCAAATAAGCGCCCCATTCCCAGGCAGCAACCATGGTGTGAACTTTCAGGTTATCAGCACGAATACCCATGCCTTCGGAACCATAAAAACACATGGTTCTGATATAGGCATTATCCAGTTTGTTTTTGCTAATCGCTTGCTTTTGCACCTGATTAAGTTCCTCCTTGGAAAATTCGATTCGCATATTCAAAATATGCGCGGAACGAAACAGCCTGTCGGTATGTTCGTTCAATTTAAAAATGGCAGTCCCTTTTTGCGCATGATAAGCCCGTAAACCTTCAAAGACGCCAGCTCCATAATGAAATGTATGGGTCAATACATGAACTTTTGCTTCCCGCCATTCAACCCATTCACCATCTAACCAAATATAACCATCTCGATCATCCATCGACATTTATTTTCCTCCAGCATTTTTTTAACTAAAGCATCAGCTATTCCATTAACTCATGCCAAATTTGTTTAACTTTTGCACGAAGATCAACATATTCTTGTGCATTTATCTGTGCCTTCCTGCCTTGTAAAACCTCTCTATGACTACGGTCCCTGAAAGTACAATAAGCCTGCATCAAGGTATTTGTTACTGATACGGAAATGAATCCCTGATTCTGTAGTGCCTCAAGTAATCGCACGTTATCAGTATAGGCCAAAAGCTTGTGATTTTGAGAAGCGAAAGCCAGTACTCCGAATTGTACTATAAACTCAATATCTGCAATACCGCCTTGACTATGCTTTAGATCAAATATATTTTCATCGATTGGCTGATTATTACGCATTTTTTCGCGCATTTCACGTACTTCCTTTTTCAGGGCTTGGTAATTTCTAGGTAAAGAAAGAATTTTTCCTCTGATTTTTTCGAAGCGATTTTTCAATTGAAAATCACCTGCTACAAAACGCCCTCTGACAAGCGCCTGGTGCTCCCATGTCCAAGCATCTTTTTTCATGTAAGCTTCATAAGCATCTACATGACTCACCAATAAACCTGATTTTCCGCTTGGCCTTAGCCTCATATCCACGTCATAAAGCTGCCCGGAAAGCATTTTAGTATTCAGCATGCTCATGACTTTTTGGCCAAGCCGGCCGTAAAACTGCGTATTGCTGATTGGTTTGATCCCGGTAGTCATTACATTTCCATCCGAACAATTATAAAGAAAAACCAAATCAAGATCAGATCCATAACCCAACTCCATTCCACCCAGTTTGCCAAAACCAAGGACAGCAAACCCCGTTACTTCATCTACCGCCTCTAAACCAGGAAAGCCATGCTTTTCAGCCAGACCGAGCCAAACCTGCTTTACTACCTCATTTAAAATAACTTCCGCAATATAAGTCAGATAATCACTGACTTGCATGATAGGAATAACACCCATAATATCAGCTGCAGCCACATGGAGCACACTGATATGTTTGAATTTTCTTAGCGCATACATCAATTGTTCAGTATCTCTTACATCGATTTCCGCTAACAACCTGTTTAGCCGCCGGGCTAATTCTGCCCTATCCATTGGTTCGTATAATGACCTTGGGTCTAATAACTCATCAAATAACACCGGATATTGCGCCATATAATCGCAAATCCATACACTTGATGAAGACAGCTTTACCAATTGCGTTAATGCGTCAGGGTTTTCACTCAAGAGAGCAAGATAAACATTTCGTCCTGCAACTTTTTCAAGTAAGCTGACAATTCTTTTTAATGTCTGGTCAGGATTATCATGCTGCGAAACTTCCAGAAGCAATTTGGGCATTAACTGATCTACAATGACTCGCCCTTTTGTGGTCATTTTTTGTAAGGCAGTTGAATTTTTAAAATTTTCTATCAAATGATAACTTTGTTCTGGACTTTTATAGCCCAGTTTTTCCAACCCAGCGACCAACTGATCACTGCCCGCCTTTGCAATCCAAACAATTTCCCCTTGCGAGAGCTGCTTTTCATTCTTAGTTAAAGAAAAAACCTGTTCAAAAACCTTATGAACTTGCAGCCGGACTGCATCAAGTTCTCTAGCAAAGCTATTCCAATCAGAATAACCCATTGCGACTGTGAGACTAAGGCGCGCTAATTCATCTCCAGGTAAATCATGGGTTTGCCTATCCTGGTATTGTTGAATGCGGTTTTCAAGCCTGCGCAAAAATACATAGGAATGCTGTAATTGTTTGGCATCACTACTAGATAAAAAGTCTGACTTACCTAAAATATCCAAAACTTTCAAAATACGGCGCTCTTGCAATTGCTTTTCATTCCCCCCCCTAATTAATTGAAAAGCCTGTCCGATAAATTCAATTTCCCGAATACCACCTAAACCAAGTTTGATATTATCCATTCTGTCCTTACGTCGTAATTCCTGGATAATTTGAAATTTTAGTGATCTTAATTCTTCAAAAGCCCCGTAATCCAAGTATCTCCGATATACAAATGGCTTTATCATTGCCATGAATTTCTTGCCAGTTTCAACATCGCCTGCCACCGGCCTGACTTTAATCATCGCATAGCGTTCCCATTCTCTAGCTTGTGTTTGGTAATAATTCTCCATTCCATCGAGGGTCATGACTAATGGACCACTGGCACCAAATGGTCTTAATCGTGTATCAGTTCTGAACACAAATCCATCTGCCGTCACTTCATCTAAAACCTTAACCAGCTGGCGGGCCAGATGGGTGAAAAACTCACCGTAGGTAGTGCTCTTGCGATCAGTCAATTCTCCGTCTTGTTCATAACAAAAAATCAAATCAATATCTGAAGAAAAATTTAACTCCCATGCTCCCAGCTTTCCCATCCCTAATACAACCAGTTGTTGTTCAGAACCATCAGCTTTAACAGGGGTGCCTTTTAATTGACAAGCCTTTTGATACAATTGTGATAAAGCAGTTTCAATACAGATTTCTGCCAATGCAGTTAAATCGGTTAAAGTCTCATCCAAATCCGCCCAGCCCGCCAAATCCCGCCAGGTAATTCTTATCATTTCCTGACATCTAAATTCTCTAAGAGCGATAGCTAGATCTTTCGTGGATAAAAACTTTAGAAGCAATTCCTTATAATCCTTGCTTGCTACATTTGAAAACAAACGCCCCGATTCCAATAAACCAATCAACAAACCTGGTTTTTTTATACAGTTTTCAGCAACAAATTGGCTACAGGCAAATACTTTTGCCAGAGATGAAATAAAATCCTTGTATTGGTCACAATTGATTTCTTCAAGATTATTTCTGGAAAAAAACTGCTGAATATTTTCTTGGGTCTTTATCTGCAACTTTTCTGGCAAAAATTTAACACCTAATAATGCTTGATCTGACATTGGTCGTTTCTTTTGGGATTAACAATCATTATCTTATCAAGTTATTACCAACTCATGTGTATACTTCGCGCGGTCACGGATGCGGATTAAGAACCAATAGCTTTCATTTAATTTCCAATGGAAAATTGTCATTAATTGTTAAATTATCGCCGTGCGTCTATCCTTTGTGCCGGATTTTTCCAGGACAGTATTTTTTTATCCGCAGTACATAAAGCAGCATTGCTATTGACAGCGGAGGCAATAATCATCCGATCTGCGGAATCACCATGAAAATGTGGCAAATTGGCAGATTGAATAGCAATGTCGCCCTTTAAAGCAATTTCCTGTAAACCATTATCCAGTAAATTTTTTCGCCACTGATCGACAGGAACAGAAATTTCCAGGCGTTTTTTTTCGATTAGCATGGCGACTTCCCAGAAGCTGATTGCTGACACAAACAAAGTATTTTCCTTAAATGTCTTGTCTATTGCCGTTAAGGCCTTTTTTCCTAAACGGGTATCACCCGAATCTAGCCATACCAACACATGGGTATCAAGCAACATCACGAATCAGCATCCCATTGCTGATCAACTGGTTCAATCAGGTCATCTGAATATTGGATTTGCTGACGATGCAGACCAAATAATGTTGCGGGACGTGTTTGATAAGGAATTAATTTGGAGACAGGTTTACCATTTTTGGTGATAATAATTTCTTCCTGTCTTTCATTGACCAGATCCATAAGATGCAAACATTTTGCTTTAAATTCGGAGGCTTTTATTTTTAACATAAGGGTTGATCTTCGAAAAAGTAACTATGGTCATGATTATAGTCACTAATGGCTTTATGAACAATAGGATTCTGTTTTTCTCTTGCAA
>CAZGYJ010000150.1:0-6675 GCA_964530345.1 uncultured Methylomonas sp.
GCAGAAGACGGATAAAAAGACAAGCCAGTTGTTAAAGTTATTTCATGTTTGTTCCTAATACAGAGTAAAAGTTTTGTCAGGTGGTTTTTATTTTTTAAGTGCGTGGCCATAGAATTATTTTCTGATTTGTTTGAAGTAGTTTATTAAACCATTAGTTGAGCTGTCATGGCTTGTGATGATTTCATCTGTTAATAGTTCAGGCAAAATCACCTTAGCCAGTTTTTTTCCTAATTCAACGCCCATTTGATCAAATGAATTGATATTCCAGATGGCGCCCTGAACAAAAATTTTATGCTCATAAAAAGCAATCAGTGTGCCAAGTGTTTCTGGCGTTAATTTTTTAAACAGAAAAGAATTGGTCGGCTTATTTCCGATAAAGGTTTTGGATGCGACAAGAAACTTGTTATTTCTATCTTTTTCAGGTAATTCTTTTTTGACATCTTCTGCTGTTTTCCCTTTCATTAATGCTTCGGGTTGGGCAAGATAGTTTGAAAGCAGGATGTTATGATGTTCTGCCAGGTTGTAACGGCTGATGGCAGGGGCATGAAAATCGCAAGGGATCATTTTTGTGCCTTGATGAATAAGTTGGAAAAATGCATGTTGTCCATTTGTGCCAGGTTGTCCCCAAATAATGGGACCGGTTTCATAATCAACTGGATCTCCATTAAGATCAACGCTTTTTCCATTACTTTCCATATCGCCTTGTTGAAAGTAATCTGAAAAATGCAATAAAGATTGATTATAAGGCAGCAGTGCATGGGAGCTGGCTTTAAAAAAATTGTTATACCAAATTCCCAGTAAAGCCATTATGACAGGAATATTTTGTTCGTATGGCGTGTTGCGAAAATGTAAGTCTGCTTTATGTGCTCCGGCCAATAAAGCTTCAAAATGATCCATACCGACATAAAGAGCTACAGACAGGCCGATGGCTGACCATACTGAAAAGCGCCCTCCTACCCAGTCCCAAAATTCAAACATGTTTTCTTCATTGATGCCAAATTCCGTAACCAGTTTTGTGTTGGTGGAAATAGCCGCAAAATGCTTGGCAATTGCGGTTTTGTCTTTTGCTTTGTCCAAAAGCCATTTTCGTGCCGAATGAGCATTAATCATGGTTTCTTGAGTGGTGAAGGTCTTCGATGCGACGAGAAACAAAGTGGTTTCAGGTGATAAAGGACTTAAAATTTGAACCAGATCAGTTTGGTCAACATTTGAAATGAAATGGACTTTGATCCCTAATGTGGCATAAGGGGTCAAGGCAGTAGAAACCATTTTTGGGCCTAAATCTGAGCCGCCAATACCAATATTGACGATATCTTTGATAGGCTGTCCAGTATATCCACGCCATTCCCCGGAATGGATGCGGTAGCAAAAGGTGCGCATTTTTTCCATAACAAGGTTTATGCCCGGCATCACATCCTGTCCATCGACGTAAACTGGATCATTACTTCGATTACGCAGAGCTGTATGCAAGACTGCACGATTTTCTGTAACATTAATTTTTTCGCCATTGAACATGGCTTCGGTTTTTGCCTTTAATTCTGCTTCATTAGCAAGTGAAATCAGTAAGGGGAGCGTGTCTGTACTAATTCGGTTTTTAGAGTAATCAAAAAGTATGTCATCGAGCCGCGTAGAGAACTTTTTAAATCGTTCAGGGTCAGAAGCAAAAGCATCGCGCATGTGGAGGTCTTTGATTTCCTGGTAATGTTTTTCCAGGGCTTTCCAGGCAGCATATTTGCGTAGGGACGACATTTGCACATACTCCAAAATAAAATTATGAAGGAAGTTTACGCAAACAAAAGCAATGAAGCAATTAAGAAATTCAAGAATTAGACATTAATAATATGCTTATGTATAATCAGGATGGAAGTTTGCTGAGGAGGCTAAACTTCCTTTATTATAGTGTGGGAATGTGGTAGCATCCTGCGCTGTCGAATGGCTTGAATTTTATAGGGAGATTTTGGCAGCAAGCCAAGCGATCATACAACAAAAAGAAACAGATTATCTAACAGGAAGGTGAATTATGAACTTAAAACAAATATTAACACATAGCATTATTGGCTTATTTGCGCTAATTTTTTCAGCTTCAGTTTTGGCGCACGGGGGAGCAAAGGGGACGGACACAGACCAATGTAAATTTGAACTGGAACCAGACCATTGGATTCATTACACAGCTTATCAGCCAAAAGCATATCCTGCCGAAGAATTTTGCGGGGTGCTTCCCGATACGAATACCTTGACGCAGCTGGTTTTCGATTATCAGGATATGCGCTACCGTGATGCAGAGGTTGAGTTTGAAGTAACTAAAGAACCAGAGGGCAAACGGGTATTTTTCATGGAAAAGAAAAGACATAAGTCAGGTACTGTTGTTCTGTCTTTACCAAATGGGGTGCCTGAGCCTGGCCAATATTTAATCCATATCACTCTAGTTCCTGAAAATGCAGAAAGATTGGATGCGCACATGGGTTTTGTTGCAGGTCAAGGCAAGCCAACATCTACAAATGAATTGTTGCTTTATGCGTTTTTTGTTTTGGCTGGCTTGTATGTTCTCTATCTTTCACATGCTGGCTTTAAAGAAAAGGTTGATGAAATTCTTGGTAAGATCAAAAGCTAATCTTTATTTAAATCCTGCAAGAATACTGATATAGGTAAATAAAATGCAGAAATATCCGCTGTTAGTACTGTTAAGTGGATTTGTGGCGCTGATGTCTGTTACGGCATCAGCAGCTGTAAATTTGCCAAAAACGGTAAAAATAGAACCTGATAAACCAGAGGCTGTTTGCCCAAAAGGCAATGCAGAGTGGCGTGAAGCAACGAAAATCGAAGGTGTAGAAATTCAGGAATCACTGAGGTGCCACCCCGATAATCCAGCGCAAGTCGCCATTGAGGTCAAGGGCACCAATAATGTTTCCATGGATACTTTGATGGATACCTATTATGCAGCGGATGCAATCACTAAAACCAACGATATGGACGGTGATGGAGACCCTGATCATATCATTATCAAGCTTGAAGTGACTGAGTTAAATGGTCATTCGCCTGACTTCAATGGGGTTGTACCTACTTTTGATATTGCTCCGGGAATTGAGCCGGGAATGTGGGTGTTTGCACCAAAATCCAGAGGTATGGCTACCAGAAGCTTTGTGGGTCTTGAAGCTAATCCTCTTTTAAGAATGCCTTCGCCCCCGATAAGAGTTGAGCAGGGTGATGTTGTTTGGATAGTTTTGGAAAACACGCATTATTTTCCTCATACTATCCATTTGCATGGTGTTGACCATCCTTGGATAGATAGCTCTGGCGAAGGGAATGATGGTGTGCCGCAAACCAGTGACAAGTTTGTATTGCCGGGGCAAAGTAAGACTTATGAAATTCGTCCCAGACAACCAGGTACTTTTGTATACCACTGCCATGTTCAAACTCATGTGCATTTGGCAATGGGTTTGGTAGGTATGTTTATTGTCGAAGAAAATCGGCCTAATAACTGGGTGCAGACTTTCAATGTTGGAGGTGGCCAGGTTCGACATCCTTCAAAAGCAGTTTTAGAAGAATATGATAGTGAGTATGATTTACATTATCATGCTATGGACAAGGAGCTTCACAACATCATCCAAAAGTATAATGATCCTCGGTTAATTGCCAGGGATATGAATCGTCGCTATGACATGACTGATTCAACTGAGGACTATCATGTTCTAAATGGACGATCTTTCCCTTACACGTTGAGAGAATCAATTATTGTCGCTGAACCTAACAAAAAAATTAAAACTAGGATGTTTAATAGTAGTGGTGAACTATTGGCGATCCATACGCATGGCCATAAAGGAACAATTACCCATTATGATGGGGTAGAACACAATCCCGATGCTCAAGTTATGCGTGATGTCTACGATTTGGCGCCAGCGCAACGAAATGACATCATGCTTAGTACGGCTGATGATGGTTTGCATAGTTATGGTGAAGGTATCTGGATTTTTCATGATCACAGGGAAAAAGGGATCACTACAGACGGTATGAATCCTGGCGGTAATGTCAGCGCGGTCGTATATAAAAAATATCTGAGTGAAGATGGTTTGCCAAAAGGAATTGGCGAAAACATAATGCCATTATTTACCAAGGCTTTTCATGCAAGAAATTTTCCGGTTTGGCAGGATATAGACGAGTGGAATAGCTTGGGTGCAGTTGATGCAACTGGCTTTAAAAATCCACCGCCAGCAGTGCCGTTAATGGTGAAAGGGCCGATGACATTGGCTGAAGCTAAAAGAAATCAGGCCAAATCTGCTAATGGTGGTAATAACTCATTCAGAAATTTTCTGGTAGGACTGATGTTGGGCATTTTTGCTTATATCGTGGTTATTAATCGGGAGAAAATTATAGCTCTGATTTCCTCTAAAAAAGGGGAGGCATAAAATGAAAAGATTATTTATAACAGCACTTTCTTTTCTATTCGCCAGTGCGGTGTTTGCTCAAGAAATTGAAGATCACGATAATATGTTAATGGATCACGGCGGCGGTCATTTGATGGATATGGGTGGCGGCATGGTAATGGGGCAGAATCTGGATACTCTACCGGGAGGATGTGACAAAATTGCTGCAACTAAAGAGATTACAGTGCATGCAGGGCATAAGTATGCTAAAAAATTTCCTGGTAGAATGTTTGCATTTGATGTACAGGAATATCAGTTTGAACCATGTACCAAGTTAACTGTTCATTTCATTAATGAAGACCATGTCAGGCATCAATGGATGATGCATGGCTTGCCTGGATATTTGTACCCGAAAGGTATGTTCCATCTGGAGGTAACGGGACCAGGAAAAGTTTCTGGAACCTTGATTTTACCACCGGGAGATAAAACCTATTTGGTTCATTGCGATCTTGCCCAGCATATGGAAAAAGGCATGAAAGGACAGTTAAAGGTCGGTAAAGGTAGTGGTGATTTGCCAAGTATTCCGGGTGTGACTGAATTTGTTGTGCAAGATGATTATTCTGGGGCAATTCCAGAAAAGCTATCCTATAATCAACCGTCTAAGTCTTCGTCTGCTAAAGAGGCAGCGGCTAAAAAACAACCTGCTTCAGGTGATTCTTTTATTTCGGGAGTGATGGTGGTTGGTTTAGCAGTTGGCTTGCTGGTTGCTCCTTTTTTAGCGAAGAAATTTAAGGGGATGACTGCCGCTGAAGTGGCGGCTTATGTTTTTGAGCTAATTAAGGAAACTATTAATTTTACAGTTCAATTAGTAAATAGCTTAATCAAGAAACTTTCATCAGGGAAAGCTTCGTAGAAGTTTAAGGCTATAATTTGATATGTAAGGAAGCTGCTTTTTTTAACCTGAGTCCGTGACTTTAGGTTAAACAGAACTTGATAGTTATAATGTATGTGTAATCAAGCCTCTATGACTAAGTCATAGAGGCTTTTTCATGCTTTGGGAAAATGCAGAATATTTCGATGGATATTTGGGGGCTTTTTGTAAGTTCATTTGTTTCGGCTACGATTGCGCCTGGAGGCTCTGAAGCTGTTCTTGCTTATTTGGTTTCAGAAAATAATCAAAAAATGGAGTTCTTAGTTTTGGTCGCTACGATTGGAAATACCTTGGGTGCGTTAACAACATGGGGCTTGGGCGCGGTTGCTGCAACGAAATATCCACTGGAAAAAATGCTCTCAGAAAAAAAACAAAACTCGTTGAAATTTGTTAAAAAATGGGGAAGTTGGGCGATGTTGTTTTCCTGGTTGCCTGTGGTTGGGGATGGGTTATGTTTTGCAGGAGGCTGGTTAAGATTTTCTTTATTTTATTCGTTTGTGGCAATTATTGTCGGCAAGGCTTTTCGATATTATTTGGTAGCATCATTTTTTATTTAGTTTTGAAGAGTTGTAAAGTCTTGCAAGATATTCCTGACTAGGTCAGAATGTTCAATTCTTACCGCTATTGAAGTTGCTCTAAAGAGCGTGAATGCTGTTTTTTTGAATATTATTTTGGACAATTTATGTTACGCCATTTTCCAGAAATAAAGGGGAGTTTTACCCACAATAAACGAGATTATTTCATCACAGTATTTACTTTTTTGTGTGTAGCCGTTTGTTTGATAACAGACGCAGATGCGGATATTCAAAAACAAAATGCTCTTGGTGTGGCTGGGTGGGTTTTTTTAATCGGGTTATTGTTAGGCGAATGTAAATTTGTCAGAATGCAGGTGTTAATTGCGGTAGCGTTTGCAACATTGGGTGAACATTTTGCATCTGTATTTATGGGAGGATACACCTATCGTTATGAAAATGTTCCAGCATATGTGCCGCCAGGTCATGGAATGGTATATTTAACTGCTGTTGCAATGGCAAGATCTGGGCTGTTCCAGCAATATGCACGGGGAATAGCTATCTTTGTTGTATTGGTTTGCGGACTATGGTCAATGTGGGGAGTAAGTGGAATTCCAGAGCAAGGAGATGCAGTCGGAGCTTTGTTATTCTGGGTTTTTCTGATTTATCTTTTTAAAGGCCAATCGCCTATGGTTTATTTATCCGCCTTTTTTATTACCACCTGGCTGGAACTGATCGGTACAGCCGTTGGTACATGGAAATGGGCGGCCATTGATCCGGTTCTGAATTTACCGCAAGGAAACCCGCCAAGCGGAGTTGCCGCTTGGTATTGTTTGGTGGATGCTGTAGCATTGAATACTGCGGTTCCAGC
>CAZGYJ010000151.1:0-6468 GCA_964530345.1 uncultured Methylomonas sp.
GATGTTGCATTTTTAATTTTTTTCGCTTACCATCAGCGAATGGTAATATTCCTCCGTCATTCATTTGTTTCATTCCTGATTCTGTTGCAATTTGCTGCGCCGCTTCTGCATGCGCATACGGGTGAAGAATTGACCAATGACGGTATTCACATTCCAGGTCTGGAAATTATTGCCAGTCGACATTCAGGTTCAACATCTTTTGAAGCATTCAAGGCTTATGAGATTTACGGAATTATTGTTGATGTTGCTTCCGGAATAAAACGGTTGGACGTTTTGTCCGATACGAACTCGCACACATTTCATGTTTCGGGAGATAGGTTTCTACTAATACCAAATTACCGGAAACCGGTAATGGTACATGAGTTTTATTCATTCTCACCCCCTCCAGAACCACATGTTCTGGCTCATTCTCCGCGCGCTCCTCCTTACTAATCGAAGTGATTTTAGTCCTGCGTATTACTGATGCTGGACAAAACATAGTCAGTTAGAAAGATCTAGCAACAATGTAAATATTTTTTGTACGCTAAAAATTTTTAGGTTGTACAACATGGATATTACTATTGGCATGCTTTGCTATGGTTTCGCAATTAATTATATTTTGTCGAATTGATGTGTAGGAGCGCGCTTTAGCCGCGAAATAGGCAAACATCGCGGCTAAAGCGCGCTCCTACATACAACAGGGATGTATAGAGAAATTTGGCAAAGTAGGGTCAATCCAACTTCAATAAAATCAGTGGAGTAAAAAATGTACAAACGAAACCCGGTGTGGTTTTTTATTGGTTTATTGGTCGTTTCACCTTTAACTTCAGCGAGGTCGGAACACCTTGTCGATCATCACGACCCCATTACTGTTGATCCGCAATTATCACTGCCAGAACTAGTTGATATAACGTTCGAAAACTATCCAGAAGCCATTATCATTCCGGCGCTTCAACAAGAAGTTGAAGCCTTGAATCAACGGGGCAATAGTTTTTTGGCTGGCGCTTTAACAGCTTCTTTTTACTACCGGGACGATGCAGTTGGCAATGACACGGGCAATCGTGAAATTGAAGGTGCAATTAAAGCTCCATTATGGAATTGGGGCCAAAGACAGGCTGGACAAAATCTGGCCGAACAGGCAGAAAAGACTAATTTACTGAAAGCAACTGTCTTGAAATGGCAAGTGGCTGGTTTAATCAGGTCTGCTTTATGGGATTTGGCTTTGGAAAATCAGCGTTATCAATTAGCCATTAAAGTCTACGAGATTTCCGAGAAATTATTAGCAACCATTCAACGTAGAGTTGATTTGGGTGATTTAGCCCGGGCTGATGCATTACTGGCAAAAACTGAATTACTGCAAAAACGCTCTGCTTTAATGGCTGCCGAAGCTGAATTGATGCATGCTCGCAAACGATTTTCCACTTTGACCCAAATGACCCGTATTCCCGAAAATTTTCGTGAAGAGCTGACTCCCTTAACTGATTTTGGTAATCATCCGGCATTGGCTGCTGCCAATGCCTTGATTGAAAGGAAAAGAGCTGATTTGGATTGGATAAAGGCTCAAGGTTCAGGGCAAAGTACCATTGCTCTTGGAGGGAAATCAGAGCGTGGATCACGTTTTGAACAAGATATTGAAAGTATGACTTTCAGTTTGTCGGTTCCATTTGGTGGCAGTTCTCATTTAGCACCACAGATTGCAGCAGCGAATTTGGAATTAAGCCAAGTAATTAGCCAAAGGGATCAGTTGCTTCGAAATTTGGGGCGGGCATTTCATGAAGCCAACCATGTTCTCGAGGTTGATCGTGCAGAACTGAAAATTGCAAGTGAATTAAAAGCCATTGCTAATGAACATTTAAAAATGGCCAGGTTAAGTTTTGATGAGGGGGAAATTAATTTACTCGATTTTTTGAGAATTCAGGCGCGTACCCAGGCAGCGATTCAGCAGGCTGAGGAAAAAGCCATTTTTGTTGGTCGAGATATAGCACAATTTAACCAGGCAGTGGGAGTATTGCCATGAAATCAATAAACAAAATATTAACATTATTTTTTATTCTTACCTCTTTATGCTTGGCAGAAGAGACTATCAAACTTTCCCAGCAGCAACTTGACAAGCTTGGAGTCAAACTTGGTAAGCTGGAAGCCGTTGATCAGGTTCCCTTGTTTAATGCGCCAGCATCAGTGACTGTTCCGCCATCTGAAGAATATATTATCAGTGCCCCTCAATCGGGTTTGGTAAGTAGGCTTGATGCGGCCATTGGTGATCAGGTAGATAAGAATCAGCTTATTGCTTTGCTTAACAGTCCGGAATTTCTGTCATTACAGCGACGCTTTCTGAAAACAAATAGTAATCGTCGTCTGGCATTTGCTGGTTATCAGCGAGATAAAAAATTGTTTGCTGAGGGGGTTATTTCTGAACGGCGCTGGCAGGAAACCAAGACCCGATATCTGGGGCTGGTTTCAGAAGTAAATGAAACCAGACAGTTAATGGTAATTGCAGGTATGTCGCAAGAAGATATTAATACTTTGGCAAAAACCCGACAATTATCCAGCCAATTAAAAATTCGGACGCCTATTTCGGGTGCTGTCCTAGATCGTTCCGTCGTTGCCGGTGAGAGGGTTGATATGTTGGCACCGCTGTATCGTATTGCAAACCTGAGTACCTTATGGTTGGAGGTTTATGTGCCCCAGGAAAAAATTTCCAAGCTGAGAATGGGTGATAAATTACTTGTCAAAGATTCTCCGGTAAGTGCCAAAATTAGCATGTTAGGAAGAAATGTTAATTCGGAAAATCAGACTATTCTGGTTCGTGCAGTTATTGAAAATCCAAATTCAAATATTCGGGTGGGGCAGCGGGTCACTGTTCAGGTTATTCAGCAGAGCGAAAAGCAGAGCTATAAAATTTCCAATTCTGGCATTGCTCAAAGTGAGGGTAAATATTATATTTTTATTCGCAACGACGATGGGTTTTTAGTCAGGGAAATTAATATTCTGGGCAGGGAAAGTAACCATTCTATAATTGCAGGGGAGCTGACTGGTCAGGAATTAGCAGTCATTCAGGGCAGTGTAGCCTTAAAGGCTATATGGCTCGGGTTAGGGGCTGATGAGGATCAGGGAGCATAACCATGATTTCTGAATTGATTCGATTTTCCTTATCCCAAAGGATTTTAATGTTACTGCTGGTGTTGTTGCTTTCAGGCGGCGGTTATTATGCTTTTACCAACATACCAATCGATGCGTTTCCTGAAGTTTCCCCAACTCAGGTGAAAGTAATTGTGAAAGCTCCTGGAATGACTCCGGAAGAGGTTGAAACCCGTATTACTGCACCTATAGAAATTGAGTTATTGGGTATTCCCAAGCAAACCATGCTGCGATCTATTGCCAAGTATGCTTTAACGGATATAACCGTTGATTTTGCCGAAGGCACAGATATTTACTGGGCACGACAGCAAATTGCCGAACGCTTGAACACCATATGGGGTGATTTGCCAGACGGAATTGAGGGTGGTATAGCTCCCATGACAACCCCGTTAGGGGAAATGTTTATGTTTTCCGTTGAGGGAGGCGAGTTGAGTTTGATGGAGCGTCGCACATTGATGGACTGGGTGATTCGTCCAGCTTTACGAAGTGTGTCTGGGGTTGCTGATGTTAACGTTTTAGGAGGATTGGTCAGAAGTTTTGAGGTTATTCCCGATAATACCCGGATGTCAGCGCGGAATATCAGTATTGAAAATGTCATTCAGGCACTAGAAAGTAATAATCGGAATGATGGTGCTGGACGCATGAGAGAAGGTGAAGAAGCATTGATTGTGCGTGCAGAAGGTCGCATCAAAACACTTGAGGATGTGCGGGACATTGTGGTTTCTAATCAACAGGGTGTGCCAGTAACGATAGGCGATGTTGCAACTATTCAAATTGGTTCTTTAACCCGTTATGGCGCGGTGAGTCAAAATGGTCTGGGTGAGGCTGTAACCGGTTTGGTGCTCAGTTTGAGAGGAGCCAATGCGAGGCAAACAGTAGAAGCTGTACAAAAAAAACTGGATGATATCAGCTCGGGTTTCCCCAAAGGAGTTCATGTTAATGTTTTCTATAATCGCGGCAATCTGATTAATGCAGCAATCGGTACGGTCAGTAATGCTTTGTACGCGGCAATCATTCTGGTTTTAATATTGCTGGTGTTGTTTCTGGGAAATTTAAGAGCTGCCTTGACGGTTGCGTTCACCCTGCCTCTAGCAGCGATGATCACATTCATACTTATGGAAATGATGGGTATGACTGCCAATCTGATGAGTCTTGGCGGCTTGGCCATTGCCATTGGTATGCTGGTAGATGCATCCATTGTCGTCGTCGAGAATATTACCACTCATCAGGCAGATTTAGAACGTGCTAAACGTTTACCGACACTACATATTATTTACCGGGCAACCCGGGAAGTCGCCGCTCCTGTTATTTCAGGGTTTTTAATTATTATTATCGTATTCTTGCCGCTGTTGACTCTGCAAGGTCTGGAAGGAAAATTGTTTGCACCTGTGGCACTGACAATTATTTTTGCATTGAGTGGTTCTCTGCTGTTGTCATTGACCGTGATTCCAGTGATTGCTTCATATCTTCTGAAAAAAGTTTCCATGCAGGAACCCTGGTTACCGAGAAAACTACAGGAATTATACAAACCGCTTTTGATCTGGAGTTTGGCCAACACTAAAAAGATTTTTACAACTGCGGGTATTATGCTGGTTTTAACTGTTCTGGTTTTTACCCGGATAGGAAGTACCTTCATGCCGTCTCTGGATGAGGGTGATATTATTGTGCAATTGGAAAAATTGCCATCTATTACACTTGAACAATCTGTTGCTTTAGATCTTAAGGTGCAACAGAATATTCTGAAAAATGTACCGGAAGTTGAGCGAATTGTCGCCCGTGTGGGTTCGGATGAATTAGGTCTGGATCCAATGAGTCTTAATGAAACTGATACCTTTATGGTCTTAAAACCCAAATCGGAATGGACCGTAGATAACAAGGAACAGTTGATCGATTCAATTCGCAAGGCTGTTAAGGAAATTCCGGGAATTGCTTTTGGCTTTACCCAGCCAATTGAAATGCGAGTTTCCGAAATGCTGACCGGGTCGCGTGGGGATATTGCCGTTAAATTATTTGGTTCTGATTTGACTGTGCTCAATGACTTGTCAGAACAAATCGCACAATTATTAAAAACCATTGAGGGTTCCAGCGATGTTTTTGCCAGCCAGAATGAGGGCATGCAATTTCTACAAGTAACCATTGATCGTTTGGCAGCCGGTCGCTTTGGTTTGAGTGGCGATGCAATTGAAACCATGTTGCGTAGCCAGATTGAAGGTTTAAAGCTGGGTATTGTTCAAGAAGGAAATAAACGAACACCGCTTTTGCTGAGAGCAAAGACTGATCCGGCTAATTTTGCCAATTTACAAATTACCTTGCCCAATGGAGGTAATATCCCCGTAACAGCAATTGCTAAACTTGAACGAGTTGAGGGCGTTGTTGCTGTTAAGCGTGAACGCGGGCAACGTTTCGTTGTTATTCGCAGCAATGTTGAAGGCCGTGATTTGGTTGGATTTGTTGATGAGGCCCGTAACAAAGTAGCGCAACAAATTGATCTGCCTGCCGGTTATTATGTCGAGTGGGGTGGCCAGTTTGAAAATCAACAACGGGCAGCGGCACGTTTGACCTTAGTGATTCCAGTAGCATTAGGGTTGATATTTCTTCTGTTATTCTCAACCTTTGGTTCGGTACGGCAAGCTGTTTTGGTGTTTTCCAATATTCCATTGGCCATGATCGGTGGCGTGTTTGCCTTGTGGATTTCGGGTGAGTATTTGTCAGTGCCGGCATCGGTCGGTTTTATTGCCCTTTTGGGTGTTGCCGTTCCAAATGGAGTGGTTTTGTTAAGTTATTTTAATCAACTCCGCGCAACGGGAATGGATATGGCTAGAGTGGTTGTCGAAGGTTCATTGCGACGTTTAAGGCCGGTTTTGATGACAGCCAGCATTACTGTTTTTGGTCTGATTCCTATGTTATTTGCAACCGGTCCGGGTTCAGAAATACAGAAGCCATTGGCGATTGTTGTTATTGGCGGCCTGGTTTCATCAACTTTTTTGACATTGATTTTGTTGCCAATTTTGTATCAGTTATTTGGAGAGAAAAAGGAGCTTGAACAATGAAAGAACAGGAATATTTAGTGACCTTGAATGTACCACCGAGTCTTGAAGAACCCATTGTCGATTGCTTACTAACGTTTGAAACTGAACATGGCTTCAGCAGTCTGCCGGTTAGCGCCCATGATCACAGAAACCAGAATTTGTCGATTGCTGAGCAGGTATCAGGGAGGCAAGATAAAATTCGTTTTCAAATGTATATTCCGGAACAGGCATTGCCGGAATTGCTTGATAAGCTGAAAAATGATTTTTCAGGTTCCGGTATTCATTACTGGGTAATGCCGGTGATAAAAAGCGGTTATTTGTA
>CAZGYJ010000152.1:0-6437 GCA_964530345.1 uncultured Methylomonas sp.
TTGGAGCCTGGTTCTATCAGTCGTTTAGGTCAATCTGATGAACTGGTATTCAGGGTAAGATTTTCGGGAGCCATACCACCACCTGATCAACGATATTGGCGAGGCCCTGTGTTTTCCTATACAGATGGCACACGTTGGTCGCAAATAAAAGTCAAAAAAAACAAAGCAAAAGCATCCGAACCTGAATTTTCTGGTACGAGCTATCAGTACACGTTACTCCAAGAACCTCAACAACAAAACTGGATCTTTGCCTTAGATTTACCCGCAAAATATCCTGCTCAAACGGTTCGAAATACAAACTACCAATTATTGGCTTCTAAAAAAACTAATAATCGAACAGAATACCAAATTACTTCATACACAACCTATAACACAGGCCCAATCAATAAAAAAGAACTTATTGATAACCTTCAATTACCTGAGCAGCCTTCTAAAAGGCTAACTGAACTGGTTATCAAGTTGCAAGGATCTTCCAATAATCCAAAGCAATTGATTAAAAATACGCTGGATTATTTCTCCAACTCTGATTTTTTTTATACTTTACATCCTCCTCTGATGCATGAAAAACCGATAGAAAGCTTTTTATTTGAACATCGTCGTGGCTTCTGTAGTCATTATGCAACAGCTTTCGTTTATTTAATGCGAATTGCCAAAATTCCAGCTCGAGTTGTCACTGGCTATCAAGGTGGTAAATTTAATGAACTGGGAAATTTTCTGGAAATTCGTCAAGCCAACGCCCACGCATGGACAGAAGTATGGCTTGAAAAAGAAGGCTGGATCAGAATTGACCCAACAGCAGCAATAGCACCTGAACGAATTGAACAAGATGTGAATATTGACCTGCAAATTGCCTATGGCGAGGTCAATTTCCTACACAACCAAAAACAAAACATCTTAGGAAAATGGTTAAAACATGCGGATTTAATGTGGGATAGTGTTGATTATCATTGGCAGCGCTGGATTATTAATTACACCTCCACGAATCAAGAAAATCTGTTAAAAATTCTGGGCATTGAACAAATCAAAATGCTTGGTTATTTGCTGGTTGGCATTTTTTCTGTTTTTACTAGTCTTCTGATTTTTATGATGTTTTATAAAAAAAATTCATCGGAGGATCTGGTTTTGTCAATTTATAAGCGTTTTTGTAGTAAAATTGCCAAAAAAGGACTAGAAATAGCAACTGGAGAAAGTGCAAAAAAATTCGCCCAACGCTGTGTTCATAAATTCCCTCATCTGGCTAATCAAATTGATGCAATTACCACCCTTTATCTTCAAATTCGATATGGCAAACTAAAGTCACCACACCAAATCGCTAAATTAAAAAGCCTGGTTTCTTCATTTAAAGCCTGATTAATTTCCTGACCCGAAGTTTTAATGCTTATATATTAAGCCGATTTTTATTAATTTTATGAAAACTATCACTATCTCTGAATCAATAAAACAAATACCTGACATTTGGAAAAAAACATTAGTCTCTATTCTGGCAGTAACCATACTGTCACTTTTCATTTTTTTTGACACATGGACATCCATTGAAGCGATTTGGGCGCGTTCCAAGACCTATACACATGGTTACATCATCGCTCCAATCAGCATTTGGTTAATCTGGTCAAAACGACATCATTTAAAGAATCTTTATCCTTCACCATATTGGCCAGCGTTAATTGCCATTGTAGCCAGCGGCTTTCTATGGCTTACAGCAAATTTAATTAACGTCCTTGTAGTACAGCAATATGCCACTTTATTAATGCTGATTGCGGCATACTGGTTAATTTTGGGGAGCGAAATAACAAAAAAAATAATCTTTCCGCTGGGTTTCTTACTGCTTATGGTTCCCGTTGGAGAATCACTGATCCCTCCCTTGATGGAATATACAGCATCTTTTACGGTGGCAATGCTGCGACTGACTGGATTGTCTGTCTATCGCGAAGGTATGAATTTTTCTTTGACTTCAGGCAGCTGGTCTGTTGTTGAAGCATGCAGTGGCATAAGTTATTTGATCGCTTCAATAACATTAGGATTAGTTTACGCCTATGTCACTTATACAAGCTACTGGAAACGCGCTGTTTTTTTTGTTGTTTCATGCATCGTTCCAATCATAGCCAATGGTTTCCGAGCTTACATGATCGTCATGATTGGCCATCTTAGCGGTATGAAACTGGCTGTAGGAGTTGATCATATTCTGTATGGGGCCGTTTTTTTCGGTATTGTGATTATGCTTTTGTTTTACATCGGCTCCTTCTGGAAGGATCCAGAGCCAGAAGAAACATCAGTTGAAGTAACTGCAAACATTGCACCTGTTAAGGTTCAACATAAGCCTCAATTTGCCTCTTTGTTTGCTACCATTATTTTGAGCTTCATTATCTGGCCCGTTACTTCGTCTTATTTAACCAATCAACAGCAAACAGGAACAACCTTACTAAAAGATTTTTCCTTGCTGGAACAACATAACTGGAAACCAAGTGATGCCCCTGTTTGGGGCTGGCAACCCGAATTTAAAGGCGTTGTTACAGAATCACAGAATTTTTTTAAAAAAAATAATGCTGTGATAGGTCTTTATCAAGCGAATTTCGGCAAAGAAACTCAAGGCAGCGCTGAACTAGTTAATTCTGAAAATGTTTTGATACGGCATAAAGACCCAATTTGGCGATTAATTGATACAAGCTTATCCAAAATAAAATATAGGAACGAGTCGCTAACAGTGGATCAGTCTATTATCAGAAGTCGAAACCGAGATATTGTTATTCAACGTTGGTATTTGATAGGCTCAACTCATACAGCAAATCCTTATTGGGCAAAATTGTTGCAACTTCTGAAACGTATTAGCGCTGATGATTCACCAGAACTGCAAATTATTTTATATACCCAGGCAAGCCACCAGCAACATGAAACAGCAAAAAACCTGTTGGCTGATTTCGGCGCCAGCCTGCTGAACAAGAATTTTTAATAGTGATGGATAATTATAGCCACTATAGTTATCTAATTGCTGCAATCGCTTATACCTTGTTGTTTTTACTTGCCTTGGCCGGAGTAAAAACCAATCCTTTTGCAAAAACATTTCTCATTCCAACTGGTATTTCAATACTCTGGAGCGGCTATGTCGCCTTTACGCTTCAAAATGATGATTTTTATATTGCAGACACTTTAGCCTATGAAACACTTAGAAACATTGCCTGGTTCTATTTTTTGGCAACATTGATCGCAAAACAAAATTTTGATGGTAATTTTGTTAAATTTCTAAACTCGTCCCTATCAAATTATCTAATTATTTTTTTTATTTTTTTAGTATTCGGTATTGAAAGGTCGGTTTTTCTGCAAGATAGCCTAAGATCACTTCTTAGCCGTGATATACGACTTATTGCCCATGTCATTTTTGCTGTCATTGGTCTAATGCTGGTAGAAAACCTTTTCCGCAACGCTGATATTGGCAACCGTTGGGCAATAAAATTTCTCTGCCTTGGAACTGGGGCAATTTTTACTTTTGACTTTATTGTCTACAGTAAATCTTTATTGTTTAGTAACCTGGATTCACAACTCTGGGATTCACGGGGACTACTTAATGCCTTGGTTATTCCATTGCTGGCCATATCCATCAACAGGCTAGAAGAGAAACAAAAAGAAATCAGCCTTTCAAGACAAGTCGTTTTCCACACGACCATTCTGACAGGCACAGGATTGTATCTGTTAGTGATGTCGCTAGCTGGCTATTATATTCGTGACTACGGCGGAAGTTGGGGAGAAATTGCCCAAACTTTTTTTATCATTTTAGCTCTGATTTTACTTGTTATCTTGTTTGCATCAGGAAAAATCAGAGCATTGGCTAAAGTTTATTTCAGTAAACATTTCTTTCATTATCACTATGATTACCGAGAAGAATGGATAAAACTAAGCAGAGCCACTGCCGAGTTTGAAAGTATAAACGAATTGTCTTACTTCATTATTAAAACGCTAGCTGACTTAGTTGACAGCTCCGGAGGCGCTATCTGGATCAAAAACCAGCAAGATCAGTATCAACTTTCCGATGAATACCATTTAGGTTTTGAGCCTGAGCAAACCTTCAATATAAATGAACCATTCATTCAGTTTCTCATACAAAGGCAATGGGTTATTGATTTTATTGAATATCATAATACTCCGGAAATATACGATGATCTAAATCTAAATTTATGGGATATAAAACAATATAATGTCTGGCTGATAATTCCTCTTTTCAAAAAAAATGAAATGGTTGCTTTTGTGGTACTAACTAAAGCTAGGGTTCCTCGCCAGCTGAACTGGGAAGATCATGACCTTCTGAAAACCGTTGGTTTGCAACTAGCAAATGCGCTAGCTCTAAGTCAAGCCAGTGATGAACTTTCCAGAGTAAGACAATTTGAGGCATTCAATCGATTATCTGCGTTTATTGTCCACGATTTGAAAAATCTTGTCGCTCAGACATCGCTCATCGTAAAAAATGCTGAAAAACATAAACATAACCCTGAATTTATTGATGATTCAATTGAAACTCTTCGTAATGTCAGTGAAAAAATGCAACAACTGGTTTCTCAGTTAAAAAAAGGCGAAATCAAAACCAGTTCTGCTACACATATCGACCTGGTCAAAATTACAGCTGATGTCGCCAAACAACAAGCTGCAAACAAACCATCACCGAGTATTTCAACCAAGCTTAAATCATGCTGGATACAAGCCGAAGCTGATAAAATGACTGCGGTTCTTAGCCATCTGGTACAAAATGCCCAGGAAGCAACCAATGATAGTGGCTACGTCAAACTACAGCTAGACCAGACCGAAGAACAGGCTATAATCAATATTATTGATAATGGCCATGGCATGGATAAAAAATTCATTTCAGAAAGATTATTCAAACCATTTGATACCACAAAAGGTAATGCAGGTATGGGAATTGGAGTTTATGAGGCCCGCGATTATGTACTAAAGCTCTCAGGTCAAATTGATGTCAACAGCCAACCTGGAGAAGGAACAACTTTCACCATCAAATTACCAATAGCTAATAAATAATCAAAAAAACCACCATAGGAAAAGCATTGAACGATCAAAAAACCTTACTCGTTATCGAAGATGATCCGGGATTACAGAAGCAATTTAAATGGGGCTTTGATAAATATCAAACTATCATAGCAGGTGATCGAATTGAGGCAATAAATGCAATAAGACGACATACCCCGAGCGTTATCACGCTTGATCTGGGCTTACCTCCAGACCCGACCAATGCCAGTGAAGGACTGGAAACTCTCAAAGATATTTTACAACTGGCGCCAACAACCAAAGTAATTGTAGTGACAGGAAATGATGATCATGAAAATGCCATCAAATCGATTGCAATGGGCGCCTATGATTTTTATCAAAAACCGGTCGATCTTGATATCCTTACCTTGATTATTGACCGCGCCTTTCAACTTGATCAATTAGAAAAAGATAACATCAAACTGCAACAACAAACCAAAGAACCGTTATCGGGGATTATTGCATCAAGCCCAGAGATGCTAAAGCTTTCCAGAAACATTCAAAAAATTGCCCCAACCAATGTCAATGTATTACTATTAGGAGAAAGCGGTACCGGAAAAGAAGTGCTGGCAAAAGCCATCCATAACCTAAGTGATCGTGCCGAAAAAAGGTTTATCGCCGTCAATTGTGCGGCCATTCCGGAAAATCTTCTGGAAAGCGAACTGTTTGGGTATGAAAAAGGTGCTTTTACCGGAGCCACCAAACAAACCAAAGGCAAAATTGAATATGCTGATGGAGGTACTTTTTTTCTGGATGAGATTGGCGACCTCCCCTTCTCACTACAAGCCAAACTATTACGTTTTCTTCAGGAAAGACAAATTGAACGATTAGGTGGCCGAGAGGAAATCGCAGTTGATGTTCGAATTATTTGCGCAACTCATCAAAATATTCGATCTCTGATAGAGAAAGGCGCATTCAGAGAAGATTTGTATTTTCGCGTTGCCGAAATGACAGTGAATATTCCACCACTTCGAGACAGAACTGGAGATACCATTCTGATTGCCACCGCATTGCTGAAACGTTATGCAGAGGAAAACAATAAGGCCGCCAAAGGCTTTACAGATGAGGCCGCACAAGCAATAGAAACGTATTCTTGGCCCGGAAATGTTCGGGAACTGGAAAATAAAATCAAGCGGGCTGTGATAATGAGTGAGGGAAACCAAATCACTCTGGAGGATCTGGAATTAGAAAAAACCACTGATTTCTCCGCCCCTCTCAATCTCAAGGAAGTCAGGGAAAATGCTGAAACTGCTGCTATTAAAAGAGCCTTGGCTTACACAGATAATAATATGTCCCAGACTGCAAAACTGCTAGGAATATCACGACCTACACTTTATACATTAATGAAAAAATATGGAATGGAATCTTTGGAAGCGTCTTAGGAACGAGCACGGAATAAGTTGGACAACTGG
>CAZGYJ010000153.1:0-1675 GCA_964530345.1 uncultured Methylomonas sp.
TGGAATAAGTCACTGATATTGAATCTATAAATACGCTGAATAGTTACAAATCTTCTTATTATTTATATGGTTAAAATTTAATGATCAAAAGACTCGATTCATCATCCCTTAAAAGTTGGGACAATTATATCCTGAAGTCTGAGCAAGGAACTTTTTTTCATTTGTCAGGGTGGAAACAGCTTGTTGAAAAAATTTTTTCACATTCAACGTATTATCTTTATGTCGAAGAAAATGGAAAAATAACAGGAGTTTTACCTTTAGTCCATGTAAAAAGTTTGTTGTTTGGCAATGCGTTAGTTTCAAATGCATTTTGTGTATATGGAGGAATTATTGCCGATGATGATGCAACTTTTCAGAAGTTAGATAAGGAAGCCTGCCGATTAGCGGACGAGTTAGGTGTCGATCATTTGGAAATGAGAAATCAAGTGCAAATGACACCAGATAGACCTTTCAAAGATTTGTATGTTACTTTTCGGAAGGAATTGGATCCAGAAGAAGAAAAAAATCTGCAAGCAATACCTAGAAAACAGAGGGCAATGGTTAGAAAGGGCATTAAAGCGGGCCTAACAAGCGTTGTGGATGAAAATATTGACCGTTTCTTTTCAGCATATTCAGAAAGTGTTAGAAACTTAGGTACTCCGGTTTTACCAAAAAAATATTTTCAGGCGTTAAAAGATGTTTTTAAAGATCAATGCGAAATTTTAACGATTGAGCATAATGGAAAATTAGTTAGCAGCGTTATGAATTTTTATTTTCGAGACCAGATTCTGCCTTATTATGGAGGCGGAACGGAACAGGCACGCGCTGTTAAAGCTAATGATTTTATGTATTGGGAAGTGATGCGGCGTGCGGTTGCTAAGGGTATAAAAATTTTTGATTTTGGAAGAAGCAAAATTGGTACTGGATCTTATAAATTTAAAAGACATTGGGGTTTTGAACCGGAACCTTTGTATTATGAATTTTATTTAGTGAATTCCACGACGCTTCCCAATATTAATCCCTTGAATCCAAAATATCAGATGTTTATTGCGGCATGGAAGCGATTACCGCTTGCCGTGAGTCAAACAATTGGTCCTTGGTTGGCTAAAGATCTAGCATAATTTTGATTCAGAAATCCAAATTAAATCCTCCACTTATTGCCCATGTAATTTATCAACTAGGTGTTGGTGGGCTGGAAAACGGTGTTGTTAACTTAATTAACAACATGCCTTCAGGTAAATATCGACATGCAATTATCTGTTTGACGACCAGTACTGATTTCGAATCCCGACTTAAGCGGGACGAAATTGAAATTTACCCGCTACACAAAAAACCTGGCCAAGACTGGATGTCTTTTGTTCGGATGTATCGATTACTCAGAGAAATTCAACCAGCAATTTTTCATACGCGTAATCTTGGTACCATTGAATATCAGATTCCTGCTTTTCTTGCTGGTATAAAATTTAGAGTTCATGGGGAGCATGGCTGGGATGTGTTTGATCCTCGTGGGGAAAACAAAAAATACCAATGGATTAGGCGAGTTCTAAATTTGTTTATTCACCGATTTATCCCTCTGTCCAAAGAATTGGAAGAATATTTATTAGATAAGGTTGGAATTTCTCCTAAAAAAATTACAAGAATTTGCAATGGTGTTGATACTAATATTTTTTATCCTTCTAATGGTAAAAAACAGCCT
>CAZGYJ010000153.1:1775-6436 GCA_964530345.1 uncultured Methylomonas sp.
GGTTTAGGGCTGGCTCATCGGCGTCTGTCGATTATTGATTTATCGCATGGCCAGCAACCAATGGTAAGTCAAGATGGAAATGCAATTTTGACATATAACGGCGAGGTATATAATTTTCCTGAATTGAGGACTGAACTCGAAAAACTTGGTTATGTGTTTAAAACCCATTGTGATACAGAGGTCATTTTATATGCGTGGCAAGCGTGGGGTGAAAGGTGTGTTGATCGATTAAGAGGGATGTTTGCTTTTGCAATTTGGGATAGACTGAAAGAAGTTCTTTTTTTAGCCAGAGACAGACTGGGGATTAAGCCATTATTTTATACTGAACTTGCCAATGGGTATTTTATTTTTGGCTCGGAATTAAAGTCATTAGTTGTCCATCCTGTATTTTCTAAAGAGTTGGAACCTACTGCCATTGAAGAGTACTTTGGATTTGGTTATATACCTGATCCAAAAACGATTTACAAAAATGTATATAAGTTGGAACCTGGCTATTCTCTAACGATAAAGCGCGGCAAAAAAGATTTGATTGCCAGAAAATATTGGGATGTTAATTTTTCTATCAATAAGCATGGAGAAGAAAATCAAATTCAGGATGAGTTGATTGAGCGGTTTCAGGAAGCGGTAAAAATTCGCATGGTTGCCGATGTGCCTCTTGGTGCTTTCCTTTCAGGGGGCGTTGATTCCAGTGCGGTCGTTGCTATGATGGCCCAGCATTCTCAGGATCCAGTGAATACTTGTTCAATTTCATTTGGTGACCCCGAATTTAATGAGTCACAATTTGCTGAAAAGGTAGCGCAACAATACCATACTAAACATCGAGTAGAGCAGGTTGATCCTGATGACTATAGTTTGATCGATAAGTTGTCCAGTTTATATGATGAGCCTTATGCTGATAGCTCTGCACTGCCTACTTATCGAGTTTGTGAGTTGGCAAAAAAACAGGTGACTGTGGTGCTTTCTGGTGATGGGGGTGATGAAAATCTTGCGGGTTATCGACGATATCGCTGGCATACCTATGAAGAGCAGATGCGATCTTGGCTGCCGTCTGCAATCAGACAGCCAGTCTTTGGAGCATTAGGGAGAATTTATCCAAAGGCAGATTGGGCACCAAAGATTTTTCGTGCTAAATCTACATTTCAGTCCATTGCTCGTGATTCAGTTGCGGGTTATTTTCACAGTGTATCCATTTCGACTGATGAGCTGCGAAAGCAATTATTCAGCCCATCTTTGAAAAATCAGCTGCAAGGATATCAAGCTGTTGAAGTATTCAGAAAACATAGTGAAAAAGCGCCTTTTGATGATCCACTTTCTTTGGTGCAATACCTGGATATCAAAACTTATCTTCCTGGAGATATTTTAACCAAGGTAGATCGGGCCAGTATGGCGCACTCACTAGAAGTCAGAGTTCCACTGCTTGATCACCAGCTTGTGGAGTGGATGGCTGGATTAAGACCGGAATTAAAGCTGCATGGAAAGGAGGGCAAGTATATTTTTAAAAAATCACTGGAAAAATATTTGCCCGAGGATATTTTGTATCGGCCTAAAATGGGTTTTTCAATCCCCTTGTCGTCTTGGTTTAGAGGCCCCATAAAGGAAAGGGTTCGGGAATCGTTACTGGGTGCTGCGATGAGTGATAGTCATTTGTTCGATCAAAAGTTTTTAAGAAAAATGGTTGACCAACACCAGGCAGGCGTCAAAGATTATAGTGCACCTATTTGGAGTTTGTTGATGTTTGAATCTTTTTTAAGGAGTGCAAGCTAAGCAGTACTTTTGCTTGCTTCCCAGCGGATTTTGCTTTTGTATAGCAGATGCGGTATTAGAAGTTTCAAAGGCATTCTCAAATAATGTGACCGAATATAAAGAAGCCATCTGGCAAATCGAACTCTAAGTCTAGGATAATCTGGATGTTCAGGTAAGATTGCTAAAGGAACTAAAATATCCATAAAAAAAACAGTTAGAAAGGAAACGCCGCTAATTTTCTTGGAATTTTCTAACTCATTGGCGGTGATTTTTGTCCCAAGCAGCTTTTGCGTGAAATAAAGCGTATAAAAAAGTGGTCGCTGTAAATCCAATTCGCCTGCACGAACTATCAATTTATTAACAAAATCGTTCTCTTTTTTGCAAAAGTGAGTGATAAGTTGATCAAGATCAATTAGATCTTTCAGCTTGTTTTCCAAATCCGAATCATAAAAAAGATGCGTTGCGCTATGCAATGTCATGTCATAAGAAGAAAGAGTTTTAAAACCATTTTCGTTTGAGGCAACTGTTTCTGCCAGAAGTTTTTGTGGATCAGGGTTTAAGCGGCTGGTTGGCGGTATAATTGTGTGGTGGATATCAACTTCTATGGTGCGTGCGATATGTCTAAGTGGTGGAATTTCATGCGACCATTCTCGGTAATATTTCTGATCATAATCGTCCATTTTCATTGATTTCCAGTTCTGCTTGAGTAGCATATCTTCAATCATTTCAATTTTTTCTTTTTTGACCAGGATATCTATATCAGCAAACATTCTGGCTTCTGAAAAAGGCAGCTGCGCAATGAGATAAGCGCCGCCCTTTAGAACAATAATATCAGTGCCAATACCATTTAATGCATGGTGAAGTCGATCTAGCTCCCAAAGTGCAGTTTGTTTTCTATATTCAACGATTGTTTGTGCGGCATTGATATTGTCTTTTACTTTTGATGGGGCATCATCAAAAAGGTTTTTTAGTTTTAGTAGCCAACCAATATGAGCGAGAATATTAGCGTTTCTAGCTATTCTCAGCAGCAAGGACCACTGTTGCTTGGTGTATGAGTTAGAAATTTCCGGGTTTTGCAGGAAATTAAGTATAAAGTTTTTTTCGGAATGAAAATTATCAGACATTATCAGCCAGGGTGTCGAGTATGGAAATAGCGGAATTGAGATTACTAAATGTCAAATTATAGCAATCGCAATTATCAACCATTCTGGTCACTGTTTTAAAACCCGCTTCACTTTGAATTTCATAATTAAAGGCGTTTGAAGCTAATTTCATCTGCGAAAAGGATTTATCCAATGGCATTAAAGTGGTTTTTGAGCTTGATTGATATCTTGGAAAAATAATCCAACGGGGTGTTCCTGGTTTGTGCTGTTGTTCAATTGCCGAAGTTGGTGATCTCAAATGTCCAATGGTTCCCTTACGGGTATTGTGAAATAGCGGTCCGATAAATGTGTCAGGAGAAAAATCACGAATAATTTGGATGGATTCATTTTTTAATGGGGTTGGTCTGGGAATTGGGATAATTTTCCCATCGCTAGGGCGAATAATGCAAAATTCGTCCGATAAAAAGCGCCAGCCGGAGTGGCTTAGTGCCGCAGCAAGGGTGCTTTTCCCGGAACCGGGCAGAGCTGGAAGAATTAAAGATTTGTTGTTTTTTTCAAGAACAGCGGCATGGAGTAATAGAAAATTTTGTGCGTTACGGGCGATACACCAATTAAACCCCCACTCAAATAAGGGAGTTGCATGAGAAACAGAAAAAGGACTGAAAGGGAATAAGCCATCAATGCTGAAATTAATTTGCGGTTTTATCCAGCGACGATGATTTGATGGAGAAAACATATCAATGTGAAAATCAACAATTTGATTTTTGACTGAGCAGGTTGAAAAGTCCTGGTAAAGGTCACGAAGATTACTCACTAATTGGCGGTTACGGGTACGAAGGCGTACTGAAAATGGCCCGACAAGTAATATTATTCCATTATTACTTGATGTTTCTTTAAGTAGTTCGGGTACTGAATAGTGACTCAATTTCATTCTTTGAATGGTTCTATTAGACCAAGTATTTCAAAATCTTTTACCAGTCGCTGCAGCCGGACAGTTAACTCAGATGGGGTTTCGACCTCGTAAAGCTTATTAATTTGATCGGCTAGATCGTTCAGCGAAACAGGGTGTTGCTGAATGATCAATAATGCCGCTATTCCAATATCATTAAGCTGGTGTGTTTCTCCGGATTTTGAATGAAAAACAATTGCACTATCTTGCCGCTGCTTAATATATAAGGTGGTATTTTGGGGGACGCGCCATTTAAGAGATTGAACTTGTTTCTCTGCATCATGCATAAAGGGCTAAAATTAACTCCAATAATTCAGGTTTAAGAAAAGACAATAACTTAAGTAAAAGTAAAGTGTAGATTACTTTACTTGTATTCGCAATCTACTAAAGAATGCAGGAAATGAGAGGAGATTTTAACAAAAAAGGGTGCATAGATAATTTCAATCCGCTGCAAATAAAGGCAGCGGATTGATAGTTCTGGAATAGAAAGCTATTATTTTTATACTTGATTTTCTGTCAACTATAAAATTATCCAGTAATTGATGCCATACAAGATGTGGTCGCAAAAGGGAATGTGCCATCACCAGGAGCACTTCCATAAACGGGAGGATTGTAAGGTAAGCCATTGCTATCAACATAGCACAATACTGCGCAATCAGTTTGTTCATCCGTGATTTTGTATCTCTTAGAATTCGCATTATTGACCATGCGCACAGATCCTTGTTCCTTCGTATAATAGGTCATAGACATATTGTTTTCTTCAACATTGTACCAGCGCGCGATTGATCCATCTGGATATGGAGAGTTAGGATCCAAAAACACAGCGAGAGTTTCTCCCCCAGCTACTAAATTATCATTGGCATCAA
>CAZGYJ010000154.1:0-6327 GCA_964530345.1 uncultured Methylomonas sp.
AAATATACGATTTTGATGAACCACATAGTCGACTTCTAGTTCCAGTTATGATGGTAGTGTTTGTCAGTTTCCTAACAAATCTGTTTGATATTGGTATTGTGAGCAGTGCATTTATCGCCGGTCTTATTCTAAATGGTGTCAATGACAAGGTTGGGCTTATTAAAGATATTATTGGCTCATTGGAAAAACTTTTTGCCCCCATTTTTTTTGTTTTTGTGGGTATGCAGGTCAATCTTCGTCAGTTCCTGAATGGAGACACCATCTTGCTTACAATTGCGTTATTAATTGCAACAGTAGCAGGAAAAATCACTGCAGGGTACATATCGAAACAACGATTTAATAATCTTGCAGTCGGCTTGGGCATGGTGCCAAGAGGTGAAGCGGTACTCATTTCCATCAGTATTGGAAAAATTCTTGGCCTGGTTGATGATTCAATTTTTTCTGTGATTGCAATTATCGTTTTGATGACTGATTTTATTACACCTTGGACAATCAATAATTTATCGGCAAAGTATGAAACAAATGATTTTTTATTAAAAAAATTAAACCACTAATATGAAATTTTAGCCAACAGAAAACCCTGAATTGTAAATCTTAGGCTTCGGATTCACTAACAAGCGCTTTAAATATTCGCTCTGGGTAAGTTTTAATTTCATTCCGCCTATTTTTATCTCCGGAAAATGCAATTCGACTATTTGGTAAATTTTCTAAAAATGAAATGGTTTGTTTTATATCTTCTGATGAAGGTTGTTGAAAAGGCAAAGGCATCCAGGGCGGATAGATTTCGTCATGACTGCGATCAATACAATTATGCGTTACGACAGAACCAATGGTTTTCTTATCCAGAGACTCAAGCACCACAATTTGTCTTTTCCGCCTGCAAGGAACAATGACACCATCAATATTGCCGCCAGGAACCCCTGAGATATCAGAAAATTGTCGACTGAGTTCTTGAGGTAAAAACTGTATTTTATCTTCCAGCTCAGGCCATTTCCACTCAGGGGTATTATGAACTTTTGCAAAATTAATACGCCGAGGCGGATATTGACAATATTGCGGTTGGCGGATAAATTTTATTAATTCAGGATACTGAACCATCGTGCCAAGACCAACCGCAATTGGCATTGGGAAGGAAAGCATTTGTGCCCTGCCATCAACAAGCTTTACAAATACCCGCTCATTGGAAATAAAGGCAGAACCAGCATAAAGCATCGCAATAATAAAAGAGGTTTTACCGGCACTGGCATCACCAATGACCAGATAGTTTTTTTCATTACTTTGTATAGCGCCGGCATGAAACAGAATCCAGCCTTTATCCTCCAGAAACCGGGTAATCAAATCACGAACAACACGTGATATTTCCAGGAAAGGCCAGCGAACCTTTGCCGATAGAACCACAGTAATAGAATTAGTTGAACGGTCAGTTACCCATAACATGCCATAGAAGGGATCGCAATCAACCGTAATTTGTTTACTCACACAAATACGATCCAAACTTCTTCTGGCATTACTGATTCTTCGTGTGTCAATCTCATTATTTTCAATGGTATTCAATGCGGCTAATACCAAATCGTCACAATGAAGAAAATTTATTCGGTAGCTTAACTCGGTGTTCGATGGCGCCGATAAATTTAATGGATAGAGATACTTTTCGACCCAGAGATAAATTTCGGGATCATAACCATGAATATTAATTTTTAATCCCTGGATATCGAAATCACCTTGATACGGCAATTGATCTGATGTTGTTAATATCTGATCTAACCAGAAAGGTTGAGAGCTGTTAGTAGGAATTTTAGTGGCTGGAATAGACATTAGTTTTCTCGTTGTTGTTTTAATTGTTCTGCTATTTCAATAAACCAGGGACTTAACATTTCTGTCAGTTCCGACTGCTTTGCCCAGCGGGAAGCCCGATAACAAATTCGTTGTGTTAAATCCAGGGTGACGCCCGCTTTATCTCCTGACAGGCAATGCTCTAAATCCCACCATGAACCATCTTCTTTATAACTCAGAATCAAACCCAACCGAACACAGCTATGAAATACCCCGAAGCAATAAAGATATTCTCGGGCTTGGTCACGGCCAAAATGATCAGCGAAGAATTCAAGATGATTATCGATAAGCCGGTTTTCCATACCCTGAATATCAGGAACAAATTCATCGCATAAAAGCCAGGCAAGATCATCAAGTCGATTTCGGGTACCGCAATGTTCCCAGTCAAACCAGGCAATGTCGTTATTTTCGAGAACCATCGCATTACCGGGACGACTATCCCATTTCACAAACCGGGGCTTAGTAACGGCTAGTAACACTTCAAGCTGACTAAGTTTTGGCCGAGGCGCAGCAATTTTAAAATGCTGACCAATTACTGCTGGTCTATCAAGCAGCCCTTCTATCCATTCCTGGGTATTGCCAATTTCCTGAAACTGTTGATCGAAACCATGCTGAGATCCCGCTTGTTGAATTGTCGCAAGATTTCTCAAAGAAACATCCAATAATTGTTCGGTTATTTCTTCATCGGCATTATTCAAAGCCTGGGAAAGCCGGGTTCCTTGCAAATCTTCTTGTACCAGGCGGTAACTTCCGTCAGTTGCAATCAATTCTGGAACTGCTGCGGAAGTTTTTCCAATGTTGTGTAAAACAGCACATTCCATGCTGACTCTGGGTCGTTCATTGCGTTCAGTCGCAATAACAGTCCGGCCATCCAGCAGATGTAAACGAAATGATTTTCGCGTTCGCCCGCCCGGAAATTCAACATCCTTGATTTTACAATCCAGCAATTGCTCCCAAATACCAAGTTGATACTCCCGATTACGACGTTTGTATTTTGCTTGCGCCGCTTTTCTGGATTTACGTTTTTGATCACGTTTTTTGTTTTTATTACTCATATTATTTTTATTAGTCTTCCCTGAATGCTCTGGTGAATCGTCTTAAGATAGGATCGGTTAAATATTCCATTGCAGTTCGATCACCAGTAATAATCATAATCGTCGCTTGCATTCCTGGATAAATCGGGGTGTTGTTTAACACAACAGTCGGATCTTCTGTGAGTTCAATGGTTGCTAAATAATAAGGAATTTGGGTTTTTGGATCAGTTAAACGATCAGCTGAAATAACTTTAACAATACCCTTAACTGGCCTTAATACCCGCTGGTTAAAAGCAGTAAAACGAACCTCAGCCTTTTGTCCGGGCAAAATAATATCCCGGTCCTTAGGCTCAACATGAGCATCCACCAACAATTTTTGGCCAACGGGGACAATTTCCATAATCTCCTCCCCGGCTGTAATTACGCCGCCAATAGTATGTTTTTTTAAATTAACAATGGTGCCGGAAACAGGTGCGACAATGGTCTTTCTTGACAATATATCTTTGGCCTTAGTGAGCTGATGAGTCAACTTGACGATTGATTCCCGGTCAGTTTGCATTTGTTGAGTAATCTCAGTATTTCTCGATGAGACAATATCTGATTTTTGCAAATGCAACTGACTTATTTGCTGTTTAATGGCAGCAATCTGAGATTGTTTTTCCTTGATCCCAATTTCCGTTCCTATTTCATCATTTTGTAGTTCAAACAATTCTCTACGGGTAATTAAACCCTGCTGCAAAAATTGTTGATTCTGCTTTAATTCCTCACGGACAATAGCAAGCTGTCTTTTTTGGGCTTCCAGACTAGCTAGAAGTTGGCGAAGTTGATTTTCAAGCCGGTTTAGTCGGTTCTGGATTATCGACAGTTTTTGCTGGTGATCTTGTCTTCTTGATTCCAATGCCTCAGTTTGTTTTCTGATTGCATTTAATATCAAGTCATCAGAAGCCTCTGCTAAAAGCCATTCAGGAAAAGCAATTTCAGCTAGTTGTTGTTTTTCTGCAATCAGTCTTGCATGGCGAGTTGTAACAAGCACAAGCTGAGTTCTTAGAGACTCATATTCTTCCTGAGCCTGAGTTTTATCCAATGTCATCAGAATTTGTCCAGCGGTTACGCTGTCGCCATCTCTAACTCGAATTTCCTTAATGATCCCGCCTTCCAAATGCTGAATTTTTTTGCTGTAGCCATCAACGCTCACCACCCCCGGAGCAATCGCAGCACTTGAAAGTGGGACAAAAATTGTCCATGCAAGCAGCGCGCTGATAAATGCAGCCAGCACTAAATAACCGATTAATATTAAGCGCCGGGTTTCTTTAAAAAAAGTATTGTTATCAAAATCCGCTGCTAAAGTTGCCATCTTTATTTATCTCGTTTTTTTGATAGGTCATTAAAGGTAGAGATTAATGCATCAGTCGCATTTTGAATTTCCTGCAACCTGCTTTCACGGCTATTGATTGTTTTAACAGACATTGGCTTGGGAAAATCAGTCGGTGCTTGCAACGGTTTTTCCTGATGATCTTCAGAAATTTTTTCTGCGCGGGCTTTTTTTAGCATGATGACATTATCTGTCAGCTTTAACATGCTGGACTGATGGGAAATCAGGATAATCATTGCACCTTTTTGTTTTAGCTTGGTAATCGCATTAACTAAGGCTTCACGACCCTCTCTGTCAAGATTTGCATCAGGCTCATCCAGTATAATCAATTTTGGATTTCGATAAGCAGCTCGGGCCAACGCAATTCGCTGTCTCTGGCCTCCTGAAAGGAAAGCCCCCTGATCACCGATTTCAGTATCATACTGTTGAGGAAACTGCATAATCATGTCGTGAACATTAGCAATTTTTGCTGCCTCGATAACTTCAGATAAATCACCTTCTTCCATACGCGCGATATTTTGGCGAAATGTGCCGGCAAACAATTCCACATCCTGAGGCAGATAGCCAATATAAGGGCCTAGATCATCTGAATCCCATTGTCTGATATTGGTGCCGCCGAGTTTAATTTTACCGGAAGAAGGTTTTGCTATACCGACTAGTAATCTAGCCAATGTTGATTTTCCCGCAGCCGTTGGGCCACCAATCCCCAGGCTTGTTCCCGGATCGATAGAGAAATCAATTTTATATAAAACCGGTTTTTTACTTTTGGGATAATAATAAGTGACTTTTTCAACTGAAAGCGCACCATTGGGTTGGGCCATGGGAGGACTAGACCTTAATGTTGGCGCAATATCTAAGCGGTAACTGATTTGATGGAGAGCATTTCGAGCAGTCAATACAGATTTCCAGGAAGAAATAGCCATTCCCATCGGACCAATTGCGCGTCTCATCAACAGCACGCTGGCCATCATGGCACCTCCAGTCAACTGATCATTCATGATTAACCAGCCCGCGCAAGAAATCACGCCAATTTGCAAAGCAAAACGTATGAATTTCGCCAGGGTGCTTATCCAGCCAGTCTTGGCTGCCGATTTGGCATGTGTCTCCAGAGAAGCTTGATTTTTTTGATTCCATTGATTCAGGAAGTTTTTTCGCATTCCCATCGCTTCAATGACATCGGAATTTTTAACGACTGATGATGCATATTCGGTTAATTTGCTGGCTGACATCTCAGAGTTTTTTACCAGCGAACGGCTGAGGTATTCATTCAACACTGCTAATCCAGCCAAAATAATCAGGCCAATCAAGGTAATCGTACCGATAAGTGGATGCAACAAAAATAATACCAGAGTAAAAACTGGTGCCCAGGGCAAATCAAGAATAGTGATCAGAGCGGGTGATGAAAAAAAATTCCGTAAGGTGGCAAGATCGTACAGCACCCGAATTGAGGAGGGCCGTTCCTTGCGCAAGGAACGATTGATGGTGCCGCTAATAATGTGACTGCTCAATCGATGATCCAGCCACGCGCCAATTCTCATTAAAATAGCACTGCGAATCGCATCAAGCGCACTAAGTGTAATTAATGCAAAAACCGCAATTAGGGTTAAAAAAATTAGTGTATCGGTGCTTTTATTAGGAATAACACGATCGTAAATTTGCAGCAAAAAAACTGGGACCGTCAACATTAACAAGTTGACAAAAAAACTGAATATAACAACGGCAAAAAAACTTTGTCGACATGCCTTCAAACTATCACGTAAATATGTATTTAAAGTTTGTTCTGACAAAAACCAACTCCTTAATTTAGAAAACTAATGATTCAACTGAGCAAAGTTTATCAGCATCACTAAAAACCGATCGAGTTATAAGTTATATCACTGCTTGCCCGGTATTTTTGTTGCAATACCGAACAAGCAATAATCTTAGACAAATTCCTTTTTGTAAACAATGGACAAGAGATTAAGGAGTATCACCGCCCCAATCATCATAACCACCATCATCCATATCAGAACCATTATCATAGCCGTAGCCACCATGGTTACCCTGACCACCACCGGATCCAGAGCCACCGTGACCATGTTTGCCACC
>CAZGYJ010000155.1:0-2764 GCA_964530345.1 uncultured Methylomonas sp.
GGGCCTTTCACCTGTAAAGCTGTTTCTTTATCCCCCGCTCCGGCAACTTTTCCTGTTAATGTTGCAGAATGCGCATTTTTATTGATTTCCAGACTATTTAAGTCCAGAAAGCCAGCTTCTCCCGTAATAAAATTACCTGTATGATTAACTAAGGTGTCATCAGCAATAAACCGTTTTTCAATAGTGACATCTTTAGCATTATTGATCGTCACCGGTCCCAGTGGATCTGAACCCCCAACATCTTTAAAAAACCTGATATCGCCTTTTCCGGCATTAAGCACAAGTGTAAAACCACCATCAACTGGACCATTGAAATCCATATTCCCGCCATTCGTAGAAAAAATGGTATCTGCTGCCAGTTTCGATGGTCCATCTAATTTTAGATTTCCTCCCTGAGTTGCAATATCACCCTCGAAAGTAATGGTATTGTCTGATTTCAATTGCACCAAACCATTATTAGTGGTGATCCCTGAAAGATTATTCACATTGCCAACAGCAAAATTGTCAGCATCAGAAAAAATAAAATCCTGCCCTGCTCCTGTAATCTTTGCCGCAATAACATCAACATCAGATGTATTCAGGCTGGATACCTTTTCCGCTTCAATACCCAGTTCTTTTGTTTGAATAATGCCACTGTTTTGAACAATTTCATCGTCGGCCCGTAATAACATTAAACGAGTATTAACATCATCTTCCAGTGTTATATTTGCAATAGTCGCTTCCGTAGCCTCATTAGCCTTAAAAACAACTGAACCACTTTCCGTATTGATTATGCCTGACGAAAGTACACTTCCATCATCAGTGATTGCTTCAATTTTTCCATCAACCCCAGTACCGTTGGCAACAACGTCAATATTATTTATCCTGATTTCTTTATCTGCAAAGATCTTAACATTGCCAGCATTTCCAGCGTTGAGCGTGCCTTGAGATATTGCTTCAATAGCGCCATTAATGACTACCTTGCCATCACTACTTGCTAAGTTAATATTCCCTGCATCCTGAGCATCATTATCTGTAGTCACTGAACTGGTTTGAATCAAGTTTGGTAGTGGCCCCGTCTGATTTTTTTGAACGGCAACATCATTTTTTGCCTGAATCGTCACCGCACCGCCACTACCAACAGAATTTGAGCCACCCTTTGCAGCAGAGTCGATAACATCATTAATATTAACTGCCCCATTGTCTGTACTGACTGAAATATCACCGCCATCTCCGGTATCATTAGTCGATGAAGCTGAGGCCAGCATAGCTCCAGTAGAAATATCACCAGCAACAGATTTAATAGTAATATTTCCTGCATTCCCCGAATTTCCATTGTGGTTTGATCTGCCATCAAGATCACCAACTTCAATATCGCCTTGGGCTTCAAGTAAAATATTACCAGCATTCGCAGAATTCAAATTAGCAGTATTTAATTCAGTTGAATCAGAACGGAACCCATCAGAACCACGAATGCCTCCTGCATGACTGATCACCGTAATATCGCCGCCATTCCCAGAAGTAGCATTTGCCAGAACATCACTGGTTTCAATGTCGCCTTGTGCTTCCAGCTTGATATTACCGGCATCACTATCATTAGGTAAACCCGGGTCACTTCCTGAAGCATCAAGCACTCCTGAAGTTGTATCAATTTTCCCGGAAATACTGGTTATAGTAATATTATTGGCGCCATTAAATTCGGATCGTGTTTTAATATCGGCGACAGCAATATCTCCGGCTGCTTCAATTTTGACTGACCCGGGATCATCGGTACTACCCCCCGAAGTATCAATTTTGGCAACACTGGTCACTGTCCCACCACTTTCAATATCAAGGTTACCTGCAGATGTGTTGATATCTGCATTGATATCAACAGCATTACCGGCCTTAATAACCAAATCCCTGGTCAGGCCCATTGATATTGGACCATCAGCAATCACTTGTTTGCCCGATAAGGTGGTTTTATTTCTGAAAAAAACGCCATTGCTATCAATAGCAACGTTTGCAGAACTCACATCCTGACCAATCTCAATTTCTTTAAAATCCGAGCCTATTTTTGAATGACTTATTTCATAGCCAACACTATCATTCTCACCTCTTACTGGTGCATTTTCAAAAACTCGAATTTCCTGATTAACATCAGTGGAAGCCATGATTAATTTGCCTGAGCCACTGATTTCCCCAGCCTCAGCCATCAACAAACGATTGGCTTTGAGGGATATTACGCCATCGCCCGAGCCCGTCGATATAACGGGTCCAGGGATATTCTGTAGTTTACTATTAAATGTAGAGAAAAAAATGCCCGCTGCATCTGCATTTTCTGCCCGACCTTCTATAGAAATATCTCCTGAGCCAGCTGTTTCAACCCGACCATTATTAAAAATGGCAATACCGTGATTTCTGTTTCCGGGTTCAAAAACAGAAGTTGTAATGGGAGGGTTATTAGCTTCCCCTAGGCCAATACCATTGATAGCAATGTCACCTCCATTGGAAACAATTTTTGAAATATTATTATCGAAACTCCCCAGGTTGACCCCCTGATTGCCTTTTTTACCAAAACCGCTGGTTCCTGAAATAGTAATATTTCCGGTTTGGGATTCTATGCTGCCACCATTTAAAATCGAAACCCCATCATTAGTATCCGAATCAGACTGCTGGTTTTGGCCCCCGGTTCCAGTCAGCGTGATATTTCCGCTTTGGGTGTTGATCTTGGCATTCCTGCCATTAATATAAATCCCCCGGTTTCCTACCTGTCCATTCCCGCCAGTACCATTTAGTATAACCG
>CAZGYJ010000155.1:2864-6267 GCA_964530345.1 uncultured Methylomonas sp.
CGTATGATGCTTTTTCCAGAAATAGCAATTCCATTTGGTTGATCAATCTGTTGATTTATCAATCCCTTGCCAGTCATGGTAATATTCCCTCCCCCAGCATCAATAATAACTGCCTGTTGCTGGGCTGTACCAATTTTAATGCCATTCCTAAAATCAGTTACTGAAGCAATTGATGGAGTATTCAGCGGATCATTACCACCTCCAAGCACAATATCTCCGCCATTAGTTCTGATTTCACTCCCCGGTCTCACGTCAATGGCCCCTCCATTTTGTGAATCCCTATCTGAATTGAGCACCACATTTAATTTATTTGATGCTGAAATAATACTGTCATTCAAGACAATATTATTATTGGCTTGTAATGTCAGGGTGGCATCATTCCCCGATGATTTACTAATCGTTGCACCACTTTGTTGAGTAATATTACCTTGAGGTACAAAAGCACTTGGAGTTGGCACACTACTGGTATCCAAAGTCACATTGGTACCAGTATCAAGTACGGTATTAATAGTGGCTGCAGAGACCAGATTACTTGCAATACCGCCACCTGCAGAATCGGTAATGACAATATCATCAGGATCAATTAGCCAGGTTCCTGCCGCACCATTTGGCGCTGAAGCATCAGGACTGGCATTCAGTGTTAAACGATGCCTGGCTGATGTTTCGATGAAACCGCCGTCTCCAGAAATATTACCTCCTTTAGCTGTAATGACACCATTTATATTTGCAGACTGATCAGCCCATAAAACCACCTTGCCACCATCACCTTCATGTAATGCATCAGCATCAATTCTGGTTTTATCTGTTACCTGTAATGTTTTGGAGTTATGTTCAAATCCAGTGCCGTGAATGTCGGCACCTATCAGAACTGTGCCACCCCCTTGTTCGCCAGAAACATCAATCGTTGCGTCATCAAGCAAAACGTCATCACCAGATATTTTTAGCCTGCCGCCTGTTTGCCCTGATGCTTTTCCAGAGGCATCCAGACTTCCAGAAACAGCAACCTGCCCCTGACTGTTTCCCGAAAGAATAATGACACCATTTTTTTCATTTACCGATCGCGCCTGAATAACGCCATCCATATTGATAACCCGGTCAATCATGGTATCTCGGGTTTTCACGGTCATTTCTACAATGCCGCCATCAGCAATAATTTGTCCTGAATTAGCAAGCAAAGCCTGATTATTTCCAGATTGTTGCTTGACTGGTTCCCCGACATCAAACTGAAGCAGACCATCACCATGAAAATCCATGGTAAAAGTATCACCGCTGGCCAATACCACGTGTCCTAATCTGGCTTTAATTGAGCCTTCATTACTAACACGTTGTCCTGCCAGAACAATCGAACCACCCTCTGTAACTTCAATGACCCCTTGATTAACAATGGCAGCATTTTGATTATCAGTTGGTTTGTTAAATTGATAACGACCCGCCATAAAGTCATCATTAGATATATCACTGGTGGTCGCCATCAGACTACCAACATTAATCTGCGCACCTTTTCCGAACAAAACGCCATTTGGATTAATCAGCCAAATACGGCCATTTGCCGTTAATGCACCATTGATCAATGAAGCTTGACCGCCCCGCACCCGATTTAATGCAATTGCAGAGCTGGAAGGTTGGCGAAATTGCGTGTGTTCGCCGCGGGCAATGGAAAAGCCCCGCCAGTCAATCACTGCCTTGTTACTGTGCTGGATAATTTCCAATTGTCCAGGGGATTTTCGATTGATACTTGCAGAACCGGCAACTACCTTACCGCCAACCGGATTAGCGATAACAACGCTTTGACCAAGCAAAGTGGTCATCACCACGGCAATCATTGTCGGTTTAAACGTTACTTTGTACGAATAAAATGTAACGGGAAAATTTGATAGTTCTGAGCAGGACTTTATTCCCTTCCTGCCTTTTTTGTTGTTCTGTCGAGACATGTCTCCAACCTCTGATCGTTATTGCAGTTAAAACCGGGTTAGTACCTGAAAGTAAAACCGCGGTTCTTTGTCGTAGGTATCTGGCTTTAGGGTTAAAGGCCATGCAACCTCCAGGTCAATAAAAACCTGCTCAAATAATTGATTCCTGAATCCCAGTCCAGCCGAGGCCAGGGACTCATGATTTTTTTCACCTTGATCCCGGTTCCAAACTACCCCGTAATCATGAAACCCGTATGCCTGAATGGTTTGCCAGAATTCAAAAGGCCCAGGCAAGGTATATTGCAATTCTGTTGAAATACCTAAACCACTGTCACCAGCAAGTTCGGCTGGATTGTAACCACGTCCAAAACGCTCTCCACCCAGAGTGAATTCTTCCGGGCTCAGCAAGGTATCAAACGAATACTGCCCGATTCCGGAGACGAACAAACTCAGGTTTTTCCATAAATTTTGATGTCTGGAAAAAAACACATTGAGACTGGTAAAATCAGATCTGCCTTCCGCGCGAGATAAAAAAGGATCTCGCCTGTCGCTGGCATCAAATACATCAATGCCTTGACGAATTCCGAATGAAATCTGGGACTGCCCTCCCAGATCATCCTTAAAATCATAAAGTAAATTGGCAAAAAACACCCTGAGTTGGTCGCGGGTTATTTTTTCATCAAGAATTCTGACTTCCTGATCAATACTCTGAAAACCGCCTTCAACATACAGATTATGTTTTCTTGAGCGAATCAAGGGATAACTGAGTTGTGCGTTGACAGTCAGCGCTTCTGTTTCGGTATCGATCAGTTCCAGCCCGAAACCGGGACGGGAAGGACCAAAACCGGCAGACATCTCTAACAATAATCCTTCGCTATTTAGAGGTTGACGAATCGTTAACTGGCCAAAACGTTGTTCATCATCAAAAAGACTATGTAAAAAAAGCCCCTCAATTTGTTCACCCAGAAAAGTGGCTGAGTTTTCCCTTGCCATGAGAACGAAACGATATGGCCCCGTGTATTTTGAACCACGGTTATTAACATAGGCATAGCCTTCAAACGCTTTTCGCTCTGCCTGAATCACTAATTCCGAGCCACCAAGATCACCCTTATTATTTGCTCGCAAAAATCCAACGGCACGAATTCCAGGCAAATCATTAACCAATAATAAGTATCGCTCCAGTTCTAGCTCAGTAACAGGCTGCCGGTTTAACAAATTTTCCAGTGTTGCTTTAACACGCGCTTCAACCGGACCAATATCCCCTTCAATTTTTATTTTATTGATAAAGCCTTCGACAACCTGGATTTTAAAAACTCCGTTATTGACTTTTTGTTCAGGCACAATGACACGCGTCAAAATATAGCCATCATCACGAAACCGTTGTTGAATCTTTTCGGCAATAACAAAAACCTGGGTCAAAGAAATTTTTTTGCCCAGATATTGCTGAAAATACTGTTTAAGTTCTTCTTCGGAATATTGCGTCAGGCCTTGAA
>CAZGYJ010000156.1:0-6261 GCA_964530345.1 uncultured Methylomonas sp.
GATATTAATTGAATTTTCCAGTCACCACAACCACTAACAGGCTGTCCGAGAACACAGCTCCAGAAACGGCAATCACACTGAAAATAAGTAGAAAAAATAATGGTTTCTACCTTTGAAGTAACCTGCTTGCGCTGGCTTTAACCCAGAAAAACCCGATTAAAGCCTGTATAAACCAGAAAATTTCAACGGGTACGCGAAATCGTCCGTGTCCAAATGGCCCAGGAATACTGATGAAATAAAAAGTCGTCAGCATCATAACCCACAAAAAACAATCTTTTCGCAATGTAATATAGGTTGCGCCGATTAATGCAAAAACCGCGACGACCAGGCTGAAAATGACATCCAGCAAATATAGTCGATCCTGGTTTAATACATAATTGACAACCCCGGAAACCGGACTATCTGCTTTTGTAATTTCTTCCATCAAATGCAAACGTTCATCCCGATCAATTTTATAAACATCGTAGAGTTCTATAATCAAGGGCGAAGTCATGCATTTCAGCATACCGATTAACCAGCGTTTGGCATACGTCTTAGGATATTTTGCCAACTCCTCAATAGCCACTTGTTTTTCTATCTCATGGATTTGTAATGGCGAGGCCGGCTTTCCTTGTTTATCAGCTAATTGTTTGGATTTTTCGCGAACCCGACTCGCCACATACTCCCAGCCCTGTTCAAATGGCAAATTCTTTTCGGCTTCCAGAATCATCGGCACATGGAAATAGGCAAGCCCATAAGAGGATTGGCCGGAAAAATAGATTTTTTGATAGTGAAGATAGTTTCGAATCAGCCAGGGAGACACAGCCAGTACAAATGCCAGAAAAAAAGCGCCAACATGTAACCATCGTTTGCTGGCAAAGGAGCCGCACACTAGAAGCACCACGGCAATAACAATGGGCAAATATAAAATGGCCGGTCGGATCAACGCGCCAATTCCCATCAACAACCCGGAAAAAATCAAATATCGCCAATGCTTGAATTTTATGTAATAACCAATTGCCAGGATCCCGCCTAATAAAAAAGGCATGAATAAAGTTTCGGTCATAATCAGTTTCGGAAATGCCAAGCCATCTGGTTCGATCAACAAATATATTAAGCCTATTTTGGCTATTTTCGTTCCAAAAAGCGGTTTGCCATAACGATAAAAAATATAGATAAAAAGTCCAAAAATAAGCTCTTGAAAGAAAATCACCCAATAGAGGCTCTTCATCCCCAGCAAATGAACAAGCGCTAAAAATAATGGATAACCTGGCGTTCTCCAGACATGAGCAGAAAATGGCGGTTGCGCCTCAAAAGCGAACACATGATGCTCAACCAGATTCTTTGCCAGCGTCAAATAGGATTGAGAATCGAAAGTCATGTACTGACCTTCGATGGCTAGAAAATAAATAAATGCGGCGATTCTTACAATAATCAGAAAGGCAATCAGTATGTTGAATTTCATTTGACGGCTTCGGCTTTAAGAAAAAAACCATGTCGCCAATGTTGCAACACCGCTACCAAAAATCGCCAACCCAGGTAAGCCTGAATAAACCAGAACAAGCCGACAGGAAAACGAAATCTTGCCTCCCCCATTGGTCCTGCTGAAGCAATAAAATAAAAATTGCTGAGCATCATCACCCATAAAAACGCATCTTTAGACTTTAAAATACTGATTGCACCCAATAAAGCCAAACCGGTCATTAAAATAGTCAGAATACTGTTGAGTAAAAACAGCAAATCAGTTTTAACCAAATAATAAAAAACACCTGTCCAACCTTGTTCAGATATTATCTGGAATAATCTGGGCCGATCTGGATTGATACTTAAAATATCATACAGCTCAATAATATTCGGACCATTCATGGTCTTTAACATGCCATATAACCAGGCAACGCTATAGGCTCCCGGCATTTTTAACAATTCCTTTACTGCAACTTTTTGTTGCAAATGAAAAACATCAGCTGCTGAAGCAGGTCTACCCAAGGTTTTTTCCAATTGTTGCTTTTCCGTGTCAACTTTGCCTTGAATGATGTTCTGGGATTCCGCCTGAGGCAATCCCTTAAATAGTTCCCAAACCATTGGAACATGATAATTAGCAAGGGTGTAGCCTTGAATCCCTGACAACATAAACTTATTAAAATGATAGTGATTCCTTACCAGCCAAGGCGTAATAACAATTCCAAAAATAATGACCAAAGTAATGGCGTGCAACCATGTTTTTTTCTGCCTAAAATTAAAAGCTATTAATATCATTGCCAAAATAACTGGCAAATATATCATTCCAGGTCTTACCAACGCACCCAGCCCCATTATGAACCCGGCGATAATCAAATACCAAAGCCGGTTTCTCCGCAAATACTGTCCGATTAACAAAACTCCGAATACTAATGCAGGAAAAAATAAAACTTCTGACAACAAAAGCTTGGGGTAAGTCAGCCCCCCTGGCTCCAATAACAAAAAAATTAATCCGCCGCGAATCATATTACGATCAAAAAGTCCCCGGCTTAAAAAATAAAAACCCACAATGGTTGCTGCATATATTATTTCCTGAACCAGCACTATCAGGTAAGGATTTTCCACCCCCAAAAAATTAAAAATCGCCAAAAATACCGGGTATCCTGGCGTTCTAAAAACATGAGGGATAAAAGGTTCAGTTGCTGACAGTGAAAAAACATGATGCTTAATCAAATTTTCTGCTAACGCAAGATACATCGGCGAATCAGGGTAAAGATATTTTCCTTCAGTTAAAACGAAATACGCCAGCAACCCGATTCTAAATAAAACCAGCAATACAACAATATGCCTAAATCGCATTGTCAATCAACCAAAGTTTGAACAACTTGATTTCGATTTAACTTTTCTCTAAGCCATCGAAAACCATAATATGCCTGAATAAACCAGAACAAGCTGACCGGAAAACGGAACCTTGGATAGCCTTCAGGCCCCGGCAAAAAAATAAAATAAAAATTTGCCAACATTAGTATCCACAAAAAACAATCCTTTTGATTAATAATATAAAATACACCCAGTAACGCAAAACCGGCCATCGCAATGGTTGCAACCGCATTGAGCAAAAACACAAAATCCAGATTGATGAAGTAATTAATCACACCCTCGGCAAAGCTGTTGGACTGTTTAATCACATCATAAAAATGGGGACGTACTGAACGAATTCCGAACGAGTCATAAAGTTGAGTAATAAAAGGACCCACCATAGTTTTGATACTGCCATAAATCCATTGTTTAAAATAAAGCAGTGGGTATTTTTTCAATTCTGAAACAGCAAATTGTTGTTCTAATTCATCAATTTCCACCGCATTTAAAGACCGACCAAGCTTGTCTGATCGCTCTTTGACAAGTTGATTAATTTCCTTAATGGCTTTGATATTGCCCTGTTCACGTGGTATTACGCCTGCCGCATCCCAAATAATCGGCACATGATATTTAGCCAGAATATTGCCTTTGGCACTGGACATGAAAACTCTTTCATAATGAACATAATTTCGGATCAACCAGGGTGAAAGTGTTATGAAAAACGTCAATATTAAAACTCCGGCATGAAGCCACCGGGAATAATTTTTAACATTAAAGCCAATTAAGGTCACGGCCACAACCAGCGGAAAATATAGCACGGCGGGACGCACCAAAGCTCCCAACCCTAATAACCCCCCTGCTATTGCTAAATTTTGCCATTTAGCGTTACGAAGATAAATACCGATTAGAAAAATTCCGGCAAAGAAAAACGGCAAAAACAGCACTTCTGTCATAATCAACTTGGGATACACCCAACTGCCTGGTTCCAGTAACAGAAAGATGACCCCGGCAATGACAATATTCCTGTCAAACAATGATTTTCCAAAGTGATAGAACAGGAAAATACAAAAACCGTAAATAATTTCCTGCCAAAAAACTGCCCAGTAGTTTCCTTCCATACCAAGCAATGATAATAAAGCCAGAAATGCAGGATATCCTGGCGTTCTAAAGACGTGTGCATCAAATGGGGCGACAGACGATTCTGAAAAAACTTGCAAATTCAGTAAGTTTTCTGCAAGTTTGATATAAAGAGCAGAATCATTATCTACAAATTGACCATATTTGACAAAATACCAGAATGAAGCAAGCTTGAGTGCAATTACCACCCCGACAAACACTCTAAACCACATTTTTTCTCCCGTAATCAATAATAAGCAATTAATTTTATAGTATCTTGTTTAACGAAGCATGTTGACGGAAACAGCAAAAAGCAAACCAGCAAAAATTCGTTTTAAGATTTTCGTGGGTAATCGGTGAGCCAGTTTCGCTCCAACCGGCGCCATTAGAATACTCGTCAAAACAATTCCCAAAAATGCCGGCCAATAAACATAACCAATACTGCCTTCCGGCAAACTGGTCTTGCCTAGACCTAACAACGCAAAACTTATTGACCCTGAAATTGCAATGGGTAATCCGCATGCACTGGAAATGGCAACGGCATTGCGTATTGGAAAACCATATTTGGTCAATAACGGAACCGTAAGCGTACCTCCGCCAATCCCTAAAACTGAAGAAAGCGCGCCAATAGCAATCCCGGAAATAACTAACATTAGTGATGACGGATGCTGCTTCTCTGCTTTTGGCCGCCACTGAAAAATCATTTCCACCGATACAATCAGAAGGTAGCACGCAAAAATCAAACGTAATGTTTCGGTTGGTAATTTATCAGCTAATGCTGCTCCCGTCACAGCACCGATTAATACACCGGGAGCAAGTTTATGGACAACATTCCACAATACCGAGCCTAGCTTGTGATGGGCAAAAACCGATGAAATTGCGGTCACAATGATGGTTGCCAATGAAGTTGCAACGGCGCTGTGCATAACAAGGTCCTGAGAAAACCCCTTTGCGCTGAACAGCCACAGGAAAAATGGCACTAAAATAATACCGCCGCCAATACCAAACAACCCGGCCACCAATCCGGCAAGGCCACCAAACGACAAGCAATAAAGAAAAATTTCAAGCATCGAAAAACCTATAAGTCACAGGTATACTATCAATATTCAATGCTTTTTGTTGTCGAAATTTTTTTATGAAAACCTATTTGGTGGGCGGCGCAGTCCGGGATCTACTGTTGAATTTTCCAGTCACAGAGCGAGACTGGGTCGTTATTGGCGCAACACCTGATCAAATGCTGGCGCAAGGTTTTAAAGCCGTTGGTAAAGATTTTCCGGTATTTCTCCATCCGCAAACCCATGACGAATATGCCCTGGCGAGAACAGAAAGAAAAACCGCACCAGGTTACAAAGGATTTATCGTTCATGCCGACCCTGACGTGACCTTAGAAGCTGATCTGGTTCGCCGTGATCTCACCATCAACGCCATGGCCATGACTCCCGAAGGAAAATTGATTGACCCTTATCATGGTCAAAAAGATCTTCAGGATAAAAGATTAAGGCATATCTCCCCTGCATTCAGCGAAGATCCCGTCAGAATATTACGAGTAGCGAGATTTGCCGCACGCTATGCCCATTTAGGATTTAGTATTGCCCAGGAAACACTAAAACTCATGCAACAAATGGTCGCCAATGGTGAAATCAACAGCCTGGTTCCTGAAAGGGTTTGGGCGGAAACAAAAAAGGCATTATCGGAACAAACGCCTTCTGCTTTTTTTACTGCACTCAAAGAGTGCGGGGCTTTGGCAATTATCTTCCCGGAAATTCAACAATTATTTGGCGTCCCTCAACCGGCAAAATATCATCCAGAAATTGACACTGGCATTCATTGCTTACTGGCCCTCGACCAAGCGGTGTCATTATCTTCCGATCCGATGGTCAGGTTTGCCACGCTTACCCATGACCTGGGTAAAGGCGTAACCCCAAAACAAATGTGGCCCAGTCATCGAGGCCATGAAACCGCCGGTCTGCCAATCTTAAAAAAATTATGCGTCCGCTTACGGGTTCCCAATCAGTATTCCCGACTAGCTGCAAAAGTGATGCAATACCATACGCATTGCCATCGAATTTTTGAGCTACGCCCCGCAACTATCGTAGATATGCTAGCTGCGCTTGGTGCCTTTAAGCCCGATCATGATCTGGAAAAATTTGTTTTAGCATGTGAAGCAGATGCAAAAGGTCGAACCGGACTTGAAAAAAATGACTATCCACAGGCGCGGTTTCTTCTTGCTGTCAGGCAAGCCGCTTCAGAAATTGATACTTCGGAAATCATGCAGAAAAATTTGCAGGGACCTGAAATTGGTCAGGCAATTCGCGAACTGCGCATTAAAGCAGTTAAGGCTCTGAAAAA
>CAZGYJ010000157.1:0-6244 GCA_964530345.1 uncultured Methylomonas sp.
TGGGCGATAAAACCCATACTCCCTTAGCAGGGGAGCGCCTTCAGCCTCTCGGCCATCTCTCCGGATTTTTACTCTTCTTCAGAATCGGTTGTTTCTGACGATCCGCTTTGTTCTTCTTGTTCTTTTTTAATTCGATCATAGATTTCTTCTCTATGAACCGCAATCTCTTTTGGGGCATTCACCCCAATTCGAACTTGATTCCCTTTGACTCCAAGTACAGTGACAGTTACATCGTCACCGATCATCAAAGTTTCCCCCACTCGCCGAGTCAAGATTAACATAAACTTCTCCCTTTACAAAATCAATACAAGGCCAGCTATCAGCCCATCAACATAGCTCTTTATTATAGCATTTTTTTTATTCTTTAAAACCTTATTGGTCACTAATTTCGTATAACGGCTAGACAACTCATGAATTTAAAGACTGAGCCTCTCGCTCCAAATTAAATGCAGCATGCAAAGAGCGAACCGCTAACTCTAGATATTTCTCATCGACAACAACCGAAATTTTGATTTCAGAAGTTGAAATCATAATGATATTAATGGCCTCGTCAGCTAATACCTTAAACATCGTGCTAGCAATTCCTGCATGAGAACGCATTCCTACTCCTACAATAGATATCTTGACAATATTATCATCACCAGTCACCTCTCTTGCATGCAGTTCTTTGCTTACTTTTTGCAAAATCTCTTTTGCCTTGAGAAAATCATTACGATGCACAGTAAAAGTAAAATCTGTTGTTGCATCTTCAGCGACATTTTGAATAATCATATCCACTTCAATATTCAAATCAGCAATTGGCCCCAGAATCTTTGAAGCGATACCAGGCACATCAGGCACTCCAGTAATCGTTAGCTTCGCCTCATCACGATTAAAGGCAATACCGGAAATTAAAGCTTTTTCCATTTCGGATTCCTCATAAGTAATCAATGTCCCCTCACCTCCTTCAAATGAAGATAAAACCCTCAGGGCCACATTGTATTTTCCAGCGAACTCAACCGCTCTGATTTGTAATACTTTTGAACCCAGACTGGCCATTTCCAACATTTCCTCAAAAGTAATCTTGTTTAACCGGCGTGCTTTTGGCTCAACCCTGGGATCAGTTGTATAAACTCCATCAACATCCGTATAGATATGACATTCATCGGCATTTAAAGCAGCCGCTAATGCCACTGCTGTGGTATCAGAACCGCCTCGGCCAAGCGTAGTGATATTACCTGCTTCATCGACCCCTTGAAAACCAGCAACAACCACAACTTTACCAGCCATCAAATCAGCACGAATTTTTTTATCGTCAATATCCTGGATTCTAGCCTTGGTATGACTATTATCAGTAAGGATTTTTACCTGACTACCCGTGTAAGAGCAAGCCGGACAACCCATCTCATGCAAAGCCATACTTAAAAGTGCAACCGTTACCTGTTCACCCGTTGAAAGCAAAACATCCATTTCTCTCTCATTTGGTTGAACCTGCATTGCTTTTGCTAAATCAACCAAACGATTAGTCTCGCCACTCATGGCAGAAACGACAACTACAACTTGATGTCCTTGATCATGCGCCTGTTTTACTTTTTTTGCGACCGCCTTGATTCTTTCAGTACTCCCAACAGATGTTCCGCCAAACTTAAAAACGTAAACAGCCATAAATTATGCTCTAGCCGTCAACTGCTGACGAACCCAATCAGGAACATGTTTCAGCGCCTCATCCAAAGCTTCAGGGTTATTCCCGCCAGCTTGCGCCATATCTGGCCGACCACCGCCCTTTCCGCCTACCAGAGTCGCAACTGAATTCACCAAATCCCCTGCTTTTATTTTTGTAACCAAATCTTTGGAAACACCTGCTATCAGGCTAACTTTGCCTTCTTTGACCGCAGCCAAAACAATGGCTGAACTGCCTAATTTATTTTTTAATTGATCGACCATGTCGCGCATTGCTTTAATATCAACATCATCCAGCTTAACTGCCAAAACTTTAATTCCTTTTACAACTACCGCATGAGAACTTAATTCACCTCCCGCAGAACTTGCAAGTTTAGACTTTAAACGCTCCAATTCTTTTTCAAGAAAACGATTTTTGTCGATTAATTGTTGTACTTTCTCGGTCACATTTCTTGCTGAACCCTTCACGACCTGGCTTATTTCCACCAATGCCTGGTCCCGCTGCTCAATCCATTCAAGCGCTTTAGCACCAGTTAACGCTTCAATGCGCCTGACTCCGGAAGCCACTCCCGACTCACTGATAATTTTTAGTAGCCCAATATCGCCTGCTCGTTTTGCATGGGTGCCGCCGCATAATTCGGTTGAAAAATCGCCAATTTTCAATACCCTAACTTCATCGCCATATTTTTCTCCAAACAAGGCCATGGCGCCTGCTTGCAATGCCGCCTCTTTATCCATGACCTGCGCAACAACTGGCTCATTAAAACGAATATGCTCATTAACAATTCGCTCAACCTCTAAAATTTCTGTTTCAGTCATTGGTTCAAAGTGGGAAAAATCAAACCTCAACTTTTCGGCATCAACCAGCGATCCTTTTTGCGTAACATGTTCACCTAACACTTTCCGTAACGCCGCATGCAATAAATGAGTAGCCGAATGATTTAACACTGTCGCTTGTCGCATTTTTTGTTCAACAAAGGCATCACAACGCTGCCCAACTGATATTTTTCCTTGCTCAACATAGCCTTTATGTAAAAACAGTGTGTTAGCTTGTTTTTGTGTATCTACGACATTAAAAACGCCATTATCACAGATAATTTTTCCGTGATCACCAACCTGGCCTCCTGATTCCGCATAAAAGGGTGTCTTGTCTAAAATGACAACAGCTTCATTTCCTTCCTGTAATGACGCTACAGATTCTCCTTGCTTAAAAATACCGATAATTTCCGCGTTTGCTTCAATCTCCTCATAACCAACAAACTCGGTATGAGCATCAAACTTAATATCCTGATCATATTCAGCAGAAAAATGACTGGCTGATCTAGCCCTTTCACGCTGCTCCTGCATGGCCCGGTCAAAACCTTCCTTATCAATTGTCAGATCCTTCTCTCTAGCAACATCAGCGGTGAGGTCAACAGGAAAACCATAGGTATCATAAAGTAAAAACACAGTATCACCCGGAATAACATTGCCCTGCAAATCAGAAATACAAGACTCCAGAATCTTCATTCCATGCTCCAGAGTTTCAGCAAAACGCTGCTCCTCCTTTTTTAACACCCGCTCAACTTGTTGCTGGGCTGCAATCAATTCAGGGTAGGCTCCACCCATTTCAATAGCCAAAGGCGCGACCAATTTATAAAAAAAAGTATCTCTAATCCCTAATTGATAACCATGACGTATTGCTCTACGAATAATACGGCGCAGTACATAACCCCGACCTTCGTTGGAAGGCATAACACCATCAACAATCAAAAAAGCACATGAGCGAATATGGTCGGCAATAACTCGTAAAGAACTTCGCGTTAAATCATTTGTGCCAGCAAGTTTGGCAACGGCGTTCAGCAAATTCTGGAACAAATCAATCTCATAATTACTGTGAACCCCCTGCACGACAGCAGCGATTCTCTCCAATCCCATACCGGTATCGACCGAGGGTTTTGGTAATGGATTCAAATTACCTTCTGCATCACGATTATATTGCATGAAGACTAAATTCCAAATCTCAATATAGCGATCTCCCTCTTCATCGGGCGAGCCAGGGGGGCCTCCTGCAATTCCTTCACCGTGATCGTAAAAAATTTCGGTACAGGGTCCGCATGGGCCAATATCGCCCATTGACCAGAAATTATCCTTACCGCCAATTCTTGAAAAACGGTTCGGATCAATGCCGATATCATTCAACCAAATTGCTTCCGCTTCAGAATCCTCATTAAAAACAGTGATCCATAATTTTTCAGCAGAGATTTCCAGCTCTTTGGTCAAAAAATCCCAGGCAAAATGAATAGCTTCCTTTTTGAAATAATCGCCAAAACTGAAATTCCCCAGCATTTCAAAAAAGGTGTGGTGTCTTGCGGTATAGCCAACATTTTCCAGGTCGTTATGTTTTCCACCAGCCCTGACACAACGCTGACTACTGGCTGCCCTGACATAATCGCGCTTTTCTCTACCTAAAAAAACGTCCTTGAAAGGAACCATTCCTGCATTGGTAAACAATAGCGTCGGATCATCGGCGGGCACTAAAGAACTCGACGGCTGTATCGAATGTCCGCGTTGCCTAAAAAAATCTAAAAAAGCACTGCGCAACTCTGCGCTGGTCATGTTCTTCATCAATCGAATTTAACCGCTAACTGTTTAAATAAATTCATTACCATTTCGTTGGGAAAGCCACGCTGCTGAAGAAACCGACTTCTTTTTGCCCACTCTGAACGCGTCAATGACTTATTCCCGTTATATTTTTGAAAATAAAGCTCTTCCAAAATATCAGACCAATTTTTCCCTGTTTCTTCCAAAACAATATTTAAATTAAAATTTTCAACGCCTTTTTGACGTAACTCATATTGGATTCGAATTGGTCCACATCCTTTTACAATACGTTGTCTGGCATAAGATTCTGCAAAACGCTGATCATTTTGCCAACCTTGCTCCGCCAATTGCTCAACAATAACTTCAATAGCACTAACAGGATAGCCTTTCGCCGATAATTTATTGATTAATTCTCTTTGGCTATGTTCTCGTAAAGCCAGTAATTTCAAACACTTTTCTTTTATAGCCTTTTCAATTTCATCATCCAATAGTTGAAAACCCTTATTTTTCTTTTACCTCTGCATGTTTCGATACGCTCGTGTTTTGTTGTTCTTTTATACCAAAAGCCTCAGCACGAATTTTGCTTTCAATTTCTTTGGCAATCTCAGGATTTTCCTTTAAAAAAGTGCGGACATTATCTTTACCCTGGCCAATCTTGTTATTATTATAGCTGTACCAGGAACCGGCTTTCTGAACAAATCCGTACTTCACACCCAAGTCAACCAGTTCTCCCAAAAAAGAAATGCCTTCACCATATATTATTTCAAATTCCGCCTGTTTAAATGGGGGCGCCACTTTATTTTTAACGACCTTAACCCGCGTATCATTCCCGATCACCTCATCGGCTTTTTTAATGGCGCCAATACGACGAATATCCAAGCGAACTGAGGCGTAGAATTTCAAGGCGTTTCCACCTGTCGTTGTTTCTGGATTGCCAAACATCACGCCAATTTTCATACGAATCTGGTTAATAAAAATCACCAAGGTATTGGAGCGTTTAATATTTGCCGTTAGTTTTCTTAAAGCCTGAGACATTAGGCGAGCTTGTAAACCCATATGGGAATCGCCCATATCACCTTCAATTTCGGCTTTTGGCGTTAAAGCTGCAACTGAGTCAACAACCACAATATCAACTGCACCGGAACGAACTAACATATCGGTAATTTCCAAGGCCTGCTCTCCAGTATCCGGCTGAGATACCAACAGCTCATCCACATTAACGCCTATTTTTTCCGCATAACCTGGATCCAGCGCATGCTCGGCATCAACAAAAGCAGCAACCCCGCCTTTTTTTTGCATTTGAGCAATCACCTCTAATGTTAATGTGGTTTTTCCAGAAGATTCCGGCCCATAAATTTCTACAACCCGCCCTAAAGGCAAACCACCGCAACCCAATGCAATATCCAAAGCAAGAGATCCGGTTGAAACCACGTCAATATCACGAGACGTAGTTACATCACCCATGCGCATTACAGACCCTTTACCAAATTGTTTTTCAATCTGCATTAAAGCTGCACCTAGCGCCTTTTTTTTGTTTTCATCCATTGTTGCTCTGCCTATTAAGAGTTGAATATTCGCTAACGCAAAACCAATAATTTACTGAACCGTCCAGATCATGCCTCTGCCTTTCAGCCAAGTAATTTATATCTACCATTATGAAACTGATAACCAAATATTATCACACAGCTCCCACTCTCTTTCATAGTCATTATTTTTACAACGATATTTCTACACCTTTATTATTTCTGCATAAAAAAACCCACTCAATGTCCATGCATTGAGTGGGTCTTGCTTGGCAAACCCTAAATAATTCATCTTTAAAATTTTCAGGACCAGGAATAGAGAAAATGTGATTTCCTCTTTTCTTGCCATTCACTAATTTGTGGTTATTACCTAAATCTGTGACTTCACTACAGCACAGGAGACAAGATATCGATTTTGGCAACACATCCTTGTTCCACGTGAACTTCCAGATTAATTAGAGGCTCCTTTATTAACTAAC
>CAZGYJ010000158.1:0-6212 GCA_964530345.1 uncultured Methylomonas sp.
ATATTCATTTTTATGCCATTGCTTCAAGAACCATATTTGTAGGCGTCTCAGTCGCTCTTCTAATTTGTGTGAACCCAGCTTCTTTTAATATTTCTGTCAATCGAGATTCTCCCGCTTGAGCCCCAAGCCCGAGTCCAACCTTTTGTGCTTTCGATGCTGGTACACAAATTGTTGTTGAAAAACTATAAAAAATACCTGATAGTAAATTAAGGTTGTCTTTCAAAGAGTCTCCCGCCATAGGTTCTACTAACATAAATGTTCCACCGGGTTTCAATGCCTTATGTATATGTTGGGCTGCGCCAAGAGGATCGCCCATGTCGTGAAACGCATCAAACATACATATAAAATCAAAATCTTTTTCTATGAAATCTTGAGCCGAATTAACACAAAAAGTTATATTAGAAAGCTTCGTTTCAGTTGCTTTTTCCTTGGCAATATCTATAGAAGGCTCATGAAAATCAAAACCATAGACTGTCGATTCAGGATAGGATTCAGCTAGTAATAAGCTTGATGAACCTAACCCGCAGCCAATATCCGCTATTTTAGCACCCAACTGAAGCTTTTCTGTAATACCATTTAAAGCTGGAATCCAGTGTTCAATCAAGTTAGCAGCGTAGCCAGGTCGGAAGAACCTATCTGTACCACAGTAACAGCAAGCATTATGCTCACCCCAAGGCCTGCCTCGTCCTGTTTTGAATACATCAACTGCTGTTTCGTGGGTCGCAATCTGACTAATAACCGTTTGAAAAAAACCTTGCATGCATGTTGGTTCTCCTTCATGAGAAAATAATGCTGCCTGTTCAGGGTTTAGTGAAAATGTGTCTTGTCCAGAATCATAATCTATATAACCAAAAGCTGCGTTAGCTGAAAGCCATTCTCGTAAATAACGCTCATTGATACCTGTTACCTTGGCAAGGTCTGTGTGAGAGCTAGGCCCCAGTTTTTCAAGAGATTGATATAATCCCGTTTGGTCGCCAATATATGCCATAAACAACCCCAATGCTCCACCTACATCACCCAGAATTTTTCCCTGAAGTTCCTCAAATTTACTGTCATTAAATAATTCTTTAGTCATTTTTATCCGCATTAGAAAAAATTTATTTAGGTAATTGCAAATACTTGCATATTTGATTCAATATGACAAGTACATACAATTTAGTGTTATACTAACAAAAAGTATACTATAGGAGTTTACATATGAGGCACAATGATTACAGTTATAGTTTTGGCTGTGCAACTGAGGCTGCGATCGAGGCGATTGGTGGAAAATGGAAAGGGGTTCTTCTCTATCATCTTAGACAAACAAAACGTTTTAATGAACTTTGTAAGCTTTTGCCAATGGCATCATCAAGAATGATAACAAAGCAGTTAAGAGAGCTTGAAAGGGATGGAATTATTTTAAGGAAGATTTATGCGGAAGTTCCACCCAAAGTCGAATACAGTCTTACAGAATTTGGACAAACATTAGAACCAATACTTCAGGAACTTGAGAAGTGGGGAAATATCTATTTGAATAAATTGGAAGAAAATCGCAAAAATAATGAAACATAACTAAGGGTGAAGCTAAGATCCTTTCAAATCCCGTGCTAAACCAATAGCTTACCCCCTGTTGTCCACATTGAAATCACGGATTCAGATTAAAACGAAAGCCTGTTTTTGCCCGTATAGGCTTGAAAACAGTTTGTTTGTGTTGAAAAATAAAATTCAAGAGACTGATTTTTCAGGACATTAAATTATTGTTATTGTGTAACTTAAATGTTTTAGAGATAATGGAAAACTTCGTAAAACTGTAGTAATTAACAAGAATTTAGAAATATGACAGAACTGTTAATGCAGGGACTAGAATTGATGGTCGTAGGGATGGGTATTGTCTTCATTTTTTTAACGTTGTTGATATTTATACTTAATATCATGTCTTCAATTATCCAACGTTATTTTCCTGAACCACAAGTTTTTGCAAAGAAAGCCCGCGCAAGTCAAATAGATCCAAATGTACTTGCTGCCATTTCAGCTGCCGTACACCGGCACAGGTCCGGGCGTACAGAGTAAACAATTTCCATGAATTTTTTATGATTCATGTAAAATTGATCATTTTTCTAAACACAGAATTCAACATCAAGGCATTGGAGAGATTGAATGGTTGAAAAGCCAGGTAACAAAACGCCTAAAGTTAAACCCTTAGGTATTACGGAAGTTGTTTTACGCGACGCACATCAGTCGATTTTGGCGACCCGGTTACGCATTGAAGATATGCTGCCTATTTGTGAAAAACTGGATCAGGTAGGATACTGGTCAATTGAGTCTTGGGGTGGTGCGACGTTTGATGCCTGCATCCGCTATTTGGGGGAAGATCCTTGGGAGCGTTTGCGTTTATTGAAAGCGGCAATGCCGAATACCCCTCAGCAAATGTTATTTCGAGGTCAAAATATTCTGGGCTATCGGCATTATGCTGATGATGTGGTTGCAAAATTTGTAGAGCGTTGTGCTGTTAATGGTATTGATGTTTTTCGTATTTTTGATGCCATGAATGACATGCGTAATCTCAAAAGTGCGATTAAATCAGCACTCAACACCGATGCCCATGCTCAGGGGACCATTTCATACACAACCAGCCCGGTTCATACGCTTGATTATTTCGTTGAGTTGGGCAGGCAGATTGAAGATTTAGGCGCACATTCTATTTGCATCAAAGATATGGCGGGTTTATTAACGCCCTATGATGCCTATAACTTAGTTAGCAATCTAAAGAAAAGTGTTGATATTCCTATCCATTTGCATTGTCATGCAACAACAGGATTAAGTGTTGCAACACTTGTCAAAGCTGCTGAAGCTGGAGTTGATAATGTCGACACAGCTATTTCTTCATTGAGTATGACTTATGGACACAGCCCTACCGAAACGATCGTTTCCAGTTTTGCTGGGCAAGCCCGAGACACGGGTTTGAATTTACTCACGATGGAAGATATTGCTACTTATTTCCGGGATATAAGAAAGAAATATGCCCAATTTGAAGGCAGCCTTAAAGGCGTAGATAGTCGTATTCTGATCAGTCAGGTCCCTGGTGGCATGCTAACTAACATGGAAAGCCAGCTGAAAGAGCAGGGTGGGACTGATCGATTTGATGAAGTGTTAAAGGAAATTCCCCGAGTTCGAGAGGATTTGGGATTTATTCCTTTGGTTACCCCGACATCTCAAATTGTCGGTACCCAGGCTGTTATTAATGTATTGAGCGGTGAGCGATATAAAACCATTACTAAAGAAACAGCAGGCGTTTTAAAAGGCGAATATGGCGCAACACCAGCCCCTGTAAATGAAGAACTGCAAAAAAGAGTTTTAGACGGTGGTAAACCAATTACTTGCCGCCCTGCTGATCTTATTGATCCTGAAATGGATAAATTAGTCACAGAAGTTCAAGAAAAAGCAAAAGCTGAAGGTATAAAACTTGCCGAAAATATTGAAGAAGACGCATTGATTTTTGGCTTGTTTGCACAGACAGGCTGGAAATTCATAACCAACCGAGGAAATCCTGAAGCATTTGAGCCAGTTCCGGATCCTGAAGCAAGTGTTCCGGTTAAATCGACTGCGTCAGATGACAGGACAGAAACCTATGTTGTCAATGTCGATGGTAAAAACTTTACTGTTGCCGTGGGGCCTGCAGGTGCGGGACTTTCAATTCAGCCCATCAGTAATGAAAATTCTCCTGCCAATACCAATATAACCGCTCCAGTTACAAGTAGCGGAATGACTGTAGACTCACCAATGGCTGGCCATATTATTAAAATTAATGTCGAAGTGGGTGATCAAATTGCTGAAGGCGATGTGGTGCTGATTATGGAAGCCATGAAAATGGAAACTGAGGTACGCAGTAAAACTGCTGGTACAGTAAGCGCTATTTCCGTTAAGGAAGGAGATAATGTTGCTGTAGGCGATCCTTTAGTGGTTTTATAATTTCTGCTTTACTGAGAAATCCCCCCGCCGTATCAACTATATAAATTAGATATTATTAATGGATAAGCTAGTATTACTTTGGCAAAGCACTGGAATCTATAACTTCACCATTGGTGAAGTTTTTATGATGCTGGTTGGTTTTTTACTGCTTTTTTTGGCCATCAAAAAAGGTTTTGAGCCATTATTATTGTTACCAATAGGTTTTGGTGCAATTCTTAGTAACATTCCTGTCGCTGGTATTGCAGATGATGGTGGAATTCTACACTATCTATATTTTGGCATTAAATCCGGAATTTTTCCTTTACTCATCTTTATGGGAGTGGGAGCAATGACAGATTTTGGACCAATGTTGGCAAATCCAAAAACATTGTTATTGGGCGCGGCAGCACAATTTGGTATTTTTGCATCATTACTTGGTGCATTAGCATTAAATGTAATTCCAGGATTGAGTTTTACTCTTAAAGATGCTGCTGCAATAGCTATTATTGGAGGAGCTGATGGACCGACTGCCATTTATGTTGCCTCCAAACTATCCCCAGACTTGTTAGGAGCCATTGCTGTCGCGGCATATTCCTATATGGCATTGGTCCCTTTGATTCAGCCACCTATCATGCGCTGGTTGACAACAGAAGAAGAACGCAAGATTGAAATGCAACAGCTTCGTCAGGTTAGTCAAACAGAAAAAATTGTTTTCCCTTTGCTATTGTTGACTTTATGCGCTTTGTTATTGCCTTCGGCAGCGCCGTTAGTTGGTATGTTTGCTCTGGGAAATCTCATGAATGCCTGTGGGGTTGTTGAACGTCTCAGTAAAACATCTCAAAATGAATTAATTAATATTGTGACAATATTTCTGGGATTATCTGTTGGCTCAAAACTGAGTGCCAGTGCTTTCCTGCAAGTAGAAACATTGGGCATTCTTGCGCTAGGGGCGATTGCATTTTGCATTGGTACGGCTGCTGGCGTATTAATGGCTAAGGTGATGAACAAATTCAGTAAATCACCCATTAATCCTTTAATTGGTGCGGCAGGTGTTTCAGCAGTACCTATGGCTGCGCGTGTAGCAAATAAAGTGGGATTGGAAAATAACCCCCATAATTTTTTGCTCATGCACGCAATGGGGCCAAACGTTGCAGGTGTAATTGGTTCTGCTGTTGCAGCAGGAATTTTGCTGAGTTTAGTAGGATAATCTAGAATTTTTTATTTGCAAAACCAGTTCTAGCAAGTATAATAGTCAATCTTTTCGGGTCGTTAGCTCAGCCGGTAGAGCACCGCACTTTTAATGCGATGGTCGAGCGTTCGAATCGCTCACGACCCACCATCAAGTTTATAAAAACCAGCATTATTGCTGGTTTTTTTGTGCCTGAAAGTTGGCTATCTGCTGAAAATCTTCTATCTCCCTAACCCATCTTCGCAGCTTTTTCACCTCTAAGTCATTGATTTATGATTAGCAGCAATTTTTTGAGACAAAAAGCCCTTTAAAATCAAAGGTGTTTTTTCTGGCCTTGCGTAGTGCCATTTTTATCCCCCTATCCTTTGATTTTTTTTAGTTTTTCATTGATGCTAGGACTATGTAGTCGACCCTGAAAAAAAATAATGGCCTGGATCTTGCGATCGTCATTTTCCACAGAGAGTTATTTCATTGCCAATTGCAATTGCTCTGTTGATTTTGAATAGTGAAACCAAAAAAAACATAGGACAAAAAAAGTGGCTAACCACTTTTTCAAGTTCCAGGCAGTCGCAGCCATTAATACGTTGATTCACCCCTTTGAGAAAGTTTCGTGACAACCTGAAATCTGATTTCAAATGGCCAATAATGGGTTCAATGGCGGCGCGCCGCAGACATTGTTTGCGCTTTTTGTCGCGCTGGTAGCGGTTATCCCGTTTTAACGGTGGCTTGGGGAGGATGATGGTTGTGCCGTTGACTTCACTTTTACCTCGATAGCCTCTGTCACATACGGCTTGTTTGGCTTTTTTGCCACGACTTTGCTCGATATGTTCCAATAGGGTTGAAGCAGTACTAGCTATAATATTTCTAAGCTGCCTGTGCGGCAGTGAACTAATCATTGCATATCAAACATTTGCAGCCGGTTTTCTAAGCTGCCTGTGCGGCAGTGAACACTGCGATCAGTCTGTTCCTGACGGCTTTGGCTTTCTAAGCTGCCTGTGCGGCAGTGAACAGCAATAGCGTTGAGTATCACCGCGAAGCAAGTTTCTAAGCTGCCTGTGCGGCAGTGAACTAATCATTGCATATCAAACATTTGCAG
>CAZGYJ010000159.1:0-6180 GCA_964530345.1 uncultured Methylomonas sp.
AAAAAACTAGATTACCAAGGAAATCATGCAAAAACTTGAAAAAAAAGTCTGTGTGGTGGGTTTAGGTTATATTGGCCTCCCTACAGCATCTTTATTGGGTACGAAGGGTTATGAGGTTTTTGGGGTTGATACCTCTAGACATGTCGTTGATACCATTAACCAAGGAAAAATCCATATCGTAGAACCTGATTTGGATATATTAGTGAAATCAGCTGTTCAATCCGGTAACTTAAAGGCAGGATTGGAGCCAGTTGCTGCTGATGTGTATATTTTAGCAGTTCCCACGCCATTTAAGGATGGCCATATCCCTGATCTTTCTTATGTTGAAGCAGCAACAAAGATGATTGTTCCTTTTGTTGAATCGGGAAATATCATTATTCTGGAATCAACAAGTCCAGTCGGAACAACTGAGGAGGTCGTTGCAAAAATTTTACAGGAAAGTGGTCATGATGTGGGTAAAGATATATTTGTGGCCCATTGTCCTGAAAGGGTTTTGCCAGGTCGAATATTGACGGAATTAGTTGAAAACGACCGGATTGTCGGTGGTATTAATCCACTTTCTACAGAAAAAGCAGTCGAATTTTACCAAACCTTTGTTCGAGGAGAAGTTTTAACGACCGACGCCAGAACTGCTGAGCTAAGCAAATTGACCGAGAATTCATTCAGAGATGTCAATATTGCTTTTGCTAATGAATTATCATTAATTTGCGATAAAGAGAGCATCAATGTATGGGAGTTAATCAAACTAGCAAATCGTCATCCTAGAGTTAATATTTTACAACCCGGTCCCGGTGTCGGTGGACATTGTATAGCAGTCGATCCTTGGTTTGTAGTTGCTCGTGCTCCTGAAGAAGCCCAATTGATCAAAAAAGCCCGGGAAGTTAATGATGCGAAGCCACAATGGGTGATAAATAAGGTAAAAACCAGCGCCGATAAGTTCAAACATCCTGTTATAGGGTGTTTAGGGTTGGCTTTTAAGGCGGATGTGGATGATCTACGGGAGTCTCCTGCATTAGATATTGTTAAGCAAATTCAGGCAGAAAATATTGGCAAAGTTTTGGTTGCAGAACCAAATTTAAGTTCTCATAAGGATTTTGATCTGCTGCCTTTTCGAGATGTGATTGAACAGTCGGATATTTTGCTGTTACTTGTAGATCATAAGCCATTTAAAAGTTTGAAAGCTGCTGATTTAAAGGAGAAAATATTGATCGATACGCGAGGGATTATTATTTAATAACTTTGTTTTCCTGACTGCTTATCAATTCCATATTATGAGTAACACAATACTCCATTTGTTTTTCTACAGTTTTGTTACTCTTATCACAACTGGTTGTTCTTTTTTGGAAACAAAGGAAAGTTCACCAGAAAAAATAACTCTCATTAAATTGTTTCCGGAAGAGCAAGAGAGAAAAGCTGAAATTAACAGCAGAATTTTGGCCTCTCCTTTGCTTGATTTATCGCAACAAAAACCGCGAATTATAGTGCCTTTTGAAAATGGCACTATAGCTCTAATGGATTCCGACACCGGTAATGTCATTAGTAAAATACAACTTCCGGCTTCTAAAGATAAACGCCTTCAAATTTCTTCCACTCCTGTTGTAGTTGATAACCGCTTGATTGTTGTTTATCAATTGATGGTGAAAGGGCTGCGAGTTAGCCACCATCTTGCAGTTATTGATCTTGAGCATCAAAAATTGTTAGATAATATTTATCCTGTTTTGGAGTTAACTGCTGAATTACCTGCTTCGGATGGATCAGGAATAGTAAGATTTAATCCTCAGACAGCTTATCCCCATTCAGCAATAAAATATGTTCCGAAACAAAATAATGAACCAGGACTGGTTTATGTTGCTTTTGGAGGAGCTGGCGATATTCAGCCTTATCATGGTTGGCTCTTTGAAATTGATATGGAAGCCTGGAGAAAAAAAGGAAAAAAGGCAGCTATAAGTAGTGTTTTGGTGACCACTCCTGAGTCTGAATGTCCTGTCAAATTTGATTCTGGAAATCGAGAAATGATTTGCGGGGGGGGTATTTGGACACCTGCTGGACCTCAAGTTGATATGCAAAATAACGGATTTGAAATACTTGTGCCAACGGGGAACGGGCAAATTGATTTAGCGCGTCATGATTATGCAAATACTCTGATGCGATTGAAATCTGGATTGCAATTTGATCCGGAATGTGACAAAAATCTCTGTTCGAATTTTAATCCGGTCAATCCTTCGATAGCATGTCTTGAGTCATGTAAAAATCTATTTATTCCGCGCCTGGATCCAGATGATAAGCCTTTAAGACCTGCAAATGGAGATTGTGATGATAAGACTTTTTGGCAGTGTTTGGCTTGGATGGATTATGATCTGGGAGCCAATGCGCCAGTTAAAGTAAACTTGAAAAATGATTTGAGTGTTTGGATACAAGCAGGTAAAGAGGGTGGTATTTACATGGTAGATGCCAAACACCTGGGTACCCAGTATGACCGGATGCAGATCATTGAGATATGTGGAACACCTGATGATCCATGTTATCTGGATTGGCGTGGGATGATTGTGACTCAGCCTGTTGTTGTCACTATGGATGAAAAACCGATCGTTATCATTCCTACGTTCATTTCAGATGATACCCATGCGGCTGGTTTGGTTGCTTTAGAAATTATTTTACAACAAGGGAAACCAAAGTTTAAAAAGCTATGGCAATTTTCAGGGCCACCAGATAAAAAAATAACGGAATCGTTTAGGAGTCATCCTACTTTGCCAATATTAACTAGGCCCGAAGGCTCAAATGAATGGTATGTGTGGGTTGCAGATATTAATGAACATGGAAGTTTGTACGGGGTGAGAGTGAAAGATGGTACTTTGGCTGCACAAATATCTCTTGTTGGAACTGGTCAGCCACTGAGTACTCCATTATATTTCAACAATACCATTTATATTCCTTCTAACGCCCCTGGCGTTAAAAAAGCATGGCTGGAAGGATACCGCATTATGGTTGAGAACTAATTATTTTTCTCTTTTCCTCATGTCGATCTGCCGATCGTGAGTATTCAGTTATAAAATTACCAATATCTGAAAGTACTGTTTCAGTTTCCTGAAAAGGTAGGGCTAGTGCCGATAAAATATCGGTGTGATTCATGTCCTTATATATTTTTAAGCGGACAGAACCACCCAATTGTTTAATTTTTTTACTCAGATTTATGGAGTTTTCTGGCAGAGTGGTTTTATCTAGATGTCCATGTAAAAGTAAAACTGGAGGTTCCGATCCTGTGACAAAATTAATAGGTTGAGATTCTGGATATTTTTCAGCTGGACCAAAGAGAGTTTTCTGATAAGGCTCGGTTAACGGTAGAAAATCGTATGCGCCAGCGAGTCCGATAAAGCCTTTTATGCTTTGATAAGTCTCTGAGTCTAATCGACTTTTATCGACTGTCAACATGGCGGCCAGATGTGCGCCAGATGAATGGCCCATTAGAAATAAGTGATTTGGATTGCCACAATATTGAGCAATGTTTTGTTTTACCCATTTCACAATCTGCTGGGAATCTTGAATGATTCCTTGAAACGTAACATCAGGATATCGCCGATAGTCGCCAATTACAGTAATAAAATGTTTTGAAGTCATCGCTTGACCGACAAATTGGTAATAGTTTTTGTCAAAAGTTGTACATCCGCCCCAGCATCCACCATAGAAAAAAATAACGACAGGTAATTGATTGTTTTGTGGTTTACCTATATTCGGTATATAAATATCCAGCGTATTGAGTTGTCCCTTCTTATAAGGAAGGTTTTTGATTAAGGTGTAATCATCCAGTTTGGCCATAGTATTCACCAGAAATAATGATGAACGAGTGCATCCGGCTACTAGCCATGAGCAACTAAAAATAATCAATAAAAGAATATAGTTTTTTTTTAGCATGAATGACTTGATCTTATTGTCGAATAGTTTTATATCATAATGAGAATATGTGCTAGCGTTAGCTATCAATATCTTTCTTCTTAGAGAAGGCCTCACGGTTTTTGTGAAGGGACTAGGCACAGAATCCCTGAAATAAGGAGGTATTGGAAGGTTTTACCACAACGGTCATTTGCAAAAAAGCGCACTATAAATAGGGTAATCATGAGCATGAAAAGTATATATTACACCTACTGCTATAGAACAAAAAATTTAAAAAATTCAAAATTTTTATTCAACAAAAAAAAATCATAGTGAATAAATCACTCCAAAAAAAGCCACTTTATAATGAAGGTTTTCCATTATCACCGTGGCGTGAAACATTAAATACCATCATTTTTGGCTCCGAAACCAAGTTTGGAAAAACTTATGACGTAATTTTGATCATTAGTATTATTGTTAGTGTTTCTGCCGTTATGATGAGTAGTGTCGAGTCATTTTATCAACGTCATCATCAATTCCTTCATTATATTGAGTGGACATTTACAATTTTATTCACTGTTGAATATTTTTTACGTTTAATAAGTGTTAGAAAACCTTGGTTATATTTTCGTAGCTTTTTTGGGCTGGTTGATCTGCTGTCAATATTACCCACTTACCTGAGTCTTTTCTTTCCTGGAACCAAATATATGATGGTGATACGGGTATTTCGTTTATTGAGAGTATTTCGTGTTTTCAAGTTGTCAGAATATATGGATGAAGCGCAGATTTTAGTGGCTGCTTTAATTACCAGCGGCAGAAAAATCATGGTTTTTTTGTATGCAGTTTTAACATTGGTTATCGTTTTTGGTTCATTAATGTATGTTGTTGAAGGTAGTGAGGCTGGTTTTACCAGTATTCCCAAATCAGTTTACTGGTCAATTGTGACACTAACTACTGTGGGTTATGGGGATATTGCTCCTCAGACTCCATTGGGTCAAATGATTGCTGCTACGATCATGATAATGGGTTATGGCATTATTGCAGTTCCTACGGGTATTTACAGTGTCGAGTTAGTTAAAACCTATAACAAGGAAAATATTCGCAATGATGCCTGCCCTGAATGTGGGGAAACAGGTCATGACATGGATGCATCTTATTGTAAATACTGTGGTTATCAGTTGGATAGTAATAGAAAAACAAGCTAATAATAATTTTTGGAGGATGAAAAAATGCGTTATTTACATACAATGGTTCGAGTTCAAGATTTACAGGAATCCCTCGATTTTTATTGTAATAAATTGGGTATGTTGGAATGTAACCGAATAGAAAATGAAGCAGGGCGCTTTACATTGGTTTATTTGGCTGCGCCAGCAGATGTAAATGTAGCCCAAAGAACCCATTCACCATTACTGGAGCTCACATATAACTGGGATTCTGAAGAATATACGGGGGGTAGAAATTTTGGTCATCTTGCATTTGAAGTGGATGATATTTATAAAAAATGCCAGGACTTGATAGAGCAGGGGGTTGAAATAAACCGACCGCCTCGCGATGGATATATGGCTTTTATTCGTTCTCCGGACAAGATTTCAATCGAACTTTTGCAAAAAGATAAACCATTAGAGCCTGCCGAGCCTTGGAAATCAATGGAAAATATTGGCACTTGGTGATTAAAAATAAACTTTTATGTTGGTTTACTTGTCAACAATAATTGAAATCTTTGTAAAAGGAAGGTTGAGAAAGAAAAAAAGATTCAAGCATAATCTAAATTGACAGGAGAACAATAATGAAAAAGATCTATAGAAAAAATGTTTGGGTTGGATTGTTTATTGTATGGATGTTAGGGCTGGGCCAAACAGCTGTCGCTAAGGAAAATGACTGTTGGGTTGATTTTTATGAGTACGCTGAATTTATTGGTGATCATCTTCGTTTGGAAGGCCCTCTTAAAATGGCCAATTTACGTGATGTTCAAGGCCAAAATTGGGAAAGGAAAATTGATAGTTTGATCGTAGGCCCTAAAGCCAGGGTTACACTCTATGAAAATGCAAATTTTAAACTGACGCTGACGGAAATGGCCAAGCATCCTGATTTGATGAAATCTTTAGGGATCACTGAGCAGGAAATTCTTAATGAGTCTGAGTTAACTTTTGGCCCGAATCAAAAAATAAATCATCTCGGTGTTCATAATTTTCACAAGAAAACCAAGTCGTTAAAAATAGATTGCATTGATTAAGACAGGTTGAAAAAAGAGTAACTATTCAGCGTATTTAACTAAAATTTTTAAATATCAGTAGCTTATGGAAGAAGTGTATG
>CAZGYJ010000160.1:0-6166 GCA_964530345.1 uncultured Methylomonas sp.
CAGCTAGTCGAGATTTTCTTTTCAATACAAGCCACAAAATCGACAAATTTATAACCACCTGAATCGTACTTGAAATTGCTACTATCATTGTTTTCATAGTTCTCACCTTAATAAATCAATTCATTCACAGTTAGTATCGTCTCCAAATGATTACAATTCTGTGATGTAGTGGCCAGTTCTTTGTGAATTTTTACCATCCCAAAAAAATGCATAGAAAAAGTTGGCAAAAATTAATGATCTTCTACACTGTATTTTAATAACAACTTATTTTTTATAGCAGCAACCAGGCTTTTTTACTCTATGACAAACAAAATTGACGTTCTCGCTATTGACGATGATAAGTTTGTCCAAAAAATGATTATCAAAGCGCTTAGTTCTGATGATCTTGTCGTTCGAACGGCCAATGATGGCGAGTCCGGTATTCAAGAAGCAACTGAAAAGACACCTGACATTATTCTTCTCGATGTAGAAATGCCCGGTATGAATGGTTATGAAGTCTGCGAACAATTTCGTAATAATGAACTGACCAAAGACGTACCTGTCGTCTTTTTATCCTCACACAGCTCACTCCGGGAGCGATTGCAAGGCTATGAAGTTGGTGCCGACGATTACCTAATCAAACCTTTTGAGGCTGAACATTTACTTGCAAGAATCAATGTTCTGATTAGCCTATATCAGGAACGTAAAGAATTTAAACAAAAATTTGAATTAGCTCAGAAAACAGCCATTATGGCAATGACTGGCTCGGGTGAGCTTGGTCAAGCCATGCAATATCTTGAACAAAGTTTGAGTTATCATAATGTTGATGATTTGATCAACGGTCTGTTTGAAACAACCAATCAATTTTCCTTGAATTGCTGCATTATGATCGTTGATGATGGGAAATATTCCTGGTTCTCTTCTGAAGGCATCATTAGTCCTCTGGAAAAAGAACTACTGGAAATGTGTGACAGGTCAGTTCGGTTTCTGGATTTCGGCGCTCGAACCATTATCAATTATCCTTTAGCCAGTCTGTTGATAAAAAACATGCCACTGGATGACATGGAACGGTATGGCAGAATGAAAGACCTTTTACCCATCTTGATTTCTTCCATTAATACCAAAATCAACACCCTAAAAACCCAGGAATCATTAACCGAACAAAGCGTTAATCTACTTGAGTCATTCAAAATGATTAAACGTAACCTTTATCACCTGGGAACCACTATCGTCAAAAATCGAAAAGATAGTCGAACCATCATGAGCAGCCTGGTCGAAGATCTGAATTATGATTTATTACGCATGGGGCTGGAAGAAGATCAGGAAGAATTTTTACTCAATCGTATTGATTCAGCCATCGAAGAAGCTATGATCCAAATTGATGCAGGCAAAGAAATCCGTGATGTACTGACATTTATCCTGAACAACCTTCGAAATGTCATGGACAAACAGGAAACCTTGTTTAATGCCTTCACTGCAAGCCTGGCTACTGAATCTTCAGACCATGATGATGCCCTGGATGATGGCGTTGAATTATTTTAAACGTTGTAACACCTTGTTCAAGGCAATATAGGGCAATAGATTTGTGGGTTCGTTATCGTTAATTTGCTGCAAAATCTCCTTGAATTCTTCAAATCTTGATTTTCGATCAAGATGCACAAAATAATCCAGACAATTTTTTCCTTCCAAAATGATTTTTTTAACGATATCAGCTAGTGCTTGTTTAATATCGTCTCGTAACTCAAGAGTGATTTTTTTCTCCCAAAAGTCATGTTGTGGTAGTGCTGATAATTTCTCATCAATCTCATTCAAACCTAAAAAAACCTTTGTAGTTTCAAAAATTTCCGAAATTTCCGCCATATCCCGACCAGTTTCCATTGCGACTGAAACCAAAACCGGAAAATCATCAAGCTTCAAAATAATGATAATCCGTCGCCCCAAATCATTTGGTATCCCCTTATACTGATAATCAGCCAATTGTTTGCTTAGTTTTGGGGTTTGCTCAATATATTGGGTATAGTATTTTTCATAACCTTTATAAAAACCTTCTAATCTTTCAATAGTTTGTTGGTCAGGACAGATTTTCTGCTGATGTAGTTTTAGCCAATGACATAGTTCAGATAAACTGTTTTCCAGAATCATTAATAATGAATATTGCTCATCGGCACTGATTTGATTATCCAGGGTAAAAACTGCCTGTCGTACCGAGTCGGCCTTTATTATTTGATCAAATGTTAAATAGCAACTGACAGTATCGATCATCACCAAGTTTTCTTGATCAACCCCAAAATTCAAAAAACCACAACCAGCCTGATTAATAATCTTGCTGCTTATCAGCGTGGCTTTTATTTCTTTGGCTAAAGGATGATTAAGTGCCTGCTGCTGATATCTGGAGACAATTTGAGGAGGAAAATAGTCCAGTAAATAGCGATCATAACAATCGGACTGGATAAAAGATTGCTGCTCCAAAATTTGCTGCTTTAAGCGAATTTTACTGCTGGCCATTAATACCGCTAATTCCGGCCTGGTTAGACCCGCTTTTTGACGTTCTTTCAGTTCTTTGGAATGAGGAAATGCTTCCATCTGACGATCCAGTAAACCCAGATTTTCCAAATTATCTGCAACTTGTAAAAAAACATCTGGATTATTCTCGGCTCTGAGAAGATCCAGGGATAAACACAAACTCTGAGCATAATTGTTAGCTAGTACCGAATCACAAACATCAGGACAGATTTCCATAAATAAGGGCTGATAATCCTCAATAATCTGTTGCTTTTTCAAACCGGACAAAAAGATCTTCAAATTCACCTCATGGTCAGAAATATCAACCCCTGCCGAATTATCAATTGCATCAGTGTTAATATGTCCGCCAGACAAAGCGTATTCAACCCTCCCCTTTTGGGTAAACCCCAAGTTCGCTCCCTCCCCTACAACTTTGGCCTGGATATTAACAGCGTCTACACGAACATTATCATTTGCTCGATCTCCTACATCAGCATCTGATTCGCTACTGCTTTTAACATAGGTTCCAATGCCGCCAAACCACAGCAAATCAACCTGCGCACAAAGCAAATAACGTATCAGTGACTCTGCATCCAGTGAGCGATAGCGAATTTTCAGCCATTTTTTGAGTTCAGCTGAAATAGGAATACTTTTGGCATCGCGTCGATAAACGCCACCTCCTTGTGAAAGGAGTTCTTGATCATAATCTGCCCAGCTGGAACCAGGTAATTCAAATAATCGTTTACGTTCCTGAAAAGCCTTTTCCATATCAACTGGATCGGGATCAATAAAAATATGCTGGCCACTAATCGCCGCTTTCAATTGAATAAAAGGCGATAACAACATGCCATTGCCAAAAACATCGCCATCCATGCTGCCAATCCCAACCACGGTAAAAGCTTCAGCCTGAATATTTTTTCCTAACTCGCGAAAATGACGTTTCACACATTCCCAGGCTCCTCTTGCGGTGATCCCCAGTTGTTTATGGTTATAGCCATGTGAACCGCCACTGGCAAAAGCATCTGCAAGCCAAAAATGATATTCAGCGGCAACCGAATTGGCCAGATCTGGAAATTGAGCCGTGCCTTTATCTGCCGCAACGACTAAATATGGATCAGTGTCGTCATAACTGACAATACCGGGTAGCTGAACAACTTTATCATTAACATAATTATCCGTTAAATCCAGAAGCCCCCGGATGAGCGTCATATAAGCTTGTTTTCCGGCTGCGCGAAAATCCTGTCCGGGTTCCGATTGTTTGACCACAAAACCACCTTTGGCACCAGTTGGCACAATCAAAGCATTTTTACTCATCTGGGTCTGCATCAGGTCCAAAATTTCTGTCCTGAAATCATCAGGGCGATCAGACCATCGTATGCCTCCCCTGGAAATTTTACCTCCCCTTAAATGCAAACCTTCCATATGCACAGCATGAACATAAATTTCACGTTGTGGTCGAGGCGCAGGCATGTCAATAATACCGAGACTGTTAATTTTGATGCTGACAAAAAAATCATCTAATTCACGGCGAACATAATAATTTGTCCGAACCGTTGCATCAATTAAATTAAATAACGTCCGTAAAATTCGATCATCATTAATATCTGTAATCGCTTCCATTGCTTGTGACAATTTCTGTCGTCTTGGGAACAAGGCTTGCTCTTCCCTGTCAATTAGGTTACCCCAATCGGATAAGGGCTTAAACCGGGCTTCAAAATAATCAAATAAACATTTGGCAACGTCTGTATTTTGCTTCAAAGCACGATCAAAACTGGAAATCTTGGTTTGATAACCCAGCTGCATATAATAATTTCGGTAGCTTCTGAGCACTTCAATTTCATGCCAGGCCAGTCCCGTTAAAATGAGTAAACTATTTAACGAATCATTTTCAGTTTTTTTCGCAAATATTCTTCTGATGAGATCTAACAGACGTTCTTTTAATGCACTGAATGAGCTACTTTGGGATTGAGAAGCTTGTATGGTAAAGCTTTTAATGAATACCTTCTCGCCCTCAACAAATACAGTAAACTGGACTTGATCCAATATTCTCAAACCCAGGTTCTCAAGCACCTGGATGTATTCATCAAGATAGCGCTGCTGCAAACTATAAAAATGCAACCGATAGTTTTTGATCTGTTGGCAAGGATTGAGCAGATTAATGGTTTCTTGTTTAGTTTCTAAAAGCTGCTCTATCTGTAATAGATCTCTAATCGCATAACGAGCAGGCATCAATGCCTGGTAATCGACTGGAAAAACAGAATTATATTTCTGCCAAAGCTCATGACTTAATGCCCTTCCCATTAACCTCTGTAGAATCTGTCTAAATGAAATCCGCCAGGGACGAGCCAACTTGTTGAGCTTTTTATCCAAATAATTAACATCAATTTGATACTGGGGCTTACTGGTAATCAAAGTAAACTGCAAACCAGTAAATCTGCCGCCTAAATCAATTATTCTGGAAAAATCATAGCGGCAAGATAATTCAGCACAAATGAAGTTTACTAAAACCTTTTCTATTCCAGCTTTATAAAGAAGTGAAGGAATAATAATAATGGCAGATAATCTTGAAGGTGCTGTGCTGGTCAAAATCAGCAATTTCACTTTTTCCTGGTAATAACAATACCTCTGTAGTGAACGGGTAATTAAATGTAATTGGGTTTTCCCCATTAAAAATAATTCCACCTTCGGGAAAATATTAAACATTTCTCGAAGCAAGGATCTTTCATGGGTATCCTGACTGATGTTCAATTCACTCAGAACCGTACTAATCTTCTGACAAAGCGTACCCACCTTACATGCGGCACCATTCAACTCAATATTGTTGAATAGTCCAATAAAACCATGCTCAATCCAGGAACCTTCTTTTTTCACCTCCTTGAAGCCGATATAAAGCAATCGCTCACAACGTAGCACATCACTTTCAACAGCAATCGTTTGAACAACAACCTTATTGGAATAATCTAATATTTCCGGTAATTCATTCTTAAAAAAATAATTGTCTTTATCGAACAACATTCCGACTTGGGATACAGGAGCCGACTTACCCGACTCATACTTTTGATAGGCAAAGATTATGAAGGCGTCATTTTGTAACCAATCAATAAAAGCTTCATATTTTGTCAAACCGGCAACTGTCTTAAGCGAACACAACTGCTTACTAAGTTGCGAATGATTGTTATTAATCACTTGGGAAGTGTTAATTATGTTTTCCAGCTTCTGTTGCAGTTTTTTATGATCATTATCAGCAGCACTTTTTGCATCCAACCTAATAACTAACAGCAACTCTCTATCATTTTCTGTGCTACCAGCCCTGAGTGAAATAATTTTTTGCTGTTGACGTTTAATCGTCAAAACTGGATATGCCAGCAATTGAAATGCATATTGATGACTATGCTGTAATGCAAAAATTGATTCAACCAGATATGGATTAGTTTGACAATTTATCAACAATAACGAGTCACCATTATTATTTAACGAGATTGTCTTGAATTTTGGTTGATGCCGATTTTGTTGCAGAAAATTAAAAATACAAATCAATAATGTTGCAGCCAGTTTAGAAGGCAGACTGATTAAGAAGCTATCTGGATTTAACAGGGAAGCGCTCAGACTTTTTAACAGGTCTCGTTTAATCGAATCTTTCTGTTCGTCCAGAATTGCTGTAATAGCTTTAAGCTTTTGCTCTTGT
>CAZGYJ010000161.1:0-6146 GCA_964530345.1 uncultured Methylomonas sp.
GTTTGTGAAGCGAAAGTGACTGATTGTTTGTTCAATTTGCAGGTATAATGCCCAAAATTAGCTGAATTATTTAAAATGGCATTTGTGGTAATAGAGGAAAATTGAATGACTAAGCTTCAAGAACAGGCCTTGCGCAAGGGTTCGCAAATTGCAGTATATGAAATTAAAGAAGTTTTAGGACGTAATACCTCGGAAATTTTATATCGCGCATGGAATGAGCATTTGAATACTACGGTCATTCTCAAGGAATTTTTTCCTTTTGATTTTGTAATGCGAGATGAAGAAGATCAGTCAGTCAGAGGCAATTCAAAAAAGGACATGGCCGTATTTGATTTTGGCCTGAAAAATTTTTTTCACCATTATGAAAAGTTACTTGCTGTTCAGCACCCGGGTATTCAAAATGCTCACAATATTCTCGAATTCAATCAAACTGCCTACCTTGCTTTAGACGATGTGCAAGGCAAATACTTATCAGAAATTTTAGAAAACTCAAAGACTTTTGACGAGGAAGAATTACGTATTATTTTGACTGGTTCATTGAGGGCGTTACAAGGTTGTCATGAAAACGGCATAATTCATGGTGATATTCATCCTGAAAATATTCTTATCAAAAAAAATCACTTACCAGTGTTACTTAATTTTGCTTCTGCTCGACAGGCATTCGCCAGACATGTAAAAATGCTTCCTTTTGAATTACATAAGGGAGGATACGCATCCCCTGAACAGTTTGAAAAGGAGGGCTATGAGAATGCCAGTGTTGATTTGTATGGTTTGGGCGCGACAATTTATCGGTGTATTTTCAATAAAGACCCTCAGCCAGAAGGTAGTCAAGAAAAGTCATCAAATCAAAATAAAACTGATGAGCAACTCTCGATTGTAAAACAAGCGGTAGAAAAATATAGTGAGGAGTTTTTGCAGGTTATTGAATGGATGCTAAAGCCGGATGCTGAATCAAGGCCACAATCAGTTGCTGAAGTTTTGGATAAGCTTAATCAAGATGATAAAAATATGAAGGTATTGGAAATTGCTTACCCAGATAAATCTGAAGCTGTTTCTGTAAAACCTTCAGATTCAGACGAGGAAGGAGGTCGTAATGGCGTTATCGCGGCCCTATTAAGCATTGCAATCGTCGCTGTAGGCGTAGCGATTTTCTGGACAATACAAAATAAAAACAACACGATAATTACTGAGAAAGAAGAAACTACAAATTCAGTAGTGGCCAAAACACCCCTAAACAATCAAGATTCTTCTGTTGAACAGCCGATTCAACAGGCTAATACGCCTAACTTTTTGCCTGAGAAAAGCTCAAAAGAAAGCGAACAAGTTGCAAATTCTGTTGCCGAAGAATTGTTAGACAAACCAAGCATAAGCAAAGTTGAGGTTGCTACCATACCGGAGCCGGAAAATAAGGAAATCGAATCCGAAACCGTACAAAAAGCTGAATCAAATCAGGAACAGAAGCCAGAGACATCTGATTTGGAAGTTGTTGCAGAAAATACATCGCAAGTAAAAGAAAGCGTGACTCAAGCAACTGAACAGTCAAGAAATGACAAGGATTTGATAGATCAGTATATGAAAAAAGCTGCCCAGAAATTTGCAAAATATCAGTTGACAACCCCTGTCGATGACAATGCCTACAAATATTATCTGGCAATACTTAAAATTGATCCTGAGCATGTGGGGGCACAAAATGGTTTGCGTATGATGGTGGATTTGTATGTCCGGCTCATTGACAAGGCAGTCAGAGAAAAAAATTACGATTTAGCTCGACTTTATATGAGCAGGGCAAAAAATATACTGCCGGATTCACCTAAGCTGAAGCAAAAAACGGATGAATTGTCTGGTTTCTCTGAGTTTTCCCCTGAGCCGTAGTGAATCTACGGATTCAGGATATACAAAGGTTTATTTCAAAGGTGGCACAAGAACCGTGTTTTGCGGTGGTTTGCTATTGTCAGTTTCTGGGTAATCCAGGGTATAATGAAGTCCGCGGCTCTCCTTCCTTCGTTGTGCACAACTCACAATTAATTCGGCAACAATAATCAAATTCCGTAATTCCAGCAAGTCACTGGTGACGCGGAAATTGCCGTAATATTCTGCAATTTCTTTTTTCAATAATTCAATACGGTGCATGGCGCGTTCAAGGCGTTTATTGGTCCGGACAATGCCGACATAATCCCACATGAATCTTCTGATTTCGTCCCAATTGTGAGCAACCACAACTTCTTCGTCTGAGTCGCTGACTTTTGATTCATCCCATTCTGGAAGTTTGGGTGGATAAGGAGCGTCAGGTAATGTCTTTAAGATATCAATGCTTGCCCTTTCAGCAAATACCAGGCATTCCAGCAACGAATTACTGGCCATTCGATTTGCGCCATGCAAGCCGGTACAAGCTACCTCACCCACTGCGTAAAGTCCTTCAATATTGGTTCGTGCATAACTGTCAGTCATAACGCCTCCACAAGTATAATGAGCGGCAGGGACAACGGGAATAGGTTGTTTTGCTATATCAATTCCATATTCCAGGCATTTTTCGTAAATCGTTGGGAAATGCTGTTTAAGAAAGGCTTTGGATTTGTGGCTAATATCCAGGTACACGCAGTCAATGCCACGTTTTTTCATTTCATGATCAATGGCTCTGGCAACAATATCCCTGGGCGCTAATTCAGCCCTTGGATCAAATTTATGCATGAAGGCCGCGCCATCAGGTAAAATTAATTTCCCTCCTTCACCACGGACTGCTTCACTAATTAAAAAAGATTGGGCGGAAGGATGAAAAAGGCAGGTGGGATGAAACTGCATAAATTCCATATTGGCAATTCGGCAGCCTGCCCGCCAGGAAAGGGCGATCCCATCGCCTGTGGATATATGTGGGTTGGTGGTGTAAAGATAAACCTTGTTGGCACCACCTGTGGCAATGACTACTTTGCGTGCGGCAATGGATTTGACTTTATTTGTGCTAATATCCAGCACATAAGCACCCAGGACACGCTGTTCTGAAAGCCCTAGCTTTTTTGCAGTAATCAAATCAATGGCATTATGATTTTCCAGAAGGGTGATGTTGGGATGTTGCTTTGCTCTGTCAGTTAAAGACATAGAAACAGCTTTACCTGTAGCATCGGCAGTATGGACAATGCGCCGATGAGAATGGCCTCCTTCTTTATTCAGATGCAATTCAATATTGCCATTTTTATCTTCTGTGCCAGTAAATTCCACGCCTTGCTGAGAAAGCCATTCAATGCTTTGCCTGCCATGTGTGACAGTCAATTTGACAATATCTGGATCACATAAGCCGGCTCCAGCGTTAAGTGTGTCTTCAATATGTGATTCGATGGAGTCCTGGACATCCAGCACTGCAGAAATCCCCCCTTGTGCGTAGTAGGTACTGCCAGAGGTCAATGCAAACTTTGAAAGTACCGCAACCTTTGCATGATCGGCGATTCTGATGGCAAGGCTTAAGCCGGCAGCTCCACTACCGATAATAAGAACATCATAGTTGTAGGTTTTTTGGCTGGACATTTAAAGCAAATTATCGGTCATGATCTAGAATTAAACTATTTGGGTTTGTTTGTTGGCAGTTTTATCAAAAAAATGGTTGCCACATTGTTTTTTTGTTTTACGAACATTACTTGGATTTAGTAATCTCTTAAATCTGAAGAAATTCAGCGCTGTTTACCCAAGTAAATTCTAAAGTTGGCTTTAAAACGATTTTTTAAGGATAATAAGTGTTTTTGTGCCTATTTTGCAAACCCAAAAAATTTTTGTAGAACTTATGCAGTTTAAAGAGGTCAATTCAGACAGCAAAGAGGTTCTGTGAGTAACCAACAGCCAAACAGAACCAGTGAGCTGTTAGATCAAGAGCTGGTGCAGAAAGTGCAGCAGGGCGATAAGTCAGCATTCGATCATTTGGTACGGAAATACCAAAGCAAGATTATTTCGCTGGTAAATCGCTATGTTAAAGATCCCAATGAAGCTCAGGATGTTGCTCAGGAAGCTTTTATAAAGGCTTATCGGGCGCTTGGTAATTTTCGGGGTGACAGTGCTTTCTACACTTGGCTGTACCGGATTGCGATTAATACAGCCAAAAATTATTTGGTTTCCAGAGCCAGAAGACGCTCTGAATCTGAAGTGGATGTAACTGAGGCGGAGCAAGTTTATAATGCTCCTCAGTTAAAAGGGATGGATACCCCTGACCAAGATTTACAAAATGATGAGATTATTAAAGCAATTTCATCAGCAATGGAAAAATTACCTGAGGAAATGAGAAATGCCATTATGCTCAGGGAATTTGAAGGAATGAGCTATGAGGAAATAGCTCAGGCAATGGAATGTCCAGTTGGAACGGTACGGTCGCGGATTTTTAGAGCACGTGAAGCGATTGATAAAAAATTACAACCTTTACTTGATAAACGGTGATATTTGATGCCTGACAAGATGAATCAAAAAATCTCCCAATTCATTGATGATGAATTGCCTTATGAGGAAGCTTTACAGTTATTGACGGAGGTAAAACAACAGCCTGAATTAGATGCGAAAATGCGCCGATATGAAATGGCAAGTTCGATTTTAAGAAGTCATCAACCAGTTTCTATCAATTCTGATTTTGTAGGTAAAGTCAGTCAAGCAATTGAGCAAGAAGTGGTTTATTTTTTGCCAAATGCTAGAAAACGATCAAAATATGTCTCTTCCGCATTAGCAGTGGCAGCAGGCGTGGCTGGTGTGGCAATTTTAGTGGCGAATAATGTGCCAAAATTGGAAAAAACGGCACAACAACCTTATGTTGTTTCTGCTCTTAATTCTAATCAAACCGGAATTAAAGAAGTACATAGACCAGTTAAAATGGTGGCCAGAAAATCTGGTACGATCAATCCAAGATTTTATAGTTATCTTCAAGCGCACCGAGGTAATTTATACACTCTGGATGCAGGCGTTCAAAGTTATGCAAGTTTGGCGGGGTATGAACAGTAATCATGCCTGGGAATATGCATGAAACACAACCTGCCATTGATTCTTCTTCCTATCAATTTTCGTTACTAAAACCATTGCAGTTTTTGTTGATTTTCTTGCAGAATCTTATGCAAGCAGAACTTGTTGTGGATAATGCCTTGTTTCGGCCTCTTAGATATCAATTGTTGGGGCTAAGTCTGATTACCTTCTCTATGGGTTCTATTGCGCAGGACTTACAGCAACAATCTAAAAATGCGCAGCAAATACTTCAGGAAATGTCTCTGGCGATGCGCACCCTGAATTACCGAGGGACATTGGCCTTATTCAGGAATGGCCATTTAAATACCATGCAGTTTTATCATGCCACAAAAGATGGAGAAGAGCAGGAGCGATTATTAGCGCTTAATACTCCGTTGATGGAGGCAATCAGAACGCCTTCCTTGGTAAAATGCTATTATCCTGATTCTAAAAAAGTTATTGTTGATCATCGGCCCTCGCGGCGTTCATTTTTAATGGACTTGCCGGAAAATTTTGCCGAATCGCTGAATGTTTATGATTTTATCTTTGCAAAACCTGAGGTGGTTGCACATTTGCCAGCTTTGGTTGTTAATATCAAACCCAAGGATGATTTCCGTTATGCAAGAAAAATCTGGATCAGTAAAGATCATTATCTGCCATTAAGGTTTGAGTTGACAGACGATTTTGGGACTATGCTTGAACAATTAGTCTTTACTGAATTGCACGTTGTTAATTCGTTACCATTAATTCAGATTCCTCTGGAAGCCAAACAGGTTCAGCACATTCATCGGCTTGATTTTCTGGATTTCGATCAGGCAAGTTTTACTTTGAAAGGCATGCCAAAGGGATTTAAGAAAGTTTCTTTTACCAAACTGCATTTCCATGGCAGCAATAAACTAATTGATCATTTGTTGCTAAGTGATGGTTTCGCTTCAGTGTCAATTTATCTTGAGGAAAGTGAAGCAAGTACAGGGGATGAGTCAACAGCAGAGCATCAAGCGATTGGTGCTGTAAATATATATACAAACAAACTGAAAAATTATCAATTAACGGTGATGGGGGAGGTGCCCGTTAAAACGCTGGAATATATTGCTGCAAACATTCAGCTTCATAAGCAAACAGGCGATTCTGAAAAATCGTCAGGTCTGAATATTCCTTAGGAAATATTTCAAGAATCAGTTCAA
>CAZGYJ010000162.1:0-6141 GCA_964530345.1 uncultured Methylomonas sp.
TGGTTATGCTGGTAATCGTATCGGAGATATTGCGGTTGACGCAGACTATAGTTATGGTTCCAAGCAACAGTCTCATCTAAGTGTAATAGCAAAAAACGCTCAAGTTTCCGGATATAAAATTAAAATTTTAAATCTGCAAGCTCAAGGGAGTGATCAAAATCATCATGTTAAACTGAATTTCCGCTCCTCAGCAGGTAAGGTAAATATTTTTACTGAAGGGCAATGGAAAGGCCAGCAATGGTCAGGCCTGATTAAACAGCTTGATATTGATCTCCCTCGACTTCAGCAATGGAGACTGGGTGCCCCCACAAAATTGATATTGGGCAAATCAAAAAAAAATCTTATGGTGAAGCTGAATGAAACTTGCCTGATTCAAAATCAGGCAAGTTTGTGCCTGTCTGTCAAAGGTTCACCTGATAAACAACTGAACGGACAAGTGTCATTATCCCAATGGTCATTATTACAGACCAAGCCCTGGTTACCGGATGAATTGACGCTAAATGGCAATTTGTCTGCTCATGGACAACTTTCTGTTAAGTATGGCATTGTGACGGCAAACATGAATGCTGATATTACTTCAGGAAAAGCGGTTATTCTTGGCAATGACAATAAAGACCATGACATTGCTTTTGTTGATTCTAAACTGAGACTGAGTTATCAACAGGATCAAATAAACTCACAACTTTATTTGGGTTTGGCTAATCAGGATTATTTGACCGCTCATCTTGAAGCGGGTCCCTCCAATAAAACAGGCATAAGGCAATTGGCAGGAAATATAAAAGCCAATATTAACAATATAGATCTGATAGATGGACTAATCAGAAATGCTAGTCGATTAAAGGGCCAATTGAGCGCTGACCTAAAAGTTGAGGGCAATACCAAACAACCGAACATTTCGGGATTTGCGAAATTACAGGAAGGGGCGTTTGTCATCACCAAGCTTGGTAGTACTTTTCGTAATGTTAATATTGAAGTGAATGCCGATAACAAAAATCCTGATGTTTTGCACTTAACTGCTGCTTTAGAGTCCGGAAAAGGAAAATTATCGGGCCAGGGCATACTTAGTTTAGAGGCTGAGCATAATTACCCATTACAAATGACAATAAAAGGTGATAAATTTCAAATCAGTCGTCTGCCCGATGCAGTCGTGGCTATATCACCTTCACTTACCATCAATAGGCATGGTAATTTGACTAAAATAGAGGGTCTAATCAAGGTTGATAATGCAGAAGTTGAAATGAAAACACTTCCCGAATCAGCCATTGCTCCGAGTGAAGATGAGGTTTTTTTGAATTCTGGCTCGCCTCCACGCAAAAAAGTTGATGTGTCCCGATTAATCGCGGATATTATCATTGAACTGGGTGACAACAGCCATTTCAAAGGTTTCGGGCTTGATACCTATGTGACTGGAAAGCTTGAATATTTATCCCAGAATAACCAGCAAAAAGTATCGGGCCTTGCTGTAATGAAAAAAGCCACTTATCGCTTTTATGGACAAGACTTGACGATACGAAAAGGCGAATTTTTGTTTAATGGCCCAGCAGGAAATCCCTGGGTAAACATTTCGGCTATCCGAAAAGCAAACAATGAAAACATTACAGCAGTATTAAACGTAACAGGCCCCTTAAAATCTCCTGAAACGAAAGTTTATACTGAGCCTCCTTTACCAGAATCAGAAGCTCTCGCCTATCTGGTCACAGGAAAATCCATCAAACGTATGAGTGAAGGTGATGGTTCGGCCGTTGCTAATGCAGCTTTGAATTATGGCGTTGGTGAACTATCTTGGATCAAAGACCAACTTGGAATTGATGAGTTTGAGTTTAAACAATCTGACACGATAGAAAAAAGCGCTGTCAGACTGGGACATTATTTGAACCCTGATTTATATGTTGGTGTAACCATGGGTTTGTTCGCTAGCAATTATGCCGCAAACCTTCGATATCGTATAAGCGATCATTTCAGTATTAGCACCCGTGCTGGAGAGACGCAGCGAATTGAGCTTAAATACCACATAGATAAGGAATAAATCCTTTTCAATTTTCTAATAACCATTAAAATCCCTAAATCGAAAAGTTTAGCGTAGTGAACGAGCGCCCAATCATTGCCCGGCAAGGTAAAATCAAGTGCTAAGCATTTGTCGAATACAGCATTTGCAGGAATTTATTCCCGTGGTCGTCAGTATTTGTGATGAATGAAAAAATAATGGTAACTATTCAGCGTATTTAATTTAGCTAAAATCACTCAATATCAGTGGCTTATAGAAAAAATGTATGGGCCATGGATGACACAACCAAGCCTACAGGGACATATTTACGGCGTCTTTTGGAATAAGTTACTGATATTGAATCTATAAACATGCTGAATAGTTACAAAATAATTTATTGTCGCCTCTTCTTCTTGATACTTCTCAAGGCTCACCATTCGGCCAATCGAGATCAAATGGAAAAGGCCGATCTTCGGTATTAAATGTCAGATAGCGAATAATTTGGTACGTATAAGTCGCAAGCGATTGACCCAATTGTTCAAGAGGTTTATTGGTCTCAGAAGTGAATAAAACCCAAAAGAACTGTAGCAGAATCACCATGCCGACGACAGCTCTTGAGACAGAATATAAAAACATAACCACTAGCATGAAAAATAGCCGCAGCCAGGTGGATTGAGATTTGATGTTTTCCTTTACCGGGACAGTTTGTTGCGGTTTATCGTTCATATTACCTGAAGGGGTGGGTGATTCATCATTCATAATGTACTTCTGCTGTCAATTATCATCGATTCTAGAAAAGAAACCATCACACTCTAGGAAGCCTGTCTGAGAATAAAAAGATTACTGCGGAAAAGCTGGTTTTGTCCACATTTCCCGATTATTTTCGTTAAAGAGCTTTATTCGCCACAAATAATCGAAAAATCTGACACAAAATAGCGTTTCTCGGACTGGCTCCTAGATATATTTAAGTATGAATGGGAAAAATTCTAACGTATTTTCCCGGTTTCTGGGAAGAATTTTGTAGTTAATTACTAACTAACTGTAAAGGGAGTTTATCGGTATTGCGACAATTTACAAAAATGCGCATTGATGCTTGTCAGTAATAAAAAATTAAGTTCGCAGGGCGGGAAAGTAAAACGTATCACGCAATTTCTCATTAGCAATGTATGTCGGTTAAGATTCCTAGCTGCTCTCGGAATGACAATACGTGATGGTTATTAAAAATTAAATTTGGAGTTATGTTCAAATATCCTGCTGGATTGAATAATGAAATTAGAAAAATGATTGCTAAGGTGTAAACATAACAAAAAAGTTGAATTTTTCTGAGGAGATAAGGCCTATATGATATAGTATAGACAAATGAGAATGATTAGCATTAATTATCAATAAATATGAAAGATCTAAAGACTGGAGATATTGCAAAGGTAGTTGGTTTCGACAAATCAGGAAAGGCATACAGGAAACGCTTGTTGGCTATGGGTTTGACGCCAGGGACTGAATTTAGTGTAACCCGTTTTGCACCGATGGGTGATCCAGTAGAGATTAAATTGCGGGGATTTTCGCTTACCCTGCGAAAAAATGAAGCGGATGTGTTGTTGATAGAGAAGTTAAATGAAGATTGATTTTACCATCGCCATCATTGGCAATCCAAATTGCGGTAAAACCACCCTGTTTAATGCACTGACTGGTGCAAAACAGCATGTTGGTAATTGGCCGGGCGTCACCGTTGAGCGTAAATACGGAGAGTATACGTATGATGGAAAAATACTTAAAGTCGTTGATTTACCAGGCACTTATTCCTTGGAAGCAAGTGATGACCAGGTTTCATTGGATGAGAAAATTGCCCGGGATTATGTCGCTTCCCGTGAAGCCGATCTGATCATCAATATAGTAGATGCTTCTAATATTGAACGAAATTTGTATTTAACATCCCAACTTATCGAAATGAAAGTTCCGATGATGGTGGTGTTGAATATGATGGACAGCGCTGAGCGTAAAGGCATCAAAATTGACATCGCCCTATTGTCAAAAAAACTGGGTTGCCCGGTTATTCCGGTGACAGCAGCAAGTTTACGAGGGATAGACAATCTTAAAACTGAAATCAATCGTTGCGCTGTTAGTAAACCCGTTCCAATTTCTGTTGTCACTTATGATCCAATCCTGGAACAGGCGATAGATCAATTGTCACAGAAGTTAACCGAAAAAGCAGCTCAATACCAATGTGATGAGAGCTGGCTGGCTATCAGGTTATTGGAAGATGATACTTTGGCAAAACAATTCGCTGGGCCAGAGTTGACCAGTCAGGCAAAAAAAATGCAAAAGGCAGTTGAGCAGCAAATTGGTGACGATATTGATATTGTCGCAGCCGATGCCCGTTACGATTTTGTTAACAAGTTAACCTATGCTTGTGTGAGTAAGTTAACTGAAGTTTCCCGAGACCTTTCTGATCGCATCGATCGGGTGGTATTGAACCGGTTTTTAGGAATTCCGGTTTTTTTGTTTGTGATGTATCTGATGTTTATGTTTACCATAAATTTCGGCACTGCATTTGTTGATTTTTTCGATCAACTGGTTGCCGCATTGTTGGTGGATGGTTTTTCGGTTTTATTAACCAGTTGGCATTGGCCGGAATGGTTGATTGTTTTGCTGACAGATGGCATTGGCGGCGGTATTCAGGTGGTCGCGACTTTTATTCCGATAGTGGGGTTTTTATTTTTGTTTTTATCGGTTCTGGAAGATTCCGGTTATATGGCCAGGGCAGCTTTTGTTATGGATCGATTTATGCGTTTGATTGGTCTGCCAGGCAAGTCCTTCGTCCCTATGATTGTAGGGTTTGGTTGTAATGTGCCTGCGATTATGGCGACCAGAACACTGGAAAGTCATCGTGACCGTATTTTGACTAATATTATGAATCCCTTTATGTCATGCGGGGCAAGATTACCTGTTTATGCTTTATTCGCCGCAGCATTTTTTCCGGTTGGCGGGCAGAATATGGTGTTTGGTTTGTATTTATTAGGTATTGCGGTGGCGGTATTAACTGGATTAATCATGAAGAGAACTTTGTTTCAGGGTGAATCAGCACCGTTTATCATGGAATTACCAACCTATCATTTGCCAACAATACGCGGTATTTTGATTCGTACCTGGGAACGCTTAAAAACCTTTTTGTTCAATGCAGGAAAAGTTATTGTACCAATGGTGCTGGTTTTGAATTTTCTTAATGCTCTTGGTACGGACGGCAGTTTCGGTAAGGAAAATACCAATCAATCTGTTCTTAGCGAAATTGGTCGGGCAATGGTACCTGTATTTAAGCCAATGGGTATTGAAGAAAAAAACTGGCCAGCAACCGTTGGAATTTTCACTGGGCTTTTAGCCAAAGAAGCGGTTGTTGGTACTTTGGATGCCTTGTATAGTCAGTTAGGGCAAACCAATATTCAATCAGAACCGGAATTTGATTTAGGGGGAGCAATCACTGCATCTGTTATGACTATTCCAGAAAATTTAATGGGAATTCTGGATAGCGCATTGGATCCTTTAGGGCTGGATATAGAATCGGCCAATCAGGATTCTGATGTGGATAATAAAACATTTGGAGAAATGCAGGCTCGTTTTGATGGAAGAGTTGGGGCATTTGCCTACTTATTATTTATTCTCTTATATGCGCCTTGCGTTGCAGCAACTGCCGCTTTATATAGAGAAACTGGTTTGGCATGGACAGTTTTTGTGGTGTCCTGGACTACAGGAATTGCTTATATGACGGCGACCGTTTTTTATCAAGCAGCGACCTTTAGTCGACATCCACAGTATTCAAGCTTCTGGATTATTGGCTTGTTAAGTATTTTCGCGATGGTTATTTTAACTTTTAAAATATGGGGGATGAGACAAACAAGGCTCGGCCCAGGAGAAGTCACGAATGATCCTGTCTGATTTAAGAAATTATCTACAACAACAACGGCGTGTAGTTTTGGCTGATTTGGTCAATCATTTTGACATGGATCCTGATGCCATTCGGGGCATGTTGAACAAGTGGATTAGCAAGGGCAAGGTGAGAAAAATATCCGCAGAAAATGCATGTGGTACCACTTGTTGTAAATGTGATCCTATACAAACGGAAATTTACGAGTGGGTTGAGTAAGGAACGAACATGAAATAACTTT
>CAZGYJ010000163.1:0-6129 GCA_964530345.1 uncultured Methylomonas sp.
TAATTACATTTTTCATCGTTGCAGTAGAATTATCCATAATCAGACAATTTCCTAGTCAATAAATAAAGTGGTTTAGCATTTTGGGCAGGGATGCCTTTTCTCTTCTGACGGGTTTACTAAGTCTTTGAACAGAGTGTTTCTGAAAAATCAAATCTGATTTTTTTTCAAAGGACTTAGCTAATTCAGGCTAAATAGGCCCATCAAATAATCAAATCAGAAAGTCCGCACCAATCTTGTGGTGTTTGTTGCGTTAATGTGGGCTTTTTTTCATTGAATAAATCTTCGAGAACGTACTGTAAGCCGTAAAAATCCTGATCGTTAAATTCATGAGATAAAAATGAAAGTGGGTCATTTTGATTGAAATTTGTTTCCATGACTTTTCCTCTATGTTGCTTTTTTGAAGTTGAGTTCATTGTGCCGAATATCTAAAAATTTATCGGTGAGTTATTCACTAATGAAATGTGAACAAATCACATTATTTAACCGAGGATTCAAACTAGAAACTGTTTTCAATGTATGTCCTTAATCATTAGTTTAGTTCATATTATTTTTTTTGACGGATGGGTTTTATGTTAAAGGCTTTTAACTTTGATGAGGATGATACTTTTTTTGGGGCATAATGATTGTTGATGAGGATTCATGGCAGGGAAAAATAATAATGACCCATTCACGATAATTTCGTAAAATTAGCTGTTATTATTTTTTTGCGGGAAGAACCTTGAGTTCCTCCCGTTTTGCATATTTGAGGTGGCAGATTTTGAAAAAACCCGCAATGCTGGTTTTGGAAGATGGGACTGTGTTTCATGGTCAATCTATTGGGTATGATGGTAGTGCAGTCGGTGAAGTGGTTTTTAATACTTCTTTAACCGGCTATCAGGAAATTCTTAGTGATCCTTCCTATGCCAGACAAATCGTAACATTAACCTATCCACATATCGGCAATGTAGGCACCAATGCTGAGGATGATGAATCGGATCAGGTTTATGCCAGTGGTTTGGTGATTCGTGATCTACCTTTGCTGGCCAGCAATTGGCGATGTGAAAAGAGTTTGCCGGAATATTTACTGGAGAATAAGGTTGTTGCTATCGCCGATATTGATACACGAAAATTAACCCGGATTTTGCGGGACAAAGGTGCGCAACGTGGCTGCATTTTAGCTGGGGAAGGCATTGATTCAGCACAAGCAGAATCTCTGATAGCCGATTTTTCCGGACTGAATGGCATGGATTTGGCAAAACAAGTAACTACCCAAGCCAGCTATCAATGGCAGGAAGGAGTCTGGAAACTGGGGCAAGGTCACAAGAATGGAAGTAACTTGATAAAACATGTGGTTGCCTATGATTTTGGCGTGAAAAAGAATATTCTTAGGTTATTGGTTGACCGAGGTTGCCGGGTCACTGTGGTGTCAGCAAAAACTCCGGCGAAGGAAGTGCTGGAAATGAAACCGGATGGTGTGTTTCTCTCTAATGGCCCTGGAGATCCGGAGCCTTGCGATTATGCAATTACCGCTATTCAATCTATTTTGGATCAAAAAATTCCTGTCTTCGGGATATGTCTGGGATATCAATTATTGGCGCTGGCCAGTGGCGCCAAAACCATGAAAATGAAATTTGGGCATCATGGAGCGAATCATCCTGTCCAGGAAAAATCTACTGGAAAAGTCATGATCAGTAGCCAAAATCATGGTTTTGCCGTTGATGAAAAAACTTTGCCTGCAAATTTGAAGGCAACCTATCATTCTTTATTTGATGGTAGCCTGCAGGGTATAGAACGCACAGATTGCTTGGCAATGGGATTCCAAGGGCACCCTGAAGCCAGCCCCGGTCCACATGATGTGGCGCATTTGTTCGACCAGTTCATTGCAATGATGAACTAAATCTTATTTTGTATTAAACCTCTCACTACAAAAGTACCACCAAAAATTAAAATGCCAAAAAGAACGGATATAAAGTCGATATTATTATTAGGCGCTGGCCCCATAGTCATTGGTCAGGCTTGTGAATTTGATTATTCAGGAACCCAAGCTTGTAAAGCGTTGAGAGAGGAAGGTTTCAGAGTCATTCTAGTCAATTCCAATCCGGCAACAATCATGACGGATCCGGATATGGCCGATGCGATTTATATCGAACCCATTAATTGGCAGGTGGTTGAAAAAATCATTGAAAAAGAGCGTCCTGATGCCATTTTACCGACCATGGGCGGACAAACGGCGCTGAATTGCGCTTTGGATCTTGATGCTCAGGGTGTGCTGGAGAAATATAATGTAGAAATGATTGGCGCGACCAAAGAAGCCATCAATATGGCTGAGGATCGGGAGTTATTCAATCAGGCCATGGCCAGAATTGGTTTCGAGGTGCCAAAATCGACAACAGCTCATTCCATGGAAGAGGCACTGGAAGCGCAAAAACAGGTGGGTTATCCGACCATTATCCGTCCGTCATTTACCATGGGTGGTAGCGGTGGCGGCATTGCCTACAATAAGGAAGAATTTATTGAAATTTGTGAACGCGGCCTGGATTTATCGCCAACCAATGAGCTATTAATTGAGGAATCCGTACTTGGCTGGAAAGAATATGAAATGGAAGTGGTGCGTGATTCCAAGGACAATTGCATCATCATTTGTTCGATTGAGAATTTTGACCCGATGGGTGTTCATACCGGTGATTCAATTACCGTAGCTCCGGCTCAAACGCTAACGGATAAGGAATATCAAATTCTCAGAAATGTGTCCTTGGCAGTGCTGCGGGAAATTGGCGTCGATACCGGCGGTTCTAATGTGCAAGTGGCAATTAATCCGGAAGATGGCCGTTTGGTTGTGATTGAAATGAATCCGCGGGTATCGCGTTCTTCGGCGTTAGCTTCCAAGGCAACCGGTTTTCCGATTGCCAAAGTTGCCGCCAAACTTGCTGTTGGCTATACCCTTGACGAATTAAAAAATGAAATAACTGGTGGAGCGACGCCTGCTTCTTTTGAACCAACCATTGATTATGTTGTTACCAAGGTGCCTCGTTTTACCTTTGAAAAATTCCCACAGGCTGATGACCGGTTAACAACACAAATGAAATCGGTTGGTGAGGTGATGGCAATTGGCCGGACTTTTCAAGAGTCATTACAGAAAGCTTTGCGGGGTCTTGAAATTGGAGTTTCTGGTTTGGATGAAAAAATTGATCCTAATCGCGCAGATGTAGAAGAAAAAATTCTTTGCGAATTGCGCCATCCGGGGCCAGATCGTTTATGGTACGTGGCGGATGGTTTTCGCCAGGGTTTGAGTTTTTCAGACATTTTTGATGCCAGTAAAATTGATCCCTGGTTTTTGATGCAGATTGAAGATCTGGTTTTGACAGAAAAATCCCTGAGCAGCAAAACTTTGGCAACACTTGATGAAAATGAACTGCGTCAATTAAAAAGAAAAGGATTTTCCGATGCCCGGATTGCCAGATTACTGGATTCCACTGAACTGGATATTAGAAATAAGCGGCATAAATTGAATATTCGGCCAGTGTACAAACGTATTGATTCTTGTGCGGCAGAATTTTCTTCAGATACGGCTTATTTGTATTCAACTTACGAGGAAGAATGCGAAGCCCGGGTCTCAGATAAACAAAAAATAATTATTCTTGGGGGTGGACCCAACAGGATCGGACAAGGAATCGAATTTGATTATTGCTGCGTTCATGCGGCACTCGCATTGCGCGAAGATGATTATGAAACCATCATGATTAATTGTAATCCTGAAACGGTTTCAACTGATTTTGATACTTCTGACCGGCTTTATTTTGAGCCGCTAACATTAGAAGATGTTCTGGAAATCATTGCCATTGAAAATCCCAAAGGTGTAATTGTTCAATATGGTGGTCAAACACCATTAAAACTGGCGCGTGCATTGGAAGCTGCCGGCGCACCTATTATTGGGACTTCGCCGGACTCCATTGATTTGGCAGAAGACCGGGAAAGATTTCAGAAATTATTGGAACGGCTGGAATTAAAGCAACCACCCAATGCAACGGCTCGCTCAACCGAGCAGGCTATAAATTCTGCCAAGGAATTAGGTTATCCGCTGGTGGTAAGACCTTCTTATGTTCTGGGTGGACGGGCCATGGAAATTGTCTTTAACGAAGCAGATTTGCAGCGTTATATGAAAGAAGCGGTCAGTGTTTCCAATGATTCACCAGTATTGCTGGACCGTTTTTTGGATGATGCCGTGGAAATGGATGTTGATGCAATTTATGATGGCGAACAAATTTTAATTGGCGGCTTGATGGAACATATCGAGCAAGCGGGTGTCCATTCAGGAGATTCTGCCTGTTCAATTCCGCCTTATGATTTGGATCCGGAAATACAGGAACAATTACGTGAACAAGTCAGGAAAATGGCCGAGGCACTGGGAGTGGTTGGGCTGATGAATACCCAGTTTGCAATTCAAGGTGATCAAATTTATGTGCTCGAAGTCAATCCAAGAGCTTCAAGGACTGCGCCATTTGTTTCCAAGGCCACTGGTTATCCTCTGGCAAAAATTGCTGCCCGATGCATGGCAGGCAAAACCCTTGCTGATCAGGGTATAACCAAAGAGCGGATTCCTGAATATTATTCAGTTAAAGAAGCGGTGTTTCCTTTCATCAAGTTTCCTGGTGTGGATTCACTTTTGGGACCAGAAATGAAATCAACCGGAGAAGTTATGGGGGTAGGCAAAACTTTTTCCGAGGCTTTTGCAAAATCTCAACAGGCTGCGGGAATTGATCTTGATCTCAGTGGCAAGGTTCTGATCAGTGTGAAAGATGCTGATAAGTCGAAATTGCCGGAATTGGCAAAAATGCTGATTGACAAGGATTATCAGATTGTAGCGACGAAGGGAACTGCAAAAGTGATCAAAGAGCTTGGTATCCCATGTGATATGGTTTTTAAGGTGAAGGAAGGGCGGCCCAATACGGTTGATATGATAAAAAACGGCCAAATTCAACTCATTATCAATACCACAGAGGGTGAAAAAGCCATTGCAGATTCTTTTACCATGCGGCGTGAGGCTTTACAGCATCGCATTACTTACTATACAACCCTCGCCGGAGCCAGAGCCGCTTGCCAGGCTTTGGGCGAATTACAAGTTGCTGAGGTAAACTGTTTGCAGGATTTACACGCAACATTTTCGTAGTTTCGCAGGAGTGGATTTAGCCGCGATGGATTAATTTGCTCCGCAACGAATATTAATACTGCACCTTTTTTGCAGAAAATAATTTTTATTACTGAACAGCATACAGCTTTCGAATTTTTGGAGAAGTGAATGAATAAAGTACCTTTAACAGTTGTTGGCGCAGAAAAACTTCGCCTGGAATTAGAAGAATTAAAATCAGTTGTTAGACCTCGAATCATAAAGGCGATTGCTGAAGCGAGAGAACATGGTGATTTGAAAGAAAATGCAGAATATCATGCCGCCCGTGAGCAACAAAGTTTTACCGAAGGACGAATAGCTGATATTGAAGGCAAATTGTCGAATGCAGAAATTATCGATGTCACTAAAATTGATGGCAACGGTAAAGTGGTTTTTGGCGCAACAGTGAAAATTGAAAACATAGAAACCGAAGAAGTAGTGAGTTATCAATTAGTTGGCGAAGACGAGGCAGATATCAAAGAAGGTCGTATTTCTATTGGTTCACCCATAGCCAGAGCCTTGATTGGTAAGTTGGAAGAAGATGTTATTACCGTTAAAACGCCTAGTGGTGAAATTGAGTATGAAATCATCTCTGTGAAATATATATAAAGCGGATTAGCTATAAAGATCATTTGAAAATCCGTTGGATGGAACGGGTAGCAAAATCCAATTTTTTAAACAATACCGTTAGCGTTTCTTAGCCTTAGTCAGATTTTTCCGATAAATAATAGTGATTTGGCCAATAGTCTGAATAAGTTCTGCATCAGCTGCTGAGCATATTTCATTACTGATTGTTTTTCTGACAGAGCGATCCCCAGAGCGGATTCTAATTTTAATCAATTCATGGTTGTCCAAAGCAAGTTCAATTTCGCTGAGCACTGCATCGGTCAGTCCGGCCTGACCAATCAGTACAACCGGTTTTAGTTGATGCGCTTGGCTACGCAGTTTTTTTCTCTCGATTGGCGTCATAATGGTTCCTTAAAAAA
>CAZGYJ010000164.1:0-4353 GCA_964530345.1 uncultured Methylomonas sp.
GTTTTCAGTAAAACTTAGGGAAGTGTTAAGCTTTCCACACTACCTTTAATTTGATTCGACTCAATTCAAAGAGAAATGGTTAAATTCTAGATGGTGGCGCTGGACGCTTACGGTGAATCCACTAAGTCTGACAAGCCTAGTGTGAAAACAAACTAGCCACCAAGCTGGAATAAACTTGGTGGTCTCTTTTCTATTGAATAAAAGATGAATGAGTGAGGTCAGACTTAATTCGTGAGATATTGATCGATTGCATCAGCTGCACCGCGACCTTCGTTGATCGCCCAGACTACTAGGGACTGTCCCCGGCGACAGTCTCCAGCAGCAAAAACTCCTTCGATATTAGTAGAATATTTTCCATATTCTGCGTTGATATTGCTGCGTGGATCATATTCAAGGCCTAATAGATCGGTTGCGGTTTGTTCGGGACCTAGAAAACCTAGAGCCAGGGTGATCAAATCAGCTTTCCATTCTTTTTCGGAGCCGTTAATTTCCTGCATTTTAAACTGTCCGTTTTCATCTTTTATCCATTCAATATTGACGGTACGAACTCCAGCAAGATTGCCATTGCCATCGTCAATAAATTCCTTAGTAACGATGCAGAATTCTCTTGGATCATGGCCATCCCGAGCAATGGTTTCTTCGTGACCGTAGTCGACACGAAAAATTCTTGGCCATTCTGGCCACGGATTGTCTGGAGCACGTTGTTTCGGCGGTTTTGGAAGGAGTTCAAAATTAACAACACTTCTACATCCGTGTCTTAATGCAGTGCCAATGCAATCATTCCCAGTATCTCCACCGCCGATCACAATAACATTTTTATCTTTGGCGTTAATGAACTTTCCATCATTCAGCTTGCTGTCAAGCAAGCTTTTGGTGTTACGGGTCAAAAAATCCATGGCAAAATAAACCCCTTTCAGATTTCTTCCCGGAATGTTCAGATCGCGTGGTTTTGTAGCACCGGTCGCCCATAATATTGCATCATATTGTTGCATCAGATCGTTGGGATTAATATAGGTTATTGGGTGCTTGGCATCTGCCATGATTTGATTAATATGGCCTTCAGGAAACGCCTCTTCAGTGCCAATATGGGTATTGGTATGAAACTGGATGCCTTCTTCTCGTAATTGGTCGATACGGCGCTCGACAATTTCTTTGTCAAGCTTCATGTTTGGAATACCATACATCAATAAACCGCCAATCCGGTCAGCCCGCTCATAAACAGTTACTTTATGACCTGATCGTCGTAATTGTTGTGCTGCGGCAATACCAGCAGGGCCAGAACCAATAACGGCAACTGTTTTTCCGGTTTCAGCCACTGGTCTTGATGGTTGAACCCAGCCTTCTTCAAAACCTCGGTCAATAATGGCATTTTCAATATTTTTGATGGTCACTTGCGGCGCAGTTAATCCCAGCACACAAGAACCTTCGCAAGGCGCTGGACATACGCGGCCAGTAAACTCAGGAAAATTGTTGGTTTTATGCAGTCTTTTTAATGCATCTTTCCAGCGACCGTTATAAACCAAGTCATTCCATTCTGGAATCAGATTGTCAACTGGGCATCCGGTATTAGATTGACAAAAAGGTACACCACAGTCCATGCACCGTGCCCCTTGGGTTTTTAAATGCTGTTCCAGTGGGTCCGTGTAGATCTCATAAAAGTCACCAATACGCAGCATTGGATCACGATACGGAACTGGTTCACGAGGATATTCTTTGAATCCAGTAGGTTTACCCATCGGTCATGACTCCATGTAAAGGAGCTTCTTGTTCTTCGTCGTGCAAAGCACGCTCAGCAAGTACTCGTTTATAATCAATTGGCATAACTTTCACAAAATGTTTAATATTCTCTTCCCAATTATCAAGAATAATTTTGGCTACAGGAGAGTTTGTGTAGTTGAAATGCAGGTTAATTAAGCCATTAAGCTCATCTAGGTCATGTTCGTGTTCAAGTTCTTCGAGTTCAACCATGCCCGGATTGCAGTTTTTTGAAAACTCATTGTTAATATCCCAAATATAGGCAATGCCTCCACTCATACCTGCGGCAAAATTTCTTCCTGTGGGCCCGAGGATGACAACGCGTCCACCTGTCATGTATTCACAGGCATGGTCGCCAACCCCTTCAATAACAGTATGTGCTCCAGAATTGCGGACACAAAAACGTTCTGCAGCACGTCCACGAAAAAAAGCTAATCCTGAAGTCGCTCCATAGAGAACAACGTTGCCAACGATAATATTTTCCTCGGACTTAAAAGTGCTTTGTTTTGGAGGGTAAACCAGAATTTTCCCACCTGACAAACCTTTGCCAACATAATCATTGGCATCGCCTTCTATCTCCAAGGTAATTCCACGAGATAAAAATGCACCAAAACTCTGACCAGCCGAGCCATTAAATTTGATATGAATGGTATCGTCAGGGAGCATTTGACCACCCCATTTTTTAACCAGTGTGTGGCTTAAAATAGTGCCAACCGCGCGGTCAGTATTGATAATAGGCATTTCAAATTTGACCTTGTTTCCATTTTTCAACGCGTCTTTAGCTTTTTCGACCAGCTGTCTGTCAATAACCTGATCAAGGCCATGATCTTGTTCGATAGTTTTGTAGACTTCGACTTGCTCGTGCGGTTTTGGGGCTGGTGTCAGTAACGCAGTCAAATCCAAACCATCTGCTTTCCAATGTTGGATTGCAGCGTTGGTTTCCAGAACTTCAGCATGCCCAACCATTTCATTGATAGTCCGAAATCCTAATTCGGCCATGATTTCGCGTGCTTCTTCAGCAACCATAATCAAATAATTAACGACATATTCTGGGTCTCCCATGAATTTTTTTCGTAAATCCTTATCCTGGGTGGCGATACCAACCGGGCAAGTATTTAGATGGCATTTACGCATCATGATACAGCCAAGCGTTATTAGCGGCGCGGTGCTAAAACCGAATTCTTCGGCACCTAATAAGGCTGCAATGACAACATCGCGACCGGTTTTTAGACCGCCATCAGTTTGAAGTGTGACGCGAGAACGAAGGTCATTCATGACCAGGGTTTGATGGGTTTCGGCAATACCCAGTTCCCACGGTAAACCAGCATGTTTGATGCTGGTTAATGGTGATGCGCCTGTACCGCCGCCATCGCCTGAAATCAGGATGTGGTCGGCATGGGCTTTTGCAACGCCGCTGGCAACAGTTCCAACGCCAACTTCGGAAACTAATTTAACGCTGATTCGAGCATCAGGGTTGGAGTTTTTCAGGTCATAAATCAATTGAGCCAAATCTTCAATTGAATAAATATCATGATGCGGGGGAGGGCTGATTAATCCAACTCCAGGTGTTGAATGGCGTAACCGAGCAATGTAACTATCTACTTTAGAGCCAGGTAATTCACCACCTTCTCCAGGTTTTGCACCCTGGGAAATTTTTATCTGTAATTCATCTGCATTGGTTAGATACCAACTGGTGACGCCAAAACGACCGGAGGCAATTTGTTTGATAGCAGAGCGTTTACTGTCACCATTGGGCATTGCAGTAAACCGTTCGGGGTCTTCTCCGCCCTCACCGGTATTGCTTTTTCCGCCCAGGCGATTCATGGCGATAGCTAATGACTCATGAGCTTCAGCAGAAATGGAACCGAAGCTCATCGCACCGGTACAAAAGCGTTTAACAATGTCGGCGGCAGGTTCAACATCTTCAAGTGGAATACTTTTTCTGTCGGTTTTGAATGTTAACAAGCCCTTGATAGAACAGCGCGTTTTAGAGTCATTGTTCATATGCTCCGCAAATTGCTTGTAGGTGTCATAATTATTAGTGCGGGTTGCTATTTGAATATTAGCAATGGCGCTTGGATCCCACATATGCCGCTCGCCTTTAGCGCGCCAATGAAATTCCCCTTGGTTGGGTAGGCTGTCCTGGGCATCATTAATATCTTCAGGGAAGCCAATATCATGACGGCGAATACATTCAGTTGCCAGTACGTCAAAATCAACGCCTTGGATGCGGCTGGCAGTGCCAGCAAAGCAACGTTCAATCACCTCATCGCGTAATCCAATGGCTTCAAAAATCTGTGCGCCTTTATAACTTTGCAAGGTTGATATGCCCATTTTTGCCATGACTTTCAGCATACCCTTTGCAACGGCTTTTCGATAAGTCGCTACGACTTCAAAATCATCACTTAAATTATCTGGCAGCAGGCCTTCTCTTCGAGCTTGCCATAAAGACTCAAAAGCCATGTATGGATTAATGGCATCAGCGCCATAACCAATTAATAGACAGTGATGGTGTACCTCCCGGGCTTCGCCTGTTTCCAGTACAATACCAATTCGGGTCCGTTTGAATTTCCTGACTAGATGATGATGAACAGCGCC
>CAZGYJ010000164.1:4453-6094 GCA_964530345.1 uncultured Methylomonas sp.
TCAGGGATTAGGCGTCCTTGTTCAAAATCAACAAGAAACATGCGACCAGGTTGTAGGCGGCCTTTATATTTGATATTTTCAGGGTCAACATTAACCACGCCAACTTCAGAGGCCATGATGACAAGATCGTCATGGGTCAGATAATAGCGGCTTGGGCGAAGACCATTTCTATCAAGGACTGCACCAATGTATTTGCCGTCAGTAAATACGATTGATGCAGGGCCGTCCCAAGGCTCCATCAAGGTTGAATTGTATTCATAAAATGTGCGTTTGCTTTCGGGCATGGTTTCGTGGTTTTGCCATGCTTCGGGAACCATCATCATGACTGCTTCCTGAAGTGTACGACCAGTCATCAACAAAAACTCCAGAACATTGTCAAATGTTCCAGAATCGGAGCAGTCAGGTTCAACGACGGGAAAAATTTTTGCTAAATCATCGCGAAAAAGATCACTTTGAGCAACGCCTTCGCGTGCTCGCATCCAGTTTTTATTGCCCCTTAAGGTATTGATTTCGCCGTTGTGGCTCATAAACCGATTGGGCTGGGAACGATCCCAGGAAGGGAAAGTGTTGGTACTAAAGCGCGAGTGCACCATTGCCAGGTGCGAGGTGAAATCAGCTTCGCTTAGATCAGGATAATATTTGAATACCTGTTCGGGCATGAGTTGCCCTTTATAAATGATAACTTTGCTGGACAAGCTGCAGACGTAAAACATTTTGCTTTGCTGCAAAGATGAATTATTTCTAATCTCTTTTGAAGCCTGTTTGCGGATTAAATACAGTTGTCTTTCAAAGGCATCTCCTTCAAATCCATCGGCAGCGGCAATAAATAATTGTTCTATAAAGGGTTCAGTAGCGCGGGCGGAAGGTCCAATATCAGCACCATCCGGGTCTACTGGAACCTTGCGCCAGCCAATCAGACGTTGGTTCTGTTTGGCGATATATTTTTCAACAATCGCTTTACACTGTTTACGCTGGATTTGATCTTGCGGGAGAAAAATCAAACCGGCGGCAAATTGACCGGGCTCTGGCAGAACTGCACCAAACTCGGATTGAGCAACCCGGTTTAAAAACTCCAGAGGCAAAGCCGTCATAATACCAGCCCCATCACCAGTATTTGCTTCGCAGCCACAAGCGCCTCTGTGGGTCATCGCTTCTAAAGCAATTCCAGCATCCTGAACTATTTTATGAGAACGTATGCCTTTTATATGGGCGATAAATCCAACGCCACAGCTATCTTTTTCGTTTTCTGGATCGTATAGTCCATGTTTTTTTGGCATTTCGTATGTTTGTCTAGACATAATTCCACCAACCTAGTTATATTGCCGGGTTTTGATTATTACTGCTTGCGATTAGGAAAGCTTATCTTTGAATTGTCAGCAAGGGTTTTAATAAACAACATTTTTGCTGGCTTCACATGACACATTTTCGTTTATAAAATATATACATTTGAATATTTTCGTCAATTTAAACATTAAACTTCTGCATAAGTATTTGTTTCTCAGGCAAGGTATTGAAAATGGATGGCCATTAGGTTCAATGGCATTTTTTTAATTCTTGTGTAAGTCTTATTTTCCCTAAGAGCCGAGCCATTATAGAAAAAATAAAGGAAATAAAGCAAGATTTCGTCCTGGACATTTCCTC
>CAZGYJ010000165.1:0-1065 GCA_964530345.1 uncultured Methylomonas sp.
TGTTTATTTACGTTCTTTTGGCTGGACTATGGCTTTTCATTTTAATGTTTCAGTACTATTTCAGGGTCTGGCGCTAGCGTTCACAGCCGCATTACTCGCAGGCATTTTACCGGCGATAAAAATGGCTCAAACCAAACCAGCCGAAGCACTGCGAACAGAATGAAACTAAAGCCAATGACATTGGTCGGTTTATTACTGCTGATATTATTGTCTCTGTTCTTTGTTGGCCCTTTGCTTGTAACTGATTCGCCGGATCATTCGTTACCTGGCACCACTTCCCTGGCAGTACTTTCGGCTGTTGACGATCAATTTGAGAAAGTACTGAAACCGAGGAAATTTACTTTTCCACGGGATCATGGAGCGCATGAAAATTATCGAACAGAATGGTGGTATTTTACCGGTAATTTACAAAACCAATCAGAAAGAAAATTTGGCTACCAATTGACATTTTTCAGGTATGCACTAAACAGAAAAAATATCACTTCCATTTCAGCATGGCGCAGTAACCAAATGTATATGGCGCACCTGGCATTAACAGATGTCGAAAACAAACGATTTTATAGCGATGAAAAATTCAGCCGCTCTGCAAATGGCCTAGCCGGATCAAAAACCAATAAATTTAAAGTCTGGTTACATCACTGGTCTGCGGAAAAACAGGGCGCTGAGGACTCTCCCATCCATTTAACAGCCGAAACAACCCAGTTCTCGATCGATTTATTATTGCAAATTACAAAACCATTAGTTTTACAGGGCCAAGAAGGCTTTAGCCGAAAAAGTAGTGAGCCCGGCAATGCTTCCTATTATTACTCCTACACACGGCTCAAAACCAATGGCATTATTCGTGTCGCCAATCAATCTTTTACAGTTTCAGGAATCAGCTGGATGGACCGGGAATGGAGCACCAGCTCCTTGTCTGCCGAACAAATTGGTTGGGACTGGTTTGCTTTGCAGTTTTCAGATAATACTGAATTAATGTATTATCAACTCAGAAGAAAGGATGGTCGTACTGATAAAAATAACTCGGGAGCACTGTTTCTTGCCGATCACTCCAAAATCCCCCTTGGC
>CAZGYJ010000165.1:1165-3619 GCA_964530345.1 uncultured Methylomonas sp.
TGAATCCGTGATTTCAGGATATAATTTATTCACCCGCAGCGTTGCTCAATACTTATAACCCATTTCATTCCTCCTAGTTCCTGACTTTTCTCGCCTTTTAGCGTTCCCCCCATCAAATTAACTAATTCATTAACAACGGCCAGCCCTATTCCATGGCCATCGATATTTTGATCAGCTCTAACACCCCGTTTTAGTATGTTGTCAATATTTTCCAAAGCAATGCCAGGACCGTCATCTTCTATGGAAAGGCAACTGTAGTTATAATGACAATTGTTTGGAATAGTAATTTTGATTTTGCTTTTACACCATTTACAAGCATTATCGAGCAAATTGCCGGCAATTTCATAAAAATCACCTTCATCGCAACACATTGAAAAATTTTCAGGTATCTCCAACTCAAAACGAACATTCTTGTTTCCGTAGACTTTTTCCAAAGAATGAATGATTTTTTCAAGAACCGGTAAAACTATAATGCTTCCGGAAATTTGTTTTTGTCCTTTAGCCGCAGCACTTTGTAATTGATATTCAATAATATCATTCATACGGTTTACTTGATTCTGAATGGTTTCCTTGGTGCCATCAATCTTATCGCCAGCCTCGAGGCAACCTCGCAAAATGGCTAACGGTGTTTTTAAACTATGCGCTAAATCGGCCAGAGTATTCCGGTAACGAGTTAAATGAGCTCTTTCACTATTAATCAAGCCGTTCAAATTGCGAGCCAAAAGTTGCAACTCAGCGGGGTAAAAGCCTTTTAACAACTCTTTTTCACCTTGTTCAATGGCAAGCAAATCATTACCAATATCACGCAGTGGTTTCAAACTCCAACGAATCACAGCAAATAATATGATGAGAAAAAACACACCAAAGACCAACAACAAATAGTGTAAGGTTTGCCGGAAGGCTACTATTTGTTGATCCAAAAAACGAGCTTCTTCTGCAATAGAAATAATAAATTCATATTCCTTGCCTGAGTCACTTTCCCAGACAATATCGTACTGTAAAGCAAATCGGGCTGGTTCGTCCGATTGTCTCAGGAAAAGAGTTTCCCCCGGCTCAGGATCGGGAATTAAAGAATTTTTCAACCCAAGCGCAGAGGCTGAACGCCAAATCATCACGCCATTTTTTTTGTGAACGAACGCATATAAACCTGAGCCAGGAGTTTGTAAACGTGGTTCATGCAGAAATTCGTCAGAGATTTTTAACCGCCCATCGGGAAGTAATTCGGCAACAGAAAGCAATGCATAAATCTGAACCTGTAATCTTTCTTGCAGTGCCTGTTCAGCACTTTTTCGAAAACCTTGCTCCAATACCAAAGCCATTACAGCAAAAGCGATTGCTAATATGATACCGGCAGAAAACAGTAATCTAAATTGAAGTGATCTGAATCTCACTCGCCGATACGATAACCACGACCACGGAGGGTTTCAATTGGATTGTTTTTTCCTTCTGGATCCAGTTTTTTTCTCAAACGACCAATAAACACCTCAAGCACATTGCTATCCCGGTCATAGTCTTCGTCATAGATATGTTCAGTTAATGTGGCTTTGGAAATCACCTCTCCCTGGTGGAACATCAAATATTCCAGCACTTTGTATTCATAGGCGGTTAATTCAAGTTTTTGTTCATCCACAAAAACTTCCTGGGAGACGCTATTAAGTTCTATATTCTGGTAGGTCAAAAGGGGATGGGCATTACCGGCTGAACGGCGAATCAAGGCATTGACCCGTGCCAACAATTCTTCAAAATGGAAAGGTTTTACCAGATAATCGTCAGCGCCGGCATCAAGACCTTCAACTTTGTCCTGCCAACGGGTACGGGCAGTCAAAATCAAAATGGGAAAGGCCTTTTCTTTCTGCCGAAGTTGTTTGATTAACTCTACTCCTGAAAAATCAGGCAGACCGATATCAATAACAGCGATATCCAACGGATATTCATTCCCTATATGCAGTCCATCAGTCCCGTTATTAGCAACATCTACGGCAAAACCTTTTTGAGCAAAGAAATCCTGAATTTGTTGACACAGAACTGGCTCGTCCTCAACAATAAGAATACGCATAATCTTTACCCTGTTTATTTTTTTTCTAGTGTCTTGCCAGTTTCAGCATCAACTTTTTCGTTTTCTACCCGGCCCTTATCAGACAGGGTTTTGATGACGTGAACCTCGCGCCCTTCAATCACCTCGGTTTTTGCACCTAATACACGGCTTTTTTTATCATCAGCCACTTTCCTGGCAGCTTCATCAACGCTTACCTTTGCTAAAACCAGCAGATCTGATTCAGCAAAACTGTAGGCGGTATGGATTGTTAAAAAGCTAAGCAATAAAAAAATAGCTATGGCTTTATTCATGTTTAAGAAATCAAGTAGCATAAATGATGTGCGTTCTTTTTATTAAAAAACCAAGAAACTAATTATTATTATTTGATGATGATAAAGATACCAAGAGCCGGATAAACC
>CAZGYJ010000165.1:3719-6082 GCA_964530345.1 uncultured Methylomonas sp.
CCTGGAACCATGATAACTTATCCATAAAGTACTAAATGACAGTAAGTAAAATAATTTTCCTATATAATTTCAAAACCTTAAAAAAATACTAACAAAAGTTTGGAGAAAACATGATTCAACGAATACTACTGACAATTGTCATGGGATTGACTCTTTCCAATAGCCTGATGGCTAAATCAAACCAGCCAGCTGTTGCAATCAAAGAGCCTGTTATTGGCGACACCGTTAATCGAAATCTGTTAAGGCGCCTTGATACCGACATTATTCGCTCAGAAATGGAAGCTTCTTTTAGAGCCACTCGTAAATTTCGCGTACTAAGCCGAGACAAAGCAACATTAAAAGCAGTTCTGGATGAACAGGATTTTGCCAATTCAGATCTGGCTAAAGGCGATGCTGCAAATTCCGGCAACCTTAATAATGCCCATTATTTAATCTTGCCAACGGTACAAGATTTCAAGTTTTACCGCAAACATACTCCTCTGCCTAATTTTGACAGCAAATATAAGCGTAAGGATTGGGGCGTTCTTGCTGTCAATGCGCAAATGATTGATACCAGCACCGGTCAAATTGTAACCACCTTTTTCCTGAAAGATACCTTTGCCACAAAAAACAAAATTGTTAACAGCAACACCGGCGCACCTAGCAGTATCTATTTTTCGAAAATGGCCAAGGGTGTCGCAGCGCAATTGGCAAACCAGTTTGTTGCCCAGGTTTATCCGATGAAAGTCATTAAACGCACCCGAACCAATGAAGTAATTATCAACCGAGGCAAAGATGGCGGACTTAAAGTCGGCGAAAAACTGAATGTGTATTTTGCCGGAGAAGCGCTGGTTGACCCAGATACGGGTGAATCTTTAGGCTCCAGTGAAGAATTCATTGGCACTGTAAAAGTCACACGCATTTTGCCCAAAATCACTTATGCAAAAATCACCTCTGAGCAGGATTCGGAAGGTTATCCTATGCAAGCAGGCAATATCCTGAGAAAACCCTGAATCATTACTCTGAAAAATTTTAAATAGGCAATGATATGAAACAACAATCGTCTCTTTCAATCGCAAAAATAATAATTCTAATTCTTTTCGGTTTTCTTATCAGTGCCTGCGGTGAAAAAACTGATGAAAATGAAGGACAAAAATCTTCAGAAAACGGTACTTTAGGTTTTGCTAAAAACCAGCAGGGACAAATTAGAATCGCAGTTTTAGGTACCAGTGATTTCTTTCCTGACCGGGCTGTTCAGCAACGAATGGGGCTTCCTGAAGATCTGGCAGCTCGAATCATCGAAAATTTACAAAAAAGCAATCGTTTTAATGTTCTGGAAAGAACAGCATTAAGAAAAATCATCAATGAGCAACAGTTTGGCAAAGGCGATAAAGAATCCTTTCTTGACCGTACTTTGAATGCCGCCACCGAAAATTTACCCGATGTCAGCGGTTATGCAGTGAAATGGACAGGCATATTGTCAGACCATAATGATATTGTTAAGGAATATCAAAATCTGGGTACCACCATGGGAGCTGATTTCCTGGTGTTTGCAGTTCTGGAAAAAGCGGATGAAAAAATCAAAAACACTGATATCCCTCATAGTGAAACGGGAAAGCAAATAACCAAGCATGTATCTGATGCCCGGCTTCGATTAAGAGTCATTGATACAAAAACCGGAATGATCGCAGGCACAGCAAGTTTTAGAACCAAAGTTAGCGAGTCGGTATTTGCAGGCCGTGAATCCAATCGTGATGCATACTCAACTTTTGACCATGTTGGCGCTCTCGCCGCACACAAAATTCTGGATATCGTGTCACCGCCTAAAATTGTCAGCGCCAACCCTTATGTGATAAACCGTGGCAGCAACGATGGTTACACCGCTGAAAATACCTTTAAAGTTTTCAGGGAAGGCAAGGAAATACAAGACCCTAGTGGTATTACTATCGGTAGAATTAAATCTCCTGTTGGCAATATCAAGCTGGCCGCAGTTCAAGATACCATCTCGGTAGTCGATATTGTCGATGGCGACGTACAAGTTGGTGATTTACTGGAAATTTCAGAGCAAAACACCACTGCAAACAGTTTATCCCAACAGGCCACAAAACCAATTGAAAGATCATCCCAAAATGGCAAACTAACCATCGCCATAGGAAAGGTTCACTTCAATGCTAACAATAATTATATTTTTCTTTCCGTTGATGATTACCCTCGGGTCAAAAATGACCTGATGGTTAAACTAACCAACTCCAATCGTTTTGATGTTCTTGAAAGACATGAGATTGATCAGATTCTGGATGAAAAAAACTTTACCGCGTTAATGGGCGGCGATGAAATTGATCCGTATTTAAAAGAAACGATTGGGGCAGATTATTTAGTCTTAA
>CAZGYJ010000166.1:0-6000 GCA_964530345.1 uncultured Methylomonas sp.
TATGTTTGATTCTTGCTTAAAAAGCAGACCGAAGTTTTGATCACTTGTACCTTACATTAAAAAACCTGTATTATTCTTCTAATTTTTTTGTGGGAATCAATATGACAACTCAACAAGAAGCACCATTCCAAAATTTTGTGGAAAAACAATGGTCGAAAATTCAGTCTTGCGAAAAATACAAACAACTTCAGGCAATGCCCAAAACAAAACGCTGGACGGTTATTGCCGGAATTTTCATAGCATCGCAGATTATAGTTTTCGGTGCGTTATATGGTCTTTTTGGTCAAATCGCAGTCATAGGTTTTCTTGCCAGCATTCTTGCTGGCCTGGCCACTGGCTTGGGCGCATTACCCGCTGCGTTTTTTAAAACTATCTCTGAAGATCTATTTAATAGCTTATTAGGCGCTGCGGCTGGCGTTATGCTTGCTGCGACAGCATTTTCACTGCTGGTCCCCGGTTTTGAATACGGCAATCAAATCTGGCCAGGCAAAGGTATCTGGATTGTTTCTGCCGGAATGATGCTTGGTGCGGTTTTCTTACATTACACCGACAAACATTTACCCCACATCAATTTTGATTCCGCCACCGATACGCAATTACAATCGATAAAAAAAATCTGGCTTTTTATTGCCGCAATCACCATTCACAATTTTCCTGAAGGTCTGTCTGTTGGGGTAAGTTTTGGTTCCGGTGATATGAAAAATGGCACCATTTTAGCTACCGCAATTGCCCTACAAAACATCCCCGAAGGTCTGGCTGTAGCTTTACCATTGGTCGGGTTGGGCTACAACAAATGGAAAGCTGTTGGCATTGCCACCCTGACTGGACTGGTTGAACCTGTTGGCGGTTTATTAGGTATAACCATGGTCACTGCCTTTGAACAATTACTACCCATTGCCATGGGTTTTGCGGCTGGTGCTATGCTATTTGTTATTTCAGAAGAAATCATCCCAGAGACCCATACCAATGGCCGTTCCAGAATTGCAACATTTTCATTGATGATCGGCTTTATCATCATGATGGTTCTTGATAATTTACTCGGTTAATTCATGGAATTTAATTTTTTTGAATTCCAAAGCCTGAATTTTTTTTCATCAGATTTACTCCACTGGCTGAGTGTTTCAGCCAGCAGTTTTGCTCTGATTTTTGCAGCAGAATTTGGCGATAAAAGCCAATTGGTTTGTATGACCCTTGCTTTCAAGCACAGAGCAATGCCGGTTTTTTTGGGCGCAATCACTGCATTTATTTTTTTAAACGGCCTTGCTGTTGTGTTTGGCGCGACTATCGCCTCTTGGATTCCTGGTTATGTCATCGCTGCAATCGTTATGTTGTTATTTGCTGGATTTGGTTTAAATGCTTTATTGGCCAAAGATGAAGAGGATGAAGACAACCCTGCCCCAATGAAAATTCATAACCTATTTTTTGCCACCTTTGTTTTAATTACCTTTGCAGAGTTTGGCGACAAAACACAATTGGCCGTCGTTGCACTCAGCAGCACTGCCTTGCCAATGGCAGTTTGGGTTGGATCTACAGCGGCTTTAGCGACAACTTCCGCAATCGGTGTATTTGCAGGACGCAAAATTTTGCAAAAAATTTCATTTGAACTACTTCACCGCATCAGCGGCGTTATCTTTATTGTACTTGCAGCTTATGCTGGCTATTCTGCGTATTTAAAAATGCCTGATCAATTAATTTCCAACTTGAAAAATGAAATAGTTCATTTTGTTAACTAACTAAGAACTCGGTAAAAAATAAATCCCGTAGGCCATCGCTATTATCATATTTATCCAATGTTTCCCGAATGGTTTCCAGTGCTCCCTGACGTAATTTCTCCCGCTGCGCTGAGGTTTGTAACTCCGCAGCAAAACGGCCGCTAAAAAACATAATCAATTGATGACGCAATACCGGAAAATGTTTTTTGATTTTTTCTACCGCTTCTGCACCCTCAACCATGAGTTGCACATTAACCAACAAATATTTTTTCCGTTCTGCTAAATTAACGGTAAACTTTGGACTCATTTCCAGATACTCAAGAACTGGTTCCTGCGCTTCATCTTCGCCAGCATAGATAAAACCAGAAAAACTTAAAAAAGCAAAGATTAATAAAATTCGCACCATGTTCACCGTTATTTCAAATATTTTAAATATAGTACAAATCTATTGATAAAGATGAATAAAACGCTCGCCATCGGCCCAGTGATGATAGATATTGAAGGATTATCACTCAGTTCTTACGACGAAGAAAAAATTGCCCATCCCAATACCGGAGCGGTTATTTTGTTCGCCCGAAATTACCAAAACCGCGATCAAATAACTGAATTAACCAGACAAATCAAATCTGCAAGAAATGGCCACATTCTCATCGCCGTAGATCAGGAAGGCGGTCGTGTGCAACGGTTTCAGGAACAATTTACCCGCCTGCCACCAGCGCTGTGCTATGTTGATAACCCCAAACTCGCCCAATCTGCAGGCTGGCTTATGGCTTCAGAATTATTGGCTGTTGGTGTTGATTTCAGCTTCGCGCCAGTTTTGGATGTTGATTGTGGAATCAGTGAAATCATTGGTGATCGCTCATTTTCTACCGACCCGAAACAAACTGCGGAACTGGCCAGTCTTTTTCGAAAAGGCATGAATCAAGCGGGTATGTCTGCTGTTGGCAAACATTTTCCTGGACATGGCGCAATTGCTTTGGATTCTCATCTGGCTCTTCCAGTCGACGAAAGGACTCTAGATGAAATTCAGAACAAAGATCTACTGCCATTCAAAAAACTGATCGCGGAAGGATTGGAGGGCATCATGCCGGCTCATGTTGTTTATCCTGCTGTTGATGACAAACCTGCTGGGTTTTCGAAAGTCTGGATTGAACAAATATTACGTCAGCAATTACATTTCGATGGCGCAGTCTTTAGCGATGATCTAAGCATGAAAGGCGCCGCAGCCATCGGCAGCTTCACCGAATGCGCTGAACTGGCTCTTAAAGCAGGTTGCGATATGATTCTGGTATGTAACAACCCAAAGGCAGCCGAACAAGTACTGGACATCGTTCCAATTCAACAAAACAGAAAGCGAGAATCACGATTGCTGAACATGCTTGGTAAACCCCGCGGAGATTTTGATCAACTCAGCAATACCGAACAATGGCAACAAATCGCCTCACAATTAAATAATTTAACAACATGATTGACGAAATAAAACGCATTCAAGCTAGTGCTGAACAAATTTACAATGAAACCGAAGTTGAACAAGCGATTGATAAAATGGCTGAAAAAATCAACCCTATCTTAGCAGAAACCAATCCAGTTCTGCTTTGCGTGCTCAATGGCGGTATTGTTACGGCTGGGAAATTACTGACTCGACTTGATTTCCCACTCACCATCGATGCCATTAATGCCAGCCGTTACCGAAACACCACGACCGGCAATAAAATAAAATGGCTGCATAAACCAGAAACAGAACTGGAGAACAAAACTGTGCTAATTGTCGATGACATTCTCGATGAAGGCATAACGCTGAAGGCCATTCATGATTTCTGTGAACAACAAGAGGCTAAAACTGTTTACAGTGCAGTTCTGGTCGATAAAAATCTTGGCAAACAAAAACCGATACAAGCCGATTTTATAGGTCTAGAGACTGAAAATCGTTATTTGTTTGGTTATGGCATGGACTACAAAGGCTATCTGCGAAACGCACCCGGTATTTTTGCCTGTAAAGATCTTTAGGAATAACAACATGAAAATTGCAATTATTGGTGGCACTGGACTGACACAAATCAAAGGCCTTGAATTATCTGACACCAAAAAAATTACCACACCTTTTGGCAACCCTTCTGCTGATTACCAACTTGGACAACTAAATGGCAAGGAGATAATTTTTCTTGCAAGACACGGCAACCCTCACCTCATACCACCACACAAAATCAATTACTGTGCAAATATTTGGGGACTCAAGGAATTAGGAGCAACGACAATCATTGCCGTTGCAGCTGTCGGTGGCATTACCAAAGAAATGCACCCAGGCCGAATTGTTATTCCGAATCAAATTATCGACTACAGTTATGGTCGTCAACACAGCTTTTTTGAGGAGAATTTGACAGAAGTCGTTCATATCGATTTTTCTTTCCCCTATTCTGAAAAATTACGCAAAAAACTGATAAACACAGCGCGACAGGCACATATTGATGTTTTTACCGAAGGAGTTTACGGCTGCACCCAGGGACCAAGACTGGAAACTGCAGCAGAAATTTCACGCATGGAAAAAGATGGCTGCGACCTGGTTGGCATGACTGGCATGCCTGAAGCAGCACTAGCTCGGGAACTGGAACTGGATTATGCTGCATGTGCAGTCATCGCTAATTGGGCTGCGGGAAAAACCGAAGGCACCATCACCATGTCAGAAATAGAGCAAAATCTTAAACAGGGTATGACTGATGTAGCTGCGATTTTAGCTAAGCTCTAATAGAGTTATTCACTTCGATCCAGTTATTATCCTGGCGCAATTAGCAAATGGACATAAATTGATGCACCATATCCAAGAATGATCACAGGCAACCACTTTAAATGATCAATAAAGGTATATAATCCTTTCGATTGCCCCATTAAAGCAACCCCGGCAGCAGAACCAATTGACAAAAGTGAGCCGCCAACACCGGCTGTTAATGTTACTAAAAGCCACTGTGTCAAATCCATTGGCGGGCGCATTTCCAGTACTGAAAGCATTACTGGAATATTATCAACGACTGCGGACAATCCTCCGATAAGAATATTAGCCCAGGTAAAACTTAAATTATCGTAGATTGCATGTGATGCCAATTCCAGATAACCAAGCTCTTTTAATCCTCCGATACAAAAAATAATTCCATAGAAAAATAACAAAGTATCCCATTCTGAATCCCTGACATTGGAAAATACGTCATAGCTGGAATCGTTATTATCTGATTTCTTTAGCCAGTAACTGGCAAACATCAACAAGGCGAGTCCCATCATCATTCCCATAAACGGTGGAATATACAAAAGCTCTTCACACACGACAGAAATCGCGATGGTAATGAAAAACAAGAAAACAATAACCAGTGCACCTTTTTTCAATTCCACTGGTTCCTCCATCTTGGCAACAGGACAAGCAGGTGGAATGAAGAAACTAAAAACAGCTGCTGGTAATACAAAATTAACTAAAGCAGGAATAAACAATGCAAAAAAACCGGTGAATGCCACCTTTCCATCCTGCCATACCATCAGTGTGGTAATATCTCCGAATGGACTAAATACACCACCAGCATTTGCCGCTATAACGATATTAATAAAACTTAGTCTTATATACTCAACATTATTTTTGCCACATGCCAAAACTACGGCACCCATCACCATGGCTGTTGTTAAATTGTTAGCAACTGTAGATAGAAAAAAAGCAATAAATCCTGTTAACCAAAATAACTGGCGGTAATTTAAACCCCAACAAATTAAGGTGTAACGAATTTTTCTGAAAATATTTCGCTCAACCAAAGCATTTGTGTAAGTCATTGACACCAACAAGAACAATAGCAATTCACTAAAATCCATCAAATCATGCTTTATCAAGTATTCCACTTGTTCTTTGGTAAACCCATGATCATTCACAGCAACTTCCGCCACCAAAAACCAAATGAGACAGGAAGCCAAAATAACCGGTTTTGATTTTCTTATTTTTGTTATTTCTTCAGTAGCAACAAATAAATAAGCTATAACAAACAATCCCAAACAAACCAATCCAACTAGTGAATTTGTTTCGTATAAGTTTAGATCTCCATGCATCAAACTACTCCAGATGAACAAATTTTTCTATTATACATTCAATAATTCCATGAATTGGCTAATCAAAGTAACAAAAGAAGAACATTCCACCTTGGCATAATCCTGAATCTGTGACTTCACTACAGCACTGGTGACAAGCTCTTGATTCATCACGGGTTGAAATCACCGATTCAGGATAATGTAAAATAATCGTAACTATTCAGCGTATTTATAG
>CAZGYJ010000167.1:0-5952 GCA_964530345.1 uncultured Methylomonas sp.
AGTCATTTTTTTCTCCTGTCACCATTTAATGCATTTTAACAGAAGTCAAATAAATAAATGCTCAGAAATTGCTTTGCCGGTATTGACTCTGGCTGGTTGACTGCAATATATAAATCAAGTTCTTCAATATCATCTTTATGTTTATCACCGGAATGAAATTTTCCAAATGCGGTGCCAAAGGTAATAAATTCAAACAGTGGATATTGTAAGTTGACAATCATTGCACTGCCTTGTCCGCCACTGATGGTATCAATTGTTTGATCTTCCATTGAGTTAAACAACTCAAGGTAACCGTTAATAAAGACGCCATAACCACATCCCAATTCACCACCAAGTGCGCTCGCAGATAAAGTTTCGTCAGAACCTATAGAGGATTGAATATAACCGGAACGAAAATTACCGCCGCAGCCATAGGTGTGCTTCCTGTCATCCTCAAGTTCGGCGGCTAAAAAAGGCTTGGTATCGATATTATATGGTTGATCCAGTTCGTTTTCGTTTTGCTCGTGAGCTAAAACAACTTGTAAAGGGATCAGTAAAATGATGCATAAAAATCTATCAAGCATATAATACAGTGCATATTTAATGAAATTAGGATTCAGATTTCTGAAAACTAATATTTCAAGAAAACAAGTACAAATTACTAGGAGAAAGTACGTGAAACCATTATTATTCCAATGTGATATAAGTTTTTTTAGAAAAAAAATCGCATTAAAAAAGTCGTATAAAAAATGAAAATATTGCTAATTAGTTTGATTATTGGATTAATTCCATTTTATTTTTTAAATATTGCATTTCACATTAATATTTACGACATAGAAATGTTTTTGCATATTCTTATACGATTTTTTGCTGGTTTTCTAATTCTTGGTATATGGGTTTGGTATTGGAATAAATTAAAAGTTAAGTATGCCATTGTTATTATTATTATTTTGTTTCTAACTGATATTGTGTTTGACTATTTTCGTAACGTAAACAACTTTAATTTTGAAATGTTGATTTATGATTTTTACACAATGATTTGGGGGAGCATTTCAGGTTTTGTTTTCATTAAATTTCGAAACAAAAAGAGTCAGTGAATAAATATTTGTTGTAACTATTCAGCATATTTAATTTAGCTAAAAACACTCAATATCAGTGACTTATAAAAGAAGTGTATGTGTCATGGATGACACAACCTAGCCTACAGGGCCGTATTTACGGCGTCTTCTGGAACAAGTTACTGATATTGAATCTATAAATACGCTGAATAGTTGCTATTTGTTTTTAAATATGAATTCCAAAGAGTATTTAAAATCTTGCTGTTAACGTGATTTGGGCATTAATTGGTTCAGTGGGGTGGAAATGAATATCGTCAACGCCTTCTGCCGCTTCACCCGGCAGGCGGGAAGTATAGTAATAATCGATCGCACTGTCTTTACGATTCAGTATGTTGAAAACTTCTGCCTGAATTGACCAGGTTTCGTTGAATTTGTAACCAATTAATGCGGATAAAAGAATAGTACTTTCAGAACGTACGCTGTTATCTTCAATTAACGGGCGAGGGCCAAAAAATCGCAGCCTGGGTCCGCCAAAAAAACCGTGAAAATCATGAACGGTAGCGCCAGCGGCAATAACAGTTTCGATAGATCCAGGAATAAAATTGCCTTCTGGCGCATCACCGCGGAACCGCGCTTTTGAATAACTGAAATCCAGATCAAAAGTCAGCCAATCGGTCGGTGAATAATAGTTGGCAATTTCAATGCCGTAACGTCTGCTTGCACGTCCGATTTCGGTGGTGCCTGCATCGCCACTGAATACCAGTTCAGAATCAATATCTAGCCACCAAAAAGCCAGAGTACTTTGCAAGCCGGGAATCCAGGTGGTTCGCATCCCGATTTCAGCGCCATAAGTCCGTGAAAGTGGTTTTGCTGGTGATACCCTTTGTTTGGTTACCGGGTCAATTTTGGTATTAATACCACGGCCATCATTACTGTGGTATCCCATGCCGCCATTTAAGTAAAGCTCAGTGTCTGCCCAGGGCCCCAAAATAAGGCCAAGCTTGGGGCTGACCAAACCATCGTAGACTTCCCCATTATTTTCGGCGATATTGCTGTTGGTTACTTCAAAACGAAAACCATCAAATCTCACCCCAACATTGGTTCGTAACCAATCAGTCCAACGTGTTTTGTTATCAAAATAAAGGCCGACACTGGTAACCCAGGTATCATCTTCTCTAACCTTTGATAAAGTCCTTCTTTGTTTGGTCAAAAACAAGCCATTTTTGATATTGTCATTGCGAATTTGTAGGCCAATGGTGGTTTCTGATTCGGAATCGCCAATCATATGGTAAAAAGTATGACTGGCTTTAGCCCCAACTTGCCAGCGTTCATCAGGTTGCGAAAACTGGTCACCATTAACAGGATCATTTAAAAAATAAGTAAAATTTGAAAACAAGGCTAATCGTGAGTAAAGACCATAAATCATCAGCTTGCTGGAACTGGAAGCAGTTTGCCTGTGCCATTCTCCGGTTATGCTATAACGACGACTTGAACCTCCATCAGTCGGATCAATACTTTCAAACCTATCAATGATACCTTTCTTGACTGCTCGAGCCGGAATCTGGTCAGTCGCATTCCAGTCTGCTTTTGATGCCATGGCGGTAATGCTCCAGCCATAATCATCATATTCTTTGCTGAAACGTAAAACGCCATTGAATTTTAAATAATCATTGCTAACTTTCCATGGGCCAGCCTTGTAGACAACTTCGCCAGCATAAAGTAAATTGCCGCCACCAATTTCTGTTGATCCGGTTAACAGGCCTCGATATTTGTCAAACATTCCTCCGGTGAACTTAATGGTGGTTTCAGGAAGTTGCTTGAAATACTGGACATTAGCCCCGCCAGTACTTGAGAAATCACCAAGCTCGGCATAATAATTTCCTTTTTTGAAGGAAACTGTCTCAATTAATTCCGGAATTAAAAAATTGGTGTCCATCCAGCCCTGGCCATGAGCGTGGGTGGTCAAATTGATCGGAACACCATCAATTTCAGTCAAAAAATCAGTACCGTGATCAAGGTTAAAACCGCGTAAATAATACTGATTGGCTTTACCTTCACCGCTATGCTGGGAAGCAATCATTCCAGGTACAGTTTCCAGAATTTCGCCTGGACGACTGATGGGGCGAAATTTTAATTGCTCCTGGCCAACATTGCCTTGAGAAGCGCTATCCGCTATTCCGATTTGAGCATCAGATCTTCCGGTAATAACCAAGGCATCCAGTTGTTCCGGGCCATCGATGTCAGGATGGGCATAACTGGGCGCATTTACCATCATTGCTGAGAAAAAAATGATGGAATGGATTTTGTACGAATTAATGCGATAAAAGGAAGGGTTTGTAGGTGTTTTATTCATCATTGCGAACTATTGGGCTTATTATTTTTGTTAAGGGGGGATTCAAAAAAATCAGAGGATATCAGAATGGGGTAATCTGAACTTAGGAGGTAAAAATTGCCGCTGAATTGTCATTTTTTTTATATCCTCTGCAAACTTGTTTCGGATATAGTAATGATTGGTTACAAACAACAAGATGACAAAAACATTACAATTTCGTCATTTTTTCTGAGGGAGGGAAAATTAACTCCAGTACGGCTCCTTGAGGATGATTATTACGTGCTAAAACTGTGCCGGCGTGCAAGTGCATAATTGATTTGACAATAGCCAGACCAAGACCAGTCCCTTGGGTATCCCGATGACGAGATTTGTCCACTCGGTAGAAACGATCGAAAACATGCGCGATTTGATCTTGCGGAATGCCTATGCCATTATCGCTTACAGAGATTTTTATGGATTGGTCGGGCATTGTTTCAGCAAACAGGGTTACCTGACCACCTTCAGGGGTATAACGGATAGCATTTGATACCAGGTTAGTTAAAACTCGGCGCAATAAGCGTTGATCAGCATAGACAACGATTTGATTGGACTGGCAGTTAATTTCCAGCTGATGTTCAGCTGCGATACCTTCATAAAATTCTAAAACTGTCTGAAATTCATCTTCAATAGAAAGAAGTTGACGATTAATTTCAGTTTTTGGGTCTTCAGCTCTAGCCAAAAACAACAATTCATCAATCATTCTGGCAATTCGAGAGCATTCTTCAATATTTGACTCCAGAATTTTGCAATATTCTTCAGTATTTCTCTCTCGAGATAATGCTACTTCGGTTTCACCCATCAGGTTATTAATCGGTGTCCGCAATTCATGGGCTAAATCGGCTGAAAAACGCGATAACTGACCAAAAGATCGGTCCAGACGTGCCAGCATTTGATCAAAACTATCAGCTAATAATGCAATTTCGTGGGGCCAGTTTTTTGATCCAACTCGCTCATTTAACTGGTGCGCATTAATTGTTTGGATAGCGTTGGTTATCTGGCGTAAAGGCAATAAACCTCTGCGGGTAATCCAAAAACCTGCTAGAGCTGATGCTAAAACGCCAAAAGCAAGAACTCCGATAAGAGTATGTTGGTATTCAGATAATAATGTTTCATCTTGTGCCAAGCCTAGCATTGCTTGGAGTAATATTTTTTTTGTTTGGCCTTGATAATTTGTCAAAGCCCATGCGCTGCCGAGTAGATATTGTTGATTGTTATTTGATTTTAGTTTAATGACTGCAATGTCATCTTCAATGTCATTAGCAACAGGGAACTTAAGCGTTTTGGGTAGAGGTTGTTTAAGGCTGGATTGCAGTAATAGTTCTCCATGGGAGTCAAGAATTCGAACAAAAACATGGTGGGGAACTCCAGGGTGAATAGCCGAAGAATGCGGCATTTCTGAATGATGGTGCTCAATATCAATTAATTCGTGCAGTTCTTTGCCAAAAGTGGATGAAGTTTTAAAGTAATGTCTCAGGTCAGAAATTTTTGTGACCAATAAATGTTTGTGTTCTCGTTCAAGATGATCCAGAACCGACCAATAAAGAATTCCTGATGCAATGACCAAAACTGCAAATGTAGTAATGGCATAATGAATGGCTAATTTTCCAGCTAAAGATAATCCTGTAGGAGCTTTATTCATTCCATTCAAACACATAACCAACACCACGAACAGTACGAATTAATTTAATTTCAAAGGGATCATCGACCTTGTTGCGTAAACGTCTGATAGCCACGTCAACAACATTGGTATCACTGTCAAAATTCATATCCCAAACTTGTTCCGCTATCACAGTCCGCGATAAAACCTCACCCGGGCGACGGGCCATTAAAGCCAGCAATTGAAGTTCTTTCGGCGTCAGGTCAATACGTTTTCCGCTTCTTGTAACACGGTGTTTGACGGTATCAATTTCCAAATCAGCACATTTCAGAACTTGTTGCTCGACCACAGCCCCTCGGCGCAAAAGAGTACGAATTCTTGCCAGTAATTCTGAAAAAGCAAAAGGTTTGACCAGATAATCATCCGCACCAAGTTCCAGCCCTTTCACTCGATCATCGACTTCATCCCTGGCCGTCAGTAATAAAACCCGTGTCTGAATATCTTTACTGCGCAAAGCTGCCAATACTGACCAGCCATCCAGCAAAGGCAGCATGACATCCAGAATCACTAAATCATAACCGCCAAATTCCAGTTCATTAAGTCCATCAACACCATTTTTTACTGCATCGACAGAAAAACCGTTTTCTTTTAATCCTTTGGAGAGAAAGGCAGCTGTTTTTTCCTCATCCTCAATAATTAGAATTCGCATAAAAAGTCAATTTTTAAATAGAAAGTGGTTTGGATTCAAGTATAAAAGTAAGGAATGAATTTGGGAAATCAATAGTTTCGTAATTACTGACAACATATTATGCGATGGATTCAAAGAATAAATAGCCAATATCAATTATTCATTCTGAAGGGATGTTGATTAATATACTTCGCGCGGTCACGTCTACGGGTTTCTAACGACTGAGTTTTTGCCGATAGCTGCGTTACTAAAACAGTTG
>CAZGYJ010000168.1:0-5873 GCA_964530345.1 uncultured Methylomonas sp.
TTAAATAAACCACCAATGCAAATTCAAATCGATTGCCCAATCTGAAAAATTTAATTCAGGATTTCTAAATCCCTTTATCTGTTTGTAACGTGAATTTAATGACCAATCCAATGGTAGATAGGAGCGGCTATTTTTTGAAAATGGCCAGTCAATTCTGGCTATCAGTTTTAAAGTATTAGGTGTTTCGCTCAAATAATTTTCTGAGCTTTGATCATAACTTGTTGTAAAGCTGATTCTGTATTGTTCTTTTTTTGGTCTAAAAAGCAACTGCAAGGCACTTTTGCTTTTTCTTTTCACTTTCTTTGATGTGCCAAGCCAGAAAGATTGCTGCTGAAAAAAATAAGAAGGATGGATAGAAATAAGATAATCAGGAAATATTTTTGCATTCAGAAACACATTTTCATTAATTTCTTTATGATTACTGTTTTCTTTTTTGAACGAGAACCGATAAGCTCCCGTAGTAATCTGTAAATGTTTAAACGCAAATTCCAGTTTTACCTGAGCATAATTTAACGCCCCCAAATAAGAATTACTTTCACTGTTCAGATTTTTGAAACGGCGTCTGTCACCAATACCATAACTAAATGAAAGCGCTCTGAATGGAGTGCTGGTAAAATTCAACCTCGTGTCAATTCGATACCATTTATCATAAATTCTTGCTTTTTTGGGATTATTTTCTATGTTTGACCATGATTCAGCATAGCTCCCTTTCAACATTAAATAACCAAAATCATAAGATAACCAACTGTTAAAACCTGTTCTATCTTTATCTGGATATTTCTGACGACTATATTCGCCAAAATAATTTTTTCCGAGTAAAAAATAATTGACTCCATAACCTAATTTATTATGTTTTGCCTCTAAATTTACATCAAAGAAGTACTTGTCAGTCGCGAGAAGATCTAATTGTTGGCCTTGAGAAAATTTCCCATAATAAAGTTTCCCGGAACCTTTCAGCCATCCCCCGAAAAGATCCGATTGCATCCCGATACGCCAGGTATTGATCAACGAATCATTTTGCGCTGAAGAATTAGATGTTTTGCTGGCTTGCTCATTAATTTCAAAATCAAATTTATAATCTTCAGCTAAAACTGTGGAAAGAGAATTAAGCCCAATACAAAATATCAAGCAAATAGGTTTGAACGCCATCTTTTAACTATTTCTTAAGGTACCCTTATGAAATATAGTTGAGATTAGAAGGCTCTATTTGCAAATTTGTGAACAAGCTCACAAAAGATTAAAATATGGATGTTTTTAATTGTATTATTAGTCAATTTTGTTGGTAAGCAACAATTTTTTCTTAACCAAAATTATTGATTACGTAATACAAAACACGAAATGACCCTTTAAATTTAACCTGAATCCGTGATTTCAATGCGGATAATAGGAGACAAGGGCTTGCGGTTTACTTCAAAAAAAATCTGTTCCAGCTATGCTTTGAATTAGTTTTAGCTGATTCGCATATTTTCAAAAATCTTATTCTTTTGATTCTACAATTATGAAACATTTATAGGAATATGATTCCTTTGGAAAGAAACTTTCAGCGATAAATCAGAGAAGTAAATCCACATTTTTGAATAACAGGAATAATGGAAATAAAGATGGAAAAAAATAATATAAAGATTGGTGTCATCGGTTTAGGGTATGTAGGGTTACCGTTAGCCGTTGAATTTGGCAAAAAATATAATGTTGTCGGTCTGGATATAAATAAAGAACGAGTTGAAGAGCTTCAATCTGGTCTTGACTCAACCCTGGAAGTCAATAAGGAAGAGTTAGCTACTGCGGAGTTTTTAAAATATTCTACCTCCATCTCAGATTTATCTGAGTGCAATGTGTACATCGTTACTGTACCCACACCGATTAATCAACATAAACAACCTGATTTAACACCTTTAATCAAAGCCAGCGAAGCAATTGGCAAGGTATTAAAAAAGGATGATATTGTCATTTATGAGTCAACTGTTTATCCCGGCGCAACGGAAGAAGATTGCGTCCCTATTCTAGAACAGCAATCAGGCTTAACCTTCAATCAGGATTTTTTTGCCGGTTACAGCCCGGAAAGAATTAATCCTGGCGATAAAGAACACCGGGTTACCAATATCTTGAAAGTAACTTCAGGTTCAACCCCTGAAATTGCCGACTTTGTAGATAAGCTATACAAAAGCATTATTACTGCTGGAACACACAAAGCGAGCAATATTCGCGTAGCTGAGGCCGCTAAAGTTATAGAGAACACTCAGCGTGATGTAAATATTGCCTTGATCAATGAGCTGGCATTACTTTTCAATCGTCTAGGAATTGATACTGAAGAAGTATTGGAAGCGGCAGGAACAAAATGGAATTTCTTACCTTTCAGACCTGGCCTTGTCGGTGGACATTGTATTGGCGTCGATCCTTATTATCTTACTCACAAAGCCCAATCAATTGGCTACACACCGCAGATAATTTTGTCTGGTCGCAGGATCAACGACGGCATGGGTAAATATGTGGTTTCTGAAGTTATCAAGCTAATGCTGAAAAAGCGCATCCATGTACAAGAAGCGAAAGTATTAATGCTGGGATTAACCTTTAAAGAAGATTGCCCAGATCTACGCAATACCAGAGTTATTGATATGATTCAAGAATTCGAGGACTATGGCGCCACTGTCGATGTCTATGACCCATGGGTTGATAAACAGGAAGCCAAACGGGAATATAATGTTTCACCCATTGATTCACCAAACGATGGTCAATATGATGCCATTGTTATTGCGGTAGCACACCAGCAATTTAAAGAAATGGGCGCAAAACAAATCAGAGCATTTGGAAAAAACAATGCTGTGGTTTTCGATATTAAATATATTTTACCTGCTGATACAGCAGATGGACGGTTATAGACAATGAAAGTTTTAGTCACTGGAACAGCTGGATTTATTGGCAATCATTTATCAATACGGCTTTTGGAGCGCGGCGATGAAGTCATTGGTATTGACAATCTTAATGATTACTATGATGTAAATTTAAAACTGGCGCGCCTGGACCGCATCAAAGATCATGCTAATTACACCCATATACAAGGTGACATTGCAGACAAAGCACTGATTGAGAAAACATTCAAACAGCATCAGCCTCAACGGGTTGTCAATTTAGCCGCCCAGGCCGGGGTGCGTTATTCGATTGAAAATCCACATGCGTATATTGAAAGTAACATCGTTGGTTTTACTAATATTCTGGAAGGTTGTCGGCATAATAATGTCGAGCATCTGGTTTATGCCTCAAGCAGTTCAGTTTATGGCGCTAATGAATCCATGCCATTTTCGGTTCATGACAATGTTGACCACCCGCTAAGTTTATATGCAGCGTCAAAAAAAGCCAATGAATTAATGGCGCATACCTATAGCCACCTTTACCAATTACCAACAACCGGCCTGCGTTTTTTTACCGTATATGGCCCTTGGGGGAGACCTGATATGGCCTTGTTTTTATTCACCAAGGCCATTTTAGAGGGAGAACCCATTAAAGTGTTTAACTATGGTAAACATCGTCGGGATTTTACTTACGTTGACGATATTGTAGAAGGTGTCATTCGGACATTAGATAATATAGCTACGACAAATCCAGATTGGACCGGCAAAAAACCTGATCCAGGTACCAGCAAAGCCCCTTGGCGAGTTTACAATATCGGCAATCAAAGTCCAGTTGAGTTACTCAAATACATCGAAATCCTGGAGCAAAAACTAGGAAAAACTGCTGAAAAAGAATTGCTTCCATTGCAGCCGGGAGATGTTCCTGACACTTATGCTGATGTTGAAGCACTGGTAAAAGATGTTGACTATAAGCCAGCGACGCCTATTGAAGAAGGCATTGATCAGTTTGTTAAATGGTATAGAAGTTATTACAAAAAATAATCAACAAATAAATCCTCCACCGGCTAATCCCGGTGGCTTAAGAACGAGCACGGAATAAGTTGCAGCAACTGACCGCAGTATTTTTATCCGTATTCAAGGCGTAGAAATAGGCGCATAGAGCTAAATAACTATTTTTACAACGCAGAAGACGGATAAAAACACAAACCAGTTGTTAAAGTTATTTAATGTTCGTTCCTACTGCTTTTTCAGGCCCAAATAACGAGAAATTCCAAAGACAGTCAAGAATCTATCTCGCTGACAATAACATACCAGCCTTACTGAATGCCCTTCTAAAACTGAAATGCGAAATGGAAGCGAACCAGAATGATTAATCTCTTCAAACTATTACTGATAGAATGTCCGTATTTAATAACCGGATCATGGTGTTTTAAACACAAAGCCATACATTATCTTTTATGAGCACAAAACCCAGCAAAAATCTAGAAACTTTCCCAAATCCCAAACCAGAGCGTGACTTTACGATTCGTATTGATGTTCCTGAGTTTACCTGCCTGTGCCCGATGACTGGCCAGCCTGATTTCGCTACCATAACCATTGAATATGTCCCACGCCAACTCTGCGTTGAATTGAAAGCCTTGAAGCTTTATATGTGGACTTTTCGCGAACAAGGCGCTTTTCATGAAGCAGTTACAAATGAAATTCTCGACGACCTCGTCAAAGCTATTAGTCCAAATTTCATCCGAATCCGCGCAGAATTTAATGTTCGTGGTGGAATTTATACCTCTGTAATTGCAGAACATCGTCACCCTGACTGGCAAATTCCAGCAATCGTTACTTTACCCTAAACTTCCAGGGAATGACTAAGACATACAATACCACTGATATTGCTGTTGCATTAAAATATGACGGTAAAAACGCACCTAAAGTAACCGCCAAAGGCAATGAGCTGACCGCAGAACAAATACTGGAAATTGCCAAGAAACATGACATTCCCCTGCATACCGAACCAGAACTAGCTAAAATACTTGCCCAGGTACCACTTGGTGATGAAATCCCGCATGAACTCTATGTCGCTGTCGCTGAAGTCATCGCCTTTGCTTTCTATCTTAGCGGCAAAACACCAGAAAACCATGACCTTTAAAGAAGCACTGACAACTCTTCCTCAATACATACTTCCCCATCATCCGTTATCCCGGCTAATGGGATTACTGACTCATTCTAAAAACAAAATCTGGAAGAATTTCTTTATCAAACAAATCATCCGGCATTATCACGTCAATATGGATGAAGCCCTGGAAGCAAATATCAGCAACTACGCATGCTTCAATGATTTCTTTACCCGTAAACTTAAACCACAAGTCCGGCCAATCGTCAGCGAGCCTGACGCCATCGCCTGCCCTGCCGATGGCGCAATTAGCCAGTGTGGTAAAATTAATGATCTAGATATCCTTCAAGCCAAAGGAAAACGCTATACCGTCAATGAACTACTTGGCGGCGACACCTACCGTACAGAATTATTCAAAGATGGCGATTTTGCAACCATCTATCTTTCTCCTAAAGATTATCATCGCCTGCATATGCCTATTGATGGCACATTAAAACAAATGATCCATATTCCTGGACGTTTATTCAGCGTTAATAACGCCACCGCCAATTCCGTACCCCGGTTGTTTGCCAGAAATGAACGTGTTGTCACCTTGTTTGATACCGAGGCAGGACCCATGGCGCTGATACTGGTAGGCGCAATATTTGTCGCCAGCATTGAAACTATCTGGCATGGCGTAGTCACCCCTCCAACATCTTCCACCATACGAACCTGGAAATACGAAAATAATCCACCAGTTTTACAACGCGGAGAGGAAATGGGGCGTTTCAATATGGGCTCCACCATAATCATATTATTTGCAAAAGACAAAATAAACTGGTCTGACAACCTAGCGCCCGGGAAACCAATAAAACTGGGGCAGTTAATAGGGCAAATTACCTCAAAACCTGTCCTCAAAACCTTTCTCGTTTAAGAATAAT
>CAZGYJ010000169.1:0-2375 GCA_964530345.1 uncultured Methylomonas sp.
GTCAATTGGTATAGAGCAACTGCTATGCCAACCGGACAACCCCTTTAAAACCTGCGCTTTTCAACTATACTTTCCCCCAACAACTGACAACGATGTCAGACTGACTGACAGAAATGCCATTCAGCCTGCCAAACATGTCATAGCGCATGACAAATTCATCTTTCAAAACATGCAAAACAAATCTTTCACTCTGGAATCTTTACTTGAAACTCACGAACAGCCTTTTGTCGTTATTGATGCTTCATTAACTGTCATGGCGGTCAACCGAGCCTGGGAAATTCACTTCGGTATTCCCCGCGATAAACATATTGGCCAGCCCTGTTGCCGCGATAATAGTCGGTGCCGCCATAAACAACTATTTGAGAAACTGGAACCTTATGCGGGATTATTTCCTAATGAACACTCTGAGCAAGCCTCCAAAATCAGAGTTCGCGGTTATCCCCTGCTGGACAGTAACAATACCTTTTATATAGGCGAAACCATCAACCTGCCTCCAATCCCTGAACAAAAGTACAATCGGGTTGAAATGATTGGCACCTGCATTGCTTTTGTTCAATGCAAAGAAAAAATTGAGCAAGCGGCACAAACTCAAATACCGGCCATGCTGTTAGGTGAAACCGGAACCGGTAAGGAAGTTGCGGCTGCTTATTTACATCAGCAATCCAATCGTGTTGAGGGGGAATTTGTTATTGTGGACTGTACGATACTGACCGAAGATTTGTTTGAAAGTGAATTATTCGGCCATGAAAAAGGTGCTTTTACCGGGGCCACAACCAGCAAACAGGGTTTATTTCAACTGGCTGACAAGGGCACCTTATTTCTGGATGAAATTGGTGAACTGCCTTTGCCCATGCAACCCAAATTGCTTCGGGCATTAGAAACCGGCCAATATCGCCGGGTTGGCAGCACTAACACTTTAAAAGCTGACGTTCGCGCCATTTGCGCAACCCACAGAAATTTGAAAGAAATGGTAAATCAAGGCTTATTCCGCGAAGATTTATACTACCGGCTCTCGGTTTTTCCAATCCAGATTCCACCGCTACGCGAACGAATGGAAGATATTCCTGCTCTTGTTGATCATTTACTAAAGCAAATCGCAAAAATGAACAGCGTACGTTATTCAATAACGCGCCAAGCATTAGTTAAATTAATGAAATATCAATGGCCTGGCAATATCAGGGAGCTGCGCAATTGCCTGCAATTGGCAGCCGGGCTTTGCAACGATGGATTAATAGAAGAACAAGACATTCAAATTCCGGAACTAAAAAAATCATCTGTTGATATTGCTGAAGAGAATAAGCCTCCAACTCAAATCCAATACAAAACACAATCTGATTCTTCATTGAATGGCATGGAAAAAATAGAATATGAATTTATATCCGAGTTAATCAAAAAATATAACGGCAGCCGAAAACTCATTGCCTCTGAAATGAATATCAGTGAAAGAACGCTGTATAGAAAGCTAAAACGCTTAAACCTTACCAACCCTTCAGCTGCATAATGAATATTGATTTGTTCAAGTGGACTCAGGCCACCATCACGCAAGATACCAGTGAATTTTCACCGCCTGTTGACATGCGTCAATCGGTCAGCGAAATCAAAGAACTGCCGCCCTTTCCTGCAACCGCCAACAAAATTTTGAAACTGGCATCCGACCCTTTGGCGGATGCACGAAAACTGGCTGACATTATCGAATTAGACCCACTATTGGCAACTCAGGTAATTCGATGGGCCAGTTCCGCTTTTTACGGATTTCGTGGAAAAATCAGCACTCCTCATGATGCCATCACCAAAGTGTTAGGTTTTGATTACGTGCTTAACCTAGCGTTGGGTTTAGCTGCCTTGTCGCCACTGAAAGCCCCTGTGGACGGAATTATTGGCAGCAGATCATTATGGATTCAATCACTGGCCAGCACTCGTTTAATGGCAATTCTCTCAAAACATATGCTTCAGGAAAATCGCCCAGAAACCCAGCATATTTTTCTGGCGGGACTCATGCATAATATCGGCTTTCTGTTACTTTCACACCAATTCAATAAAGAATACAATTATTTGAATAATTTCATTGATGCTAATCCGACACTTGCCATTAACACCATAGAAAATTTTGCCTTTGGCTATGACCACACACAATTAGGCACTTGGCTATTACAAGTCTGGTCGATGCCCAAGCCAATTCTGGATATTGTTTATCACCATCATAATCCGAATTATCGTGGTGAAAATCACCAGCTGAATCTGCTGGTATTTATTAACGATTATTTGCTGGGAAAACTCGGCATTGGTGATGCCGTTAACCAGATTTGTCCTGAAGCTGTCTACGAAAAGCTCAAAATCTCCGAAACTGCATGTGAGCAGTCATTGGAAGAACTTGC
>CAZGYJ010000169.1:2475-5825 GCA_964530345.1 uncultured Methylomonas sp.
TTCACTAGATTTTCCGAAACTTCCTGGGAAACTGTTGTTCTTTCTGCTCCGGGAAGATACGTTGCTGTACCAATGGAGATGGTCACTTTAATCGTTTCATCGTTATATTCGACAATGGTATTATTAATAGTTTTACGAATCCTTTCAGCAATATCCTGTGCTTTGGTATCAGAAATGTTGGTTAACAATGCCACGAATTCTTCTCCGCCATAACGCGCCAGCACATCGTTATTTCTCAACTGCCCTTTAATGGCGGTTGCAACCGCTGATAACACCTGGTCTCCGGCCTGATGGCCATAGGTATCATTGACTGCTTTGAAAAAATCAATATCCAGAAAAAAGCAGCTCAATGGTTCAAGATTCCGCTGTGCCCTGTCAACTTCTTCGCCGAGTCGCTGCTCAAGGAATCTTCGGTTATTGACACCCGTTAAAGTATCAATCAAGCTGGTTCTGCGCAAGGTTTCAAAATTCAGATTATTTTCAAGACAAACGCTCACTACTGACGCCATATGATTGACAAAATCAGTCGCCATATTTTCTTCAAACCTCTCGGCATGATGACTACCAAGACTCATTGCCCCCAAATACTTGCCGCGCCTGGTCAGCGGAATTAGCGCAACGCTGACTGGTTTTTGTTCAGTATGCAGGAAAAATTCAGCGCATTTTTCTTCTGAATACGATCCCAGATAAGGGTGCATACTGAAACCGAATCGCTGCTGTAGAATCTCTGCATCTTCAATAATTTTAAGCTCTTTGTTATTTTTCAGATAAAAACCGTCATTTTCAAGATATTCAGTAATTTCTCCCTTCTCATCAATAAGACAAAACCCAACCGTATCCAGGTCAAAGAAATTTTTTGCATCGGCCAACACATGACGCATCATTTCTCCAAGGGAATTCAGATTAAGCAACCTGACTTCAAAATCCTGAAATCGGCGGAAAGTCCGGCTATTGGTTTTGACTCGATCTAACACGCCATCCATGTGGCTTTCTAAAATGCTTAGATCGGTGTTTAATTCATCTTGCAACGTTGTTTCTCTAATTTTCAAATCATATAAAAAGCATAGCATTGATTTAAAAAATTAATACTTCGAACAACTAAGAGCCTGTTCAAGAGCGTTACGAACCTGTCAGTTGTGTGCGGACGAAACGCAGAAACCGGAGTTTACATGGAGTAAATGAGGATTTCGAGCACCGCCCAAGCACAAACAGCAGCGGTGCAGTAGAACTTGAATAGGCTCTAAGAGAAGATTATTAACCTGCAATCATTTTAATATACTGATCTTCAGTCAGTACCGTAACTCCTTTTTGTTGCGCAGCGCGAATTTTTGCCTCACCTACTTTTTCACCGGCAACCAAATAATCTGTTTTACCGGTGACTGATGATGCGACTTTTGCACCCATCTTTTTAGCCTGCTTTTTCATTTCTTCACGGGTACCATGCCTCATGGTTCCCGTAAACACAATGACCTTGCCCCAAATCGGACTGGCTTGATTCTCAGGCTGTTCAGACAACAATGGCGTTGCTATCAGGTTAAACCCCAGATTATAGATTTTAAAAAAATCTTCCTTGATATTTTCCAGGCACTCGACAATGACCTGTGCAGTTTTTTCTGCAAACCCTTCTATCTCGATAATCACATCAATCGTTAAAGAGAATATATCGAGCAAATGATGATGTTGTAGCAATCTTTCACAATTTCCGAGGCCCATCCGATAAATACCGAAAGCACCTAAAAAACGCCAGTCTTCTATTGGCTCAGTTCGACTTCGTATCAATTCATTAATGAGATTCCGAGAGGTTTTCTCGCCAAACCCCATAGCTTCAAGTTGTTCCTGGGTCAACTGGTAAATTTCATAAACTGAATCAATCCCCGCTGCATGTATTTTTTCAATGGTTTTCCGGCCAAACCCATCGATATTCCCCAAGGTTTTGAAGAAATGTTCCATGGTATGTTCAATTTGAGCCGGGCAATAAACTGAATTGGGACAATACAAATAATCGCCTTCCCAAATTAACTCATGGCCACAACTGGGACAAACATCTGGAATTTGCGGTTTACTCGGTACAATCACCCGTTCAATTTTGGGAATCACCATGCCGCTGCGCGTCAATTCAATAATGGTTCCCGGGCCAATGCCAAGCTCCTTTACCATACCGTAATGATGCGCTGTTGCCCTGCTTATCAACGCACCGCTTAAACGCGTCGGCTCCAGTTCCGCAACCGGATTAACCCTGCCGGAACGGGAAGTTTGTGGTATCACCTTTAATACCTTGACTTCAGCACTTTCCAGATTACTTTTAAAAGCAATTTGCCAACGATGATGATGTCTTGTCGCTCCTAAATACTGCTTTAAAGACTCATCAGTGACTTCAATGACCACACCGTCGACATCATAATCCACCCTGGCGCTGACTTTTTCGACAAGATCGCCAAATTCGGCCAGCATTTGTTTTGCGGAACCTTCCCAGGCAGGTAATTGGGAAAACGGATAAAATACTGCAGCCTTGGATTTAATCGCTGCCAAAGCATGTTCATTTAAGTCCTTTTCCTTAATGATGCTGGCCTGAAAATTTCTGGCATTATCAAAATATTGAGCCAGCTTTTCCTTGAAATAGGTTTTGCTGACAACAATTTCCCCTGCCCCTTGCCCTCGTTCACCATTTCCGGCAACAACCAGACCACGCTCAAAAACCCGGGTAATATCAGTTCCCTTACGCCCATCACCCCGTGTGTATAAATGTTCGCCATCATCGTAAGCGGCATAGCCATCCAGTTTTGGGGTTATTCGATAAACCAGTTTGTCTGGCTTCAAACCTATTTCAATGGCTGCTTTTTCAATTTTTTCCAGCCATTTTTTAATACTTTCCAAATCATACGCTTTTTCGGTAGACAACATTTGCACTGGTAATTTTACGGTTTTACCTGCAAAAACGGGCTCAGGCTCTACAGTATGTAGATAGGGATGATTTGGATGTCGTTTTTTTAGCTCTTCCAGGAAAACATGATCGTAAAGATCATCAGAAATAACGGGTTCGCCCGCACGATAAAGCACATTAGTGATTTGCAAAAAACCAAGCAGAGACTGGTCAGATAAAAAATCCGCATTGTTGCTCTGGACCGCTTTTTCAAATGACTCTTGGTCTTCCAGATATCGATCAAGGTTGGCCTGTTTTATTATTTCAAGCTGACTAGGGGTAAACACAGATAACAAACAGGCCGTTAGATATTATAACTAAAGTTTCGGAGTTCATAAAAACTAATAAGCTATTGATTAAAAAAGAAAATAGCGCCCTAAAAGAGTATAATATAGGTTGACTTGAAATCACCTTAAAACTCAAATAGGAC
>CAZGYJ010000170.1:0-3494 GCA_964530345.1 uncultured Methylomonas sp.
TGTCCGTTTGAGGTGCTTAGTAGTTCAATATATGGATTTTCCAAACCTGTCAGTAGCATTTTTTCACGATAGTCATAAGTCGCCGTTTCTGAAATTGACCCTCTTTTAATAAGACGCTGCAATTTCGCATTACTCATGGTTGGTCTTATCCGTGAAATAGTTCTATAACCCTTTATTTTTTCTGGCACTGGCAAAATTTTGCTAACTTCACAATAACCGATCATTCCACCTAGCCAGTTGCTTTGCTGTAACGCGGTTAAGCTAGGTTGATCACCATGAATTCTAATTACATCGCCCAACTTGGTTTTATATTTGGGAAAACTCACGCCTATTGACGTTTGCTTTAAATCAACCAAGGCTTTGTGGAACTTGGCAAACACTTTATTTCTAATAAAGTAGAGCGGAACTTCTTCATCCGCTCTTAGTATTAAATCAATATAGCTGTCCATTATTGTTTTTCTCCGAACACACCCCCACGGACTAAAACAGCCATGACAAAATGCTCATCTTCGCTATTTTCCAATTTTTCGCCTTGGGAGAATTTATCAAACAAAGAGAAAAAGTCGATTTTTTGTTTGGGTTGACGATAGGCTCTGCCCAGATTTGTTACTGCACCATAGGGATCAATCGCTATCGGTCTTTGCTGATTTTCAAAATCAGGATACCAGGTGTCAATGGTGCGGATGGCATTACCAATTTTTTGCGAGTGCATGGCCGCGACACCATCGACGTGATATAAGATTTTACTTTTCTTGTCATTGCTATTGTTTTTATCTAGCACCAATTCTTCGCTGGGGTAAACATCTTGACATTTTCCGACCTTGGTAAAGGCGTTAATTTCCAGCAATAGAAATGGATTCTCACCTGCAAGCGTTTTTGCTATGAGATTTCCCAATTGTTTAATTTCATCCGATAGCTGGGTGAAGTTTTGGTTATCGCTATCCTGGTCGCTAAATGTCCAACTGCCTTGGTTGTCTTTGTTGATGACATCTATTTTTATTTCCAGGGCTTCACTGCCTACCCGATTTCGCCAAAAGAAACGGCCACAGGCAAGATTCGCCGCATAACGATTAGCGAGTTCAGTAAAGCCATGTTCATTGATATATTCTTTTACTGCCTGGGTATAGGTTTGATTAAAACCTTCGTGATTACAGGCCGAGGGGTTTTCAACGCCACTTAATATCTTTAAGGTAAAATTTAATCTTAAAGTGTCCTGGGCGGGCGATAAGGCACAACTATCGACTGTTTGTAAATTGGCACTTTCAATCTTTGCGTCTATCTTGCCTTCTTCTGATTTTTTTAAACGGTTGGAAATGGTGCCTCTAACTGATTTTTCCTGTAATTTAAGCGGTGTAGATTCTGTGTGTCTGTTTTCCCAGGTGGTGCCGTAGAGCAGACCGTCAGAGGGGACTAATTTTTTTTCAAATGCTAATACGGATGCGGGTATTTTACTCATAATTTACTCTCCTGATTATTGTTGCTGATATAGTTGTTTTGGCAAAGGTAAAGATCGTTGCCTTGATAGGGTTGATAGCGCCAGATCATTTCTTCGATGTCGTCAAAATGATAGGGCATTTTAAATTCGCCTAAAGTCACAACACTTTCTGCGAAACGATGGGGTGTGATTGAATCACGGGTGTTTTTTAATTGTCCCAGGCTGCTGATGCCTTGATAGCCAACGGCAATCGGTACAATCCAGCCCTTTTCCTTTTTAGCCGGTTTGCTTTTAGTGACTTTATGTTCTGCATCTACTTCTACCTTTGTAGTAGTTTTTAGGTATTCCAGCATGGCATCAATGGCATCTTTGCCTTGTTGCATGGCTTTTGTCATTAAGTCTTGTCGGCTAACCAGACAAAAACCAGGCATTAAATATTTGCTTAAATCTCTGGGTTGATCGTTGTCTGCCTGTAGATGTCGACTGGGTTTAAAGTGCAGAATATCGCCACTGGCAATTTTCATGGTGTGCAGGGTGCTATCAATAAAATCTGTAAATGTCTGGTAATCTATAACGCCAATTTCACACTCGATAGCGAGGGTTATTTCCATATCACACCGCGCTTCTTCTATAAATGAAGGTCTTTTGCCCGATTTATCCAGCGGGTTACTTGTCGCTATGATTGAGTTGATATAATCGCCTCTACCTTTATAAGTCTGTAAGGTCATATCCAAACAGCTTACGATAATGCCGGTGAATTTAATGTCTTTAAATTCGGTGTCTTTTAGTTTTCGCTCCAGTGCGTGCATAAAGCCTAACCAGGCTGTCATCGCTGGATAACCAATCGTGTAAGGACTGGATAGTGCATTGGCATTATGGATTTTTAAATTGGGAATCAGTAAAAAATCTTTCATCGAAGTAACTCCTGCTCTTGTTTCAAGATATTTTTAATATGCTCAATATCATCATCGCCTAATAATTTATTGTCTTTTATTGCTCGCTTATAATTGCCGATGAACCAATTGGCAAAATAGCTTTGTGCCTGATTGAGGTAATCCTGGTTTTGTTTATCATCTGTTCTAATGTCTGCGAATTTTTCATCCAGCCAGATTTTTTGCCAAAGGCTTAAGCCATGATAGGTTTCGCTCTCTGACCAGCCTGCTTTAATGTCTCGAATTTGATCAACAAGCCGCCTGACTTTTGTTATGGAATTCAATACCACATCATCACGTTTGTCTCTAACGTCCCTGTTGTTTTTTCGCCAGCTTAATATTTTGTGAAATTGCTCAAAGTCGATTTTAAATAAATCAACCCATAGGCAGTTTTCAAAAAAATTCGTTTTGGGGGCTTGTATTGGGCGTTTTTTTAGTTGCGGTGGCATGGAAGAAAGTAAAAAACTAACGCCGCCATTTTGAGCATTTAATGTGCTGATATTCTGAGCTTGTGTGCCGCCATATCCAATTGAGCTTAAATCATAAATTTCATTTATTTCGCCTTTTATCTCGGCGGGTTTGGTTTTTTTTAATTCTTCTCTCAGCGTTTTGTTTTCCTCAGAAAATCGCAGATCATTGATTTTTTGTTTTAAGGTGTAAATCATCCCGGAAGCGTTTAACACGGAGAGTAGATGATAATCCTCATTCACCGGAAAATAGACTTGTTTTAATTTTTCACTGGTTTGATTTAAATCGGAGTGTTTGACTTGCAGAAAACCATGTCTTATCTGTTCAAAATTGATTTCCTGTGTTTGAAATTGCTGTTTGATTGTATCGGTGTTTTCTTCCAGATGTTGCAATATGGTTTTACCATCTTGTAGCACTATCCTTAAGAATTTTTCAACATCCAAGGCCGCCGCATTACCAAAAACATCAAGCTCAGTCTCTACATTACCTGAACGCATTAATCCATCATTTTCTTTTGGTGCATTAACAATAATGCTGGTGACTTTGGCATCGGGATGAACAAACTTGGCAGGGTGAGAACTGAGTGATAATTGTTTGGCACGATTTGAAGCATCTATTAACCAACCTTCAAGACCATATTTTTCCTGGGCTTGTTGTTG
>CAZGYJ010000170.1:3594-5757 GCA_964530345.1 uncultured Methylomonas sp.
ATATTGCTGTGGCAAAGCCGTTAACCACCAATCACTATCAATCCAGCCCTGCATGGTTTCCGGGCCTTTTTTTTCATAATGGGTTAATAATTTATGAATGACTTGATGTTCTAAATCCGCCAATTCAGATGTATTGGTTTTTTGTATTCGGTTTGTGGCATCAAGGTTTTCAGCGAGTGCTTGCGTATCAACTAATTTATTCAAATCATAGCTGCTTAGATCATCTTTATGGTTTTGATACCCAGGCCACTTGAAAGCAATTTTCTTGCCGCCAGTTTTTAGGGCGCGGTAGTTGTATTTCATAATGGCGATATTAGGCTCAAGCACTTCTTTTTCCCTGTGCCTAAGCACCCGTCCCGCGAGTTGAATAAATGAACGAAACGATGAAGGTTCAATCACTGCCCAATCAAAATCATGGTCTCTGCCGACTTCTTCAACGGGTGTTGCCACTAAAACGAAAATAATATTATTGGCTTCAGATTGTTCTACATGCTTTCTTATCACCTTATCTTGCAGAATGTGATCATCGCCTTTATTACGTTTTAATATCTTATCCAGATATTCTTCTTGGGCATGACGCATTAACAAGACCTGTCTGGAATGATAGGCCATTGCTTTTATTTCCGTATCATCTGCCAAATTGTTATTTAACAGAAAACGGGTTAAAGCAACACAAGGATCGATATTGGCGACTCTGACTACGCCAATACTGATTTTTTTGTTGGTTTTTGAATCAACAAAATGATGATGTTTATGTTTTTCTAAAACCGCTTGTTTTACAGCTTCAAAATATTCACTTACTTCTGTACTGCAAGGGGCAATATTGGCTTTTCGCCTGACCGGTTGTTTGCCAAGTTGCTCTATGCGCTTGGCTATGAATTTATCATGCTGTTTTTTATAGTTTTCTTTGTTCTCAAGGGTGGTCACTTTGGTTTTAAATTCATCAATCCAGGCACAACCTATACTTTTCTTTTTGCCACGCATCGTTGCAAAAATATCCCAACCTGTCTGATAAGCATTAAAATAGCCCTCGGCTAAATCTGGTGGAATAGTTGCCGAAGAAATCATCACTTTTCGGCCTAACATACCGGCAAGGTGAATTAAGCGACCTATGGCAATTAAGTCTTCATTATCGAAATCATCAATTTCATCAATGACTAAATCGGATGACATCAGTCGTAAAGTCGGCAAGATATAGCGACCGCCGCGTTTAGTTTCTGTGGCTTGAATAATATGATCGATGGTGCAGGCTAAAACAGGCGCGTATAAAAACTGCCGGTCTTTGCTTCTTTTCAGGACGGTATCCAGTCCTTGCTCAGGAAAATCGCCAGAAAAAATAATTTCATTTTCCAGCAGACTGGTGTCTGACTCTGAACCCGTCTGATTGTTTTGCTTATCCAAATCCATTATGGCTTTAGAGCCAATTAAAACGGCTAGTTCATCTTCTTTTAATTCAATTTTTGTTCTATATTCATGTCCGGTTTGCAAGGTCAGGGTTCTTAGTCCAAGAGCCAAAATATAGCGCAGGCTTTCTTCATTGGCTGAAAGTGCTTGCATAATTTTGGCATTGGCAAAGGTTTTACCTTTGCCGGTTGATGCCATATTAACGGCAAAAAAACCAAACTGATGTTTATCCAGGTCTTTTTCATCAGCCTTCCATTTTTTAATCTGACTCACGGCTTTATCTTGCCATTGGTAACCCTCTGGGCTTTTTTTACTTATATTTTTGTTATTGGTGACCCGAATATCCTGATTAAATACAGCTTCGAATTGAGGTAGTTTTCGGGTATTTCTTTTGGCCTGTTTTGCAACACCGTGCAGATGTTCATCCAGCTGTTGTTTCAATTTATTATGATGATCGGTGTTGGCAAATAACTTAACACTGCTATGCCAGTTACTATCCTTTGGTAAAGATGAATAGTAGTGGTCACCCAACATCAGGCACAGGCGTGAATACGTCATGATGGGTCTGAAAACGGGGGAATGAATGAGTTGTTCAATTTGAGATAAACTGTTTTTTAGTTTTATTGCATACTTTTTAACTTCTTGTTGCCACTCAATTGATTTACTGGGTAGTTCATCAAATTCAAACCATTCATCAAAGGCTATTTTTTCTTTATTATTTTCATAGCCCCAAGATGGAGAAATGATTGGAAATAAATT
>CAZGYJ010000171.1:0-5705 GCA_964530345.1 uncultured Methylomonas sp.
CGGCTTTCTCGAATTTTTTGATAAAAATTCAATACTTCTGCATCCAGGTTTTCGGGACATGCAGTCAGCACATCAACGCCGGATTGCCTAAGTTTGTTACGGGTTAATGCCCGACCCCGGTAATACTCCAGCGCTGCAAAATTTTGATACGGAGATAGCCAGGTCTGGTCGATTTGCTGAGTTAAATTATTGATATCGGGGTCGTCAATTGACGCAACGACAATATGATGTTTACCTCGTAATAATTGAACGGCTTGCATTAATTGAGTGGCTGCTTCTGCCTGTTCCATTTCTGTCAGATAAACAACCAGACTACGATGTTTAAGGAAGTGTTTTAATTCCAGCGCGATCTCTAACGGATTTGATTCTTCGACTTCAGTGTTCAAGCCCGTTAATAGTTGTCGAGTGTTTTGAATTGCAGAAATACCGCCCGACATAGGCATGTGGGCAATGGTTTTATCTGCATATGCAATACATGTGACCTGGTCTTCATTGCTTACGGCAAATTCAGTCAGGCGAGAGGCGATATTGATATAATGATGGAGACGGCTCATTAAACCACATTGAATTAAGCTGGCTCTTCCACAATCAAGCAGAATAGCAATTTCCAGTCGTTGCTGTTTGCTGAACACCCGAACCACAGTGTTTTGTCTTCGGGCGCTGGCCTTCCAGTCAATACTATGCAACGGATCGCCATGTTGATAATCTCTCAAGTTTAGCAATTCAAAACCTGAACCTGCCCTTTGTCGGGTATTTCTCCCCCCTGATTTTGTATTTCCAGTGATGCTGAGATTATGTTTTAACATTGCCGGTTCAATTTGAAATTTTACCGATTTATCAATGTCATGTCGCCACCAGACCAACCCGAATCGGCCTAAAACACGAACATAGGTTTTTCCCAATGCCGCTTCTCCTAAAGCGACCGGAACAACCTTTAATAATTTTTCCCTGGACTCTCCAGCCGGAATTTTCCAGCGCTGTATCTTTGGATCTGCCTGCAATGAATCTGAATAATCAGATTGACTGTCTAGCAGCAACGGATAGCGGCTGTGATTGATGACGGTTTGCTGATAACGAGCAGGTACACCAAGAAACAACCGGGGCGCTATTTCTCTATTTATTGAAAACAGTTTGTCAGTTTGCACCCGTTCCCAAACAATGAACAGTAATAATATGACGGCTGGCCATCGCCACAGACCTTGCAGGGGTTCTCCAACCCAAATACCTGTGATCGCCAGTAAAATTATCAGGCTCACCAAAACCAAAGCCCGACTGGATAATGACATATCAGGCTATTTCCAGGTCTCGCGGGACTGCAACCTGGGATTCTATATCCTGGTAGATTTGCAATGATCCGATGCCCTCCAGCATTGCTTCCGAAGTCAACAACAAGCGATGCCCAACAACGAAAGGTGCAACGCGTTTAATATCGTCTGGCGTTACATATTCGCGCTGCTGAATGGCTGCCTCTACTCGAGAGCAACGCATGACTGCCAGCGCACCGCGCGGAGACAAGCCCAGTGCCAACCGGGGATGTTCACGACTGATTTTTGCAATGGTTGCAACATAATGATACAAGGAATCCGCAACATAAACTTTAGCTGCGTCCTGTTGCGATAAGCTTATCAAATTATCGGCTAGTGGCTGTAAGTCTGTTATTTCCTGGGCATGGCCGCCGCCAGGACGATCATATTTTTTTAACACCGCCATTTCAGTTTCCAACAACGGATAATCCATCTCCAGCCGCATCAGGAACCGATCTAGCTGTGATTCCAATAAAGGATATACTCCTTCAAAGTCTAACGGATTTTGTGAGGCTATCACAAAAAAACCATCGGGTAATTGATAGGTTTTTCTGTCCAGAGTAATTCTGTTCTCCTCCATCGCTTGTAGCAGCGCTGACTGGGTTTTTGGACCAGTACGGTTGATCTCATCCATCAAAACCACTTTGTTGAACAGTGGTCCGGGTAATAATTCAAACTGTCTTTTTTCATTGTTATACACATGGATGCCTGTCATATCTGAAGGCATCAGGTCTGCTGTTCCCTGTATCCTGCCAAATTCACCACCCAATAATTGCGCCAGTGATTTTGACAACAAGGTTTTTCCAAGCCCCGGCGCTCCTTCCAGTAGTACATGGCCCTGGGCAATCAGTGCGATACTCAAACCATGCAGAATTTCTTCCATCCCGAAAAGAACCTTGCCCAGTCGATCATGTAATATTTGTTCCAGTTGTGCTGCGTTATTCATAAGAAAATTTGCTTCCTGATTTTAATGATGTGTTGTGATAGTGTTGATAATGGTACCGGCTGGTTTTGTTCTGCTTTTTGTAACAATGCCAGTAATGATCGATCGAGTTTTGGATGTTGCTGCAACCAGCGCCATACTTCCTGGTCACTGGAAAAGTGCCAATGCCGGCGAACATCCTTAAACAGCCATCTGGTTAATTCGCGGGCTATGGTTTTTTTATCCAGTCGATTGGCAAAAAATCCAGCCATAGCATTCACATAATCGACCGCTGAGGGTCTGGTTTTTTTTGCACGTACTGGCGCTAATCGTTGGCTATATCCAAACACATAAAATAACCAGAGTAAAAAAATAAATGCTAATGTTTGGTGCAAACGTTCGTCGGCAAAAAACTGGTCAGGGTCATACAAATCCGACAAACCAAAATGATAGTCATCAAAAATGACTGTTCCATTTTCTCCTAAATGTAGTGCAGCAATATTGGAGAACAAAACCGCATTGTCGGCCTTGTTTAGCGTTTGATTGTTAAAAAGATCCGGCGCCAGACTTAATATCACCTGCCCTGCATCAGTCTGCAACTGCCATAACAAGGTTGTTTCTGACTGATCTTGTAATGACAGCAAACGGAATCCCAACTTGTCCTCATCAGTCCAAACAAACCACCTGGCATCTAATAGTGCCGAGGCAATCTTGCCTGAAATTGAATTTACTCCTGCCAATAAAGCGTGTCCGGATTGAGGATAAAATAAAGTTTGCTCAGGCTTTAATATTTCAATGTTGTGTTTCAGATTGTCAATGGTTTGTTTGAAACTATTATTTGCCTCAGATACCTGCTCATCATTTACAGTTTCCGTATCTGAATCTATATGCCAACCAAACCTATCCAGCAATGCCTCTATCTGACAAAAGCAATCCTCATGGTTTGCCCAATCTGGAATATAGTAGCCTGCTCCAAGGACCAGCACGGTATTACCGTCCGCAACCCATCTCTGTAATGCTTGCCATTCTAAGGTCAACACTTGTCGGTTAAAGGGACTACTAACAATCAAAACATTACCGGTTTCTGCTAATTCGTGATCTTTGTTCAGGTCTGTAAAACGTTTCCTCAAACTTGAGACTCGAATCTTATTCTTCTGCAACCATTGATATAAGCCTTTGAGTCCATCTGAACCTCTGTCTTCAGAGGTAGGCAAGGAGATTTTTTCTCCGGAAGATTGCGGTGGCGCCAACAGAAACATAGTCAACAAAAAAGCAGCCAGAGCAAACAACAGCGTCAGCACTCTATCTTTCATTTCACTGAGCTCAAACAATAAAAATGCATGGAATTAGACAGAGGGTGAATGTAGAATTTTCTCTGCATATTGCCAACTGCGTTTTAATATCTGTTCAGAAGGCTGAACGCCGCCATAAAGAACTGGCTCTACCTCATCCAGCAATAATGTAAATATTTTGTCACTGGATGATTCATGTTGACACAGTTTTTGTTTAAGCTCCTGATTGGTTAGTATTTTATTCTCAGGCAAATCTCCTTGTTTAACCAAATGATCAATCACTGTTTTGAATAAGCCTGGTAGTTGTTTGCGTGGTTCCAATTGTCTGATTTCTTCTATTGATAAAGGTTTTTCAATATTTGCAATCTTGTTGTCGAATACCTGGCCATTGGTTTTTTTTTCGGTTTTTTTTCGGCTAAACATACCGGCAATAGATAACTCCTTAAATACCAAAACGATAGTCAATATAATTATCAAAGCAAAAGCGCCATACATCATTATTCTGGCAGTATATTCTGAAGGTGTGATGCTATCTAAAAAATGTACCAGCCAGGTAAATTCTGCCTCATGGTTTTCGGGTTTAAAATGCTTTAACCACCCCAGAAACTGCTGCCACAAGCTGTTGGTTTCGTCTTGTTGATGTTCAACATAAATTTCTGCCAACAAGTTGTCCAGACCAGTGCGATCCAAAACAGTCCGGTTATCTGTTGTCTGCATTGAAGCTATAAGATATTGCAATTGTGATCGGCTAAATTGTTCTGGCAAATCACTTGCCATCGTATCAATTAGGTCTTTTTCAAGCAGGCGATGAAAAAACTCCGGGCATTCAAGCTGCATTAATTCCTGGTTCTGTTGCTGATCTAAAGCGCTGAACAGACAATCAGAATCCTGGTTTTGAGCAAAAGCATTTTGATAAAATAACAATGCCAGACATATCCATATTTTTCCCGAAGTTGAAAACCTCATTACCATCATTTAGCTGCTTGATTAATTGCCCATATCTGCCATTCTGGCTTCGAGATCACTACCGGTTTTTCTTAATTTAAGGTCATGATATTGGACATAGCCCAAAACATAAAAATACTGGTAAAAAATACCGGAAAGTAAATTAAAAACGGCTTCCAACCAAGAGTCCATATTACTGTCTGCATCAAACCCACCCAGAAAACCAGCTACCGCACCTAAGCCGATGACAACTATTACTGCAATAACACCTGGAACCGTAAAGACACCCGCTGTCCGCCACCAGTCTTTCCACACCAGTTTATGACTGGACTTCAAGGATTGATAAGCGTTCTGGTCTTCCAAAACAATAAAATAAGCATAGAAAAAAAGCGAAAGTGACAAGATCAACCCTGGAATCACTAATGCAATTATCCCTAACAATACGGCAATTGAATATAAAACCACTGCAAACAACATAACAGGGAATTTTTTTAATCCTACGGCTAAAGCATCACCAAAACTGGCATCTCCGCCTTGCGCAATATCATCTATCCGATAAATCAATGCTCCGTAGAACCAAAAGGAAAGAGAAAAGCCGATAGCTACCAACCCTATCATTAAGACGGCCCACTGCCCATCTACAATAGCACCTGGTTGAATCAATCCTTCCACATGCAATGAAGTTATTAATCCAATAACAGAAGATAATAACCCAAGTAACAAACCAAAGCCGACGGTTTTTTTGAAACTTGTTTTGAATAATTTGAAACTTGCATCCAATATTTTAGCGATGCTAACGGGTTCTTCAGGTAACAGGCTCATCAGTGGACTCCTTATCTTAGTGTCAGAAACATTTTGCAAAGTCTAGTGTAAAAACAAATATTTATCAAAATATTGAATTCTCAGACATGCTCTAATCGAAGTTATATTTCATTTATTTCGAATGGCCTTTCTGATAACCAGCGCCTTGTTTAGGAACGAGCACGGAATAAGTTTGGCAACTGACGCAGTATTTTTTATTCGTATTCAAGGCGTAGAAATAGGCGCATAGCCAGCTATGTAACTATTTTTACAACGCATAAGACGGATAAAAAGACAAGCCAGTTGTTAAAGTTATTTCATGTTCGTTCCTCAAGTAACACTTTGTTTTGAAAGCAATAGCAAACAATTCAGTTTTTCCTCAATTTCCAAGTTATCCTTTCACTGTATAATTTGGTTATACTTCGCGCGGTCACGGATGCG
>CAZGYJ010000172.1:0-5657 GCA_964530345.1 uncultured Methylomonas sp.
TTTTTATTCCTTGCATCCAGCCGAGGAATATCTTCAGCAATAAACAAGGCTGGATCAACCTTGGTTCTGTTCAAGTAAACATTCCAGTGTAAATGCGGACCAGTAACACGACCCGTTGATCCGACCGTGCCAATTACATCGCCTTGATTAACAGTTTGATCTGGCTTTACTTTGATTTCGGTCATGTGAAAATAACCGGTTATCAGACCTTGGCCATGATCCAGAAAAACCGTGTTGCCATTGTAATAATAATTGCCGGTCTCGATGACTTTTGCCTTTGCGGGCGCCATGATGGGCGTCCCAGCAGGAGCAGCAATATCCAGGCCGCTATGCGGATTTCTTGGCTGTTTGTTAAAAAATCTTTTCAGTCCAAACAAACTGCTTAAACGACCGTCTACAGGCGCAATAAAACCAGTATCGACTTCTTGTTGTTCAGTCCATGTCCGCAATGCTTTGCCGATTGGAATTCGGTCAGCCTTGATCCGTTTCAAATCATCCGGATTCGGATTGACCATGCGTTTATTTTTGAGCGTAATATATTGTGCCGGATATTCCTTATCAACCACCGTAAAACGAGTTTGAATATTTTTATTGTTCGGTTTGACAGAAATATAATAAGCACCTGGTTTGGTTTTCAATGAAATCCCCACCAAAGCGAGCCATTGGTTTTCATGACCAGTAACCAGCACTCGCCGGTCATTAAAAAATACTTTTGGTGGCGGCGATGAGGTTTCACCCACCACTATTTTTACAATACCGCCGGGGACAGCTAATTGCTCTGGCAGTTTCGCTGCCAACGCCAAATACGGAAAAAGCAATAGTAATATTATCTTGTTAATCATTTTCAATTTTCTCAATTTTACTGGTAAAACGACCTTCTGCCAGGCGAGTTTGAACCCGCTCACCCTGTTTCAATTGTCCTGCTGAACGAATAATCTGAGTTGATTCTAATTCGGTTACGATTGCATAACCCCGACTCAATGTTGCCAACGGACTGACTGCATGTAATGTTTGACTGGTGTTCACAATTCTCTGTTTAAGCCCGTCCAGCTTATGTTCAACAGAAACAATCAACCGCTCGGTCAAATATTGTTGCTGCATTTTGTAGCTATCGATTTGACTGGAGGGCTCCTGCTGCCAAAGTTTGTGCTGCATCTGCGTCAGTTGAGTATTTTTCTTATCTAACATTGATTGTAGCACTTGATTTAATCTTAGCTCCAGATTATCTAAACGCTGCGCTTTTGTGCCAAGTTGCTGCTCAGGACTTTGCTGTTTGAGACGATTTTCCAGCCATTCCATGGTCTGTTGCCAACTTGCCAGAATTCTATTCATTTGCTGGATTAAACGGTTTTCCAGCAATTTGAAATACTGTAACAGTTCCTGCGCTTCAGGGGTACAATGCTCAGCAGCGGCGGACGGCGTTGGCGCTCGAAAATCAGCGACAAAATCTGCAATGGTGAAATCAACCTCATGGCCTACCCCCGAAACAACCGGAATTTTGCTAGCATCGATTGCTCTTGCCACCGTCTCTTCATTAAACGCCCACAAATCTTCCAAAGATCCGCCTCCCCGAGCAAGAATAATCACATCACATTCTTTTCTGGCACCGGCAACCTCTAACGCTTCTACTATCTCGTATTTTGCATTTTCCCCTTGTACTGCAACCGGATAGATAATCACGGGAATAAAAGCAAAACGTCGGCGCAAGACCGATAATATATCCCTGATTGCAGCTCCTGTTGGCGAGGTAATCACGCCAATAGCTTTCGGCAAATAAGGCACTTGCTGTTTGCTTTCCGAATCAAACAAGCCTTCCGCCGCCAATTTTTTTTTCAAAGCCTCAAAGGCTCTGCGCAAAGCACCATCGCCGGCTTGTTCCATAGCCTGAACAATGAGTTGAAAATCACCTCTTGGTTCGTACAAGCTGACTTGTGCTTTAACCAGAACCTGCAAACCATTCTCAGGTACAAAACCCAAATTTCTCTGTTGTGAACGAAACATTGCACAGCGAATCTGGGATTTTGGATCTTTCAATGAAAAATAGATATGCCCCGATGAAGGGGTGCTTAAATTTGAAATTTCTCCTTCAACCAAAACATTCAGAAAATGCAAATTGAGAAGTTCTTTAACCTCTCTGTTTAATTGAGAAACTGAATAAACCGGGTTTTCAATGCTGGATATTTCATTTGATTTCATAACAGAATTTTATCACAAGCCAATTCAGCATAAATTCAGATCAATTTAGTAAGCTGTATTCAACAATAATCAACAGGAGCAAATCATGAAAAAATTATTGTTATTGCTAGCCGGAGTCAGCTTGTTATTTGTCACAAATACTTATGCCCGTGATTGGTATTATGATGACTATGGTCATGATGACTTTGATGATCGCTTCCATCACAGGCAACAACACCAAAACACTCGAATTGAAGATGGCATTTATAATGGCCGCTTAACACCCAGGGAAATCGAGAAATTACGTTGCGAACAGGAAGAAATTGCAGACTTGGAACGACGTTTTGAGGATGATGGCTGGTTTTCTAACAGAGAAAGAAGAATTTTGCAAAAAAAGCTCAACAGAGCTAACAGGCGTATCTATAAATACAAACACAATCGCCGGGTATCCCACAAAGTTTACCAAGATGATTACGACGATCATTATAACCGCCGTGGTTATGGCTATAATCGCTCGGGGATTCGTATTGGCGGCGCCAATGGCGGTTTTTATTTAAGCTGGTAACTTAGTTTTGCTCTTTCTTTCCTTCCTTTATCTTAGAGTCCAGGGATGGCCTCACGTTTTTTTCTTATTCTCCCTTTCAACATTTTGCATATAGCGCTGTAAAATTGACTCAAACGCTGGTGAAATTTTGGTAAATTGACAGCCGATTTTTTTGGTTTTATCAGGCTTTTCTGGATTGAGCGGTGTTTCGTAACGAATTTGGAAACCAATATAACCTTCAGCATGCCCTTCACCAAGTCCTGGCAGTAATATTTTGCAATTTTCAAATGCCACTTCCGGAACCAAGCCTTCTGATAAATCATGATTATCATAAACCAAAGCCATACCTGACAAACTAATATCGTGTACATTAAGTCGCACACTGGTTTCATTTTCATCATTCAGAAAAAATTGACATTGAGCAGGATGAGAAAGCGGTGATTTTACTCGATAAAACTGACGCCTCTCCCGCCAAATCATATTTGCAGGAATAGGCAATTTAAAAACCTGTTGCCCTGACAAAGTCGTTTTGGTTATTTTGCTTCCTGGAATAATGGCTTTGATGCCAGAATATTCCGTTCTAAACATAACATCACTCGATAACAACAATTTTTTATTCAGATATTCTTTTGGCGCAACATCTAAAAACAAGTTCTTTTTTTTAGGGTCAACACCGATAATCGTTGTTATAAATGACTCGTGTTCACCAAAATTTGCGTTCAAAAAACATTTGTTTTTCCAAAGTAAAACCAGATTGTGGAGGATTTCTTTGGGGTTAGAGATGGAATAAGAAAGGTCGTTCATCTTAAATTATGCCAATGTTGTTTGCTTGCGTATAATTTTGCTTGAGTCCAAAAAACTTTTTACGGGTAAAAAACTTGTTCAGTTATTTCGTTTTTTGAATAAAATGTTGTTCATTTGAATGTAATTCTAGAAGAAAAATCTTAAACTGCTGGGGAATATCAAAAATGGCATGGTTTTTTTTATTTGTTGCCGGAGCTGCCGAAATAATTTTTGCATTAAGCTTGAAATATAACGAAGGTTTCACCAAACTTTGGCCTAGCATAATCACTTGTATTTCCGGTGGAGCCAGTTTTTATCTGCTGATGGTTTCGATTAAAACATTACCGCTGGGAACTGCCTATGCTATATGGACTGGCATTGGTGCTGCTGGAACAGCCATTGCCGGCATATATCTGTTTAAAGAATCTACTGATTGGTTACGCCTTGTTTCGATTACTTTTGTCGTCGCCGGTATCGTCGGCCTAAAACTAACTCATGTGGAATAGCCTTGCTGCACATTATTGCTAAATCACCAATACAATCTTCGATTCTGGAAAGAATCGATGCTGGCGATTCAGTATTGTTTATTCGTAGTGCCGTTCAAGAGTTATTAAAGGAAGGTGCTTTAAGTAAACGACTCAGTCGTCTGCAAAAACAAAGCAACCTCGCCGCTTTAACGACTGATTTACAAGCACGGGGAATTTCACCTGAAGAATTAGTGGAAGGCATCTCAATTATTGACTATTCGGATTTTGTTAAATTAACAATTGAACATTCATTAATTCAATCCTGGTAAATAATGACTAATAAATACCAGCTATTGGCCCAAACAGAAGAAGGGTTTCTGAAAAATCTAAATGATTGGAATGAAGAAATAGCCTTGGAAATTGCCGAGGCTAATGCGATTGAGATAACCGATGCCCATTGGGAAATCATAAAATTTATACGCAATTATTATCTGCAATATCAACACCTTCCAAATGCAAGGATTTTTGTCAAAGCAGTACGTCATACTTTTGGCGAGGAAATAGGTAACAGCCGATATCTGCATCGGCTTTTCCCCGAAGGACCGCTAAAATTTTCATGTAAAATTGCTGGCATTCCCAAACCACCAACCTGCTTGTAAGCTGAAAATCAACTTTGCTTGAAGCGATGAATCTGACGCCTTTGCTTCTTATTGGGTCGACGCTCCCGATGCGGTTCAAATAACTCCCGTTCCTGCTTTTGCAAAATAATTTGTTCCTGACGTTTTTGATGGCTTTCAGCCGACTCCTCATAAAGCAAAACAGCTTCTTTTGCCGGCCTTCGTTGTTGATTAACGCCCAGCACAGTAATATCCCAGGTATATTTATCCTTGCTGATAAATATTTTTGAACCTGGCTTCACTTCTTTTCCTGGTTTGGTTCGCTGACCATTCAGATGAACCTTCCCTCCTGTCACTGCGTCAGCAGCCAGTTTCCGTGTCTTGAAAAAACGCGCCGCCCATAACCATTTATCCAATCGGATACTTTCAGTTTCAGTCATTTTGAGAACAAAATTTCGTAGCAATAGAACCAGATTATACCTTTCGCGATTGAACAGAACAAAAACCTTAACTACGAAATAATTTATAAAAAGTCAGTTATGAGATATTTATCTTTGTACACGACGAAAATTGGACAAGAGGAGATAAATTTTTGGTAACTAGTCGACCCTGAAAAACCAAAATAACAGCCTGGATCTGCAACCGTCATTTTCTACAGAGAATTATTTCATTGCCAATTGCAATTGTTCTGTTGATTTTGAACAGTGAAACCAAAAAAAACACCGGACAATAAAAGCTGCGAAGATAGGACAAGATAGCTTGCCCATAAACCTTTCTCTATTGCTTCATCGACCAACTTTAAACCAAACTCCAGCAGTAGCTTTGCAAGTAAATGATTTTCTCTTGTTGAAATTGCGCGGGTCTCTATCCGGTAATTCAACAAAATAACGTTTCTTTTTAGACAAAAAATTTCATCCTCAAAAATAAAAATAGTTTTTTGGTTGGTACTTGGTTGCGACTTTTTAAGAAGAAACCTGATAGAGGAAGAAAAAAGAAACGTAAGTTATTGAAAAAGATGGGGTGAACGATGGGGCTCGAACCCACGACAACCGGAATCACAATCCGGGGCTC
>CAZGYJ010000173.1:0-5648 GCA_964530345.1 uncultured Methylomonas sp.
ATATTTCCCTGTAGTAGCTTAGGAATGAGCACGTATTTTAGATCTTTTGGGGCGCTACGCAACGAAAAAGACCGGAAAAGGAGTTAATTTCCATTTCGCTGTAAAATCTTCCTCGATCCGACAGCCTCCTCGTCCTACACAAAAGCTGACGTATTCTGCACGAGGCATTCTTGAGTACGAAAGGAATATGAGAAAAGCAGAGGGGTGCTAGGAAAAAATAAAAAATTCGATAACTACTCAGTGTATTTATAGTTTCAATATCAGTAACTTATTCCAGAAGACGCCGTAAATACGTCCGTGTAGGCTTGATTGTGTTATCCATGACACATAGACTTCTTCCATAAGTTGCTGATATTGAAAAAATTTAGATATATTAAATATGCTGAGCAGTTACAAATTCGGGGCGAAAGTAAATATAGAGGTTAGTCCCGAACATAATAAAAAAAAGATTTAACTGGTCTTTTCCATTGTATTTTTATTCATTCCTGAATAAACTGGGCACCAGCCCGAATAGCCTGTAGCAACCAGAATAACGCCGATTAATAATAATGGGATACTGGCTATGGGTAAAGAAACAAGAAGGGCAACCGAACCCGCAATGGTTCGATATTTTTTTTCTTTTTCCCCTACATTGTGTTCAAATTTGAGCATGCGTTTAAAATCAAAATTCATTGTGTCTCTCCTGAGTATTTTGAAGAAATAAGGTTGCGTTCAAAATTCTGTAGCGGTCTGGGTTTATTGGTAGACTAATCAACCAAAATAATAGTCATTAATTTATTACCAACTTTATATTATAACGCCTCTAATGGATGTCACTGAAATAATCGATCCTTTAAATGAAATGCAGCGACAGGCTGTGACTGCTTCTAATCAACCAATGCTCGTATTAGCAGGAGCTGGCAGTGGAAAAACGCGTGTTTTAGTGCATCGAATTGCCTGGCAAATTCAGGTGCAAGGTCTTTCGCCACAAAGTATTTTAGCGGTTACGTTTACTAATAAGGCCGCAGCAGAAATGCGTCTGCGGATTGAAAAATTGTTGCATATTTCTGCAAGAACTATGTGGATTGGAACCTTCCATGGCCTGGCTCATCGTCTATTGCGTAGGCATAGTAAAGAAGCTGGATTACCAGCAACATTTCAAGTCATTGATTCAGATGACCAGTACCGTTTAATAAAGCGGTTATTAAAATCTATGAATATTGATGAGGGAAAATGGCCGCCCAGGAAAATCCAATGGTTTATCAATGGTAATAAAGATGAAGGAGTCAGGTCAGCCAGTATGGTCGAAACCGGGGATTTGTATCAACGTCAGATGTTATTGGTTTATCGTGCCTATGAAGATATTTGTCAGCGGTCCGGGTTAGTTGATTTTGCGGAATTGTTGCTCAAAGCGCATGAGCTGTTGCGCGATAATCTGGTATTGCTGGATTTCTACCAAAAACGCTTTAACCAGGTTCATGTTGATGAATTTCAAGATACTAATACTATTCAATATGCCTGGTTGCGATTATTAACACAAAATCAGCAGAATCTGTTTGTGGTTGGTGATGATGATCAATCTATTTATGGTTGGCGTGGTGCAAAAATTGAAAATTTATTTAGCTTTCAGAGTCATTATCCAGATCATCAAATCATCAGATTAGAGCAAAATTACCGATCAACCGGGAATATTCTTAAAGCTGCCAATAGTCTTATTGATAACAATCAGGGGCGTATGGGAAAGGAGTTATGGACAGCGTCAGGAGACGGCGAACCCATTTCTTTATATGCCGCTTTCAATGAGCAGGATGAAGCTTATTTTGTTATAGAAAGAATCAGAAAATGGGTGAATGATGGTGGTTTACGTAGTGATGTTGCCATATTATATCGCTCAAATGCCCAGTCCAGGCAATTCGAAGAAAAATTGATGTCCACCGGGATGCCTTATCGTGTATATGGGGGTTTACGATTTTTTGAACGTGCAGAAATCAAAAATGCCCTGGCTTATCTGAGATTAGTTTCAAATCGTCTAGATGATTCAGCGTTTGAGCGCGTCATTAATATGCCGACACGTGGTATTGGCGCCAAGACCATGGACGACATTCGTCTGAAAGCCCAACAGACCAACAAATCTCTATGGCAAGCTGCTTTGGGTTTATTGTCGGAATCAGCCTTTACTGCTCGCGCTTCAAATGCGCTGAAAGGTTTTTTTCAATTGATTAATGATTTGGCTGAATTATGCCAAGATCTGGAATTATACGAAAAAGTAAAGTTGGTTATAGAAAATACCGGGTTGATCGAAACCTATAAAAAAGACAAAGGCGAAAAAGGTGAAGCCAGGGTGGAAAATCTGGAGGAGTTAGTTAATGCAGCCCGCTCATTTGATTATGATCAGGATAATGATGAGAGTTTGGGTGAGTTGGAAATGTTTTTGAGCTACGCGGCTTTGGAAGCAGGTGAAATGCAAGGGAATGATTCTGAAGATTGTGTGCAGCTAATGACCTTGCATTCTGCAAAAGGTTTGGAATTTCCACTGGTGTTTTTAGTGGGGCTTGAAGATGGCTTGTTTCCATCCCAGCAGTCTGTTGATGACCCAGGTCGTCTCGAAGAGGAACGCCGACTTTGCTATGTAGGGATGACCCGGGCAATGTCAGATTTGTATTTGACTTATGCTGAATCAAGGCGATTGTATGGCAGGGAGACAAGTGCCAGGCCATCTCGATTTCTCAGAGAGATTCCTGCTGAAACGGTGCAGGAAATTAGGATTCGTGCCCAAGTGAGTCGCCCAGTGACTGCGGTAGGTTTACAAACTGGAAAAATTCGACAAAATAATACTTTTAAATTGGGTCAGCATGTCGGTCATGCTAAATTTGGAGAAGGAGTGGTGTTACAGGTGGAGGGTGAGGGTGCCCAGGAGCGAGTGCAAATAAATTTTAGAGAGGCTGGAACTAAGTGGTTAATGCTTGCTTATGCGAAGCTTGAGGTGTTGTAGAAAAGAAAGAATAGGAGAAGAGCAAAGCTTCTCCTATCTTGTATATGGAGCTTATGGTGTTAAGCCTTCGCCCAATGTGACAACTTTCAGAGCATTTGTGCCCCCTTGTTGTCCGGTTAAATCACCTTTGGTAATAATAAAGCGATCTCCCTTTTTGGCAAAGCCGTGTTCCTTGAGTTTGTTCAGGATTTCCCTATTGACTTGTGCATGATCGTTCGAATCATGAGAAAAATAAAATGGGAAAACTCCTCTGTAAATCGTTGTTTTACCAAGTGTTTTGTCCTGACTACTAAAAGCAAAAATTGGAATGCCAGAGCTGATTCTTGACATCAATAATGGTGTCGTACCAGATTCAGTCCAGGCAGCAATGCCGTTAATTTCAGAATGGTTTGCCATATACATGGAAGCCATAGCAATGGCTTCATCAACGCGTTTAAACCTGACGTTAACACGATGATCAGATTGGCGGACGCTTCGCTGTTTTTCAGTTTCCAGACAAATCCGAACCATAGCTTCGACAGTTTCTACAGGGTAATTTCCTGCAGCTGTTTCAGCAGAAAGCATCACTGCATCAGTGCCATCATGAACTGCGTTCGCAACATCAAATACTTCGGCGCGTGTTGGAATCGGATTTTCAATCATGGATTCCATCATTTGTGTGGCAGTAATAACGGCGCGATTTAATTCCCTGGACCGTTGTATAAGTTGTTTTTGTACTGCTGGTAAATTAGCATCACCAATCTCAACCCCAAGATCTCCACGGGCAACCATCACAACATCAGAAGCGAGAATAATTTCATCCATGGCTTCTTGGGTTGCAATAGCTTCTGCTCTTTCAACTTTGGAAACAATTCCGGCATAGCAGCCTTCTCCTTCTAATAGGCTTCTGGCTAGATTTAGATCTCCGGCATTGCGAGGGAAGGATACGGCTACGAAATCGGCATCAATCTTGGCAATAGTTTTAATATCCTGCTTGTCTTTATCGGTCAAAGCGGGTGCGGATAATCCACCGCCAGCCAGATTAATACCTTTGTTGTTGGATAAGTCGCCTCCTACTATAACAATGCAGTTGATGCGTTTACCATCTGTATCGACAACTTCCAAAACAACACGGCCATCATCCAGTAACAATTTGCTGCCTGGTTTAACTTCTTTGGGAAGTGGCTTGTAAGTAATGCCAACCTGGGTTGTATCCCCAGCATCTTCAGGGAGATCAATATCTAATGCAAAATTCTGGCCTTTTTCAAGCTGAACCTTACCTTCTTTGAAGCGAGCAATACGTATTTTGGGACCTTGAAGATCAGCTAAAATACCGACCCTCCGACCAGTTTTCTGAATTAACTCTCTGACATTGTTAGCACGATCAATATGATCTTGAGCTGAGCCATGAGAAAAGTTTAAGCGTACAACATCGATACCGGCGTGAAATAATTTTTCCAGAATGCCGGGTTTATCCGTGGCAGGGCCAAGTGTTGCTAAAATTTTGGTTCTTTTCAACACCTTCGATCCTTCAGAAGGATCGACAGGTGTGATTATTGAGCTTTTATTTTGCATTCATCAAAGCGATAGTTGTGTCCAGCATACGGTTAGAAAATCCCCATTCGTTATCATACCAAGAAAGTACCTTAACGAAATTACCATCCAGAACTTTGGTTAGTAATAATTCATAAATGGAAGATGCTGGATTATGGTTAAAATCAATAGAGACCAATGGTTTATCATTGATTTCCAGGATGCCTTTCAACGGGCCTTTGGAGGCGGCGATCAGAATTTCATCAATCTCTTCTTTGGTTGTCTCTCTTTTTGCTTCAAAGGTTAAGTCAACAACAGAAACATTGATAGTAGGGACGCGCATAGCAAAACCATCCAGTTTTCCTGCCAGTTCTGGGAGCACCAAACCAACTGCAGCAGCTGCACCGGTTTTAGTTGGGATCATGGATTGTGTAGCAGAACGGGCGCGGCGTAAATCAGGGTGATAAACGTCAGTTAAAACCTGATCATTAGTGTAAGAGTGGATGGTTGTCATCAGGCCATGTTCGACTCCTAATGCATCGTGTAATGGTTTAACCAGTGGTGCCAAGCAGTTGGTTGTGCAAGAAGCATTGGAAATAACCGTGTCGGTGCTTTTTAATGTATCGTGATTAACGCCAAAAACGATGGTTGCATCAACATCTTTTCCGCCAGGTGCGGAAATAATGACTTTTTTAGCGCCTGCATCCAGGTGGGCCGAAGCTTTTTCTTTGCTGGCAAAAAAACCGGTGCATTCATGAACAACATCGATACCTAATTCGCCCCAAGGAAGTTTTGAAGGGTCTCTTTCTGCAAAAACCCTGATTTTGTCGCCATTAACGATCAGATAATCACCTTCAGCTTTGACTTCACCTGGAAATTTACCATGAGCAGAATCGTATTGGGTGAGGTGAGCGTTGGTTGTGCTGTCACCAAGATCATTGATAGCCACAATTTGTATTTCATCAGTACGGCCAGCTTCGTAAAGCGCGCGCAATACGTTGCGTCCAATTCGTCCATAGCCATTGATAGCAACTTTAATTGACATAGAGTTTCTCCGGGAACAAGATAGTTGTTAATGTGAAAGATAGAGCAAGGAATTAGATTTCCTTACAAATCCCTCAATGATAGCAAATGCTTGATTTTTAGTCTATCAAAAAATAATGTC
>CAZGYJ010000174.1:0-5626 GCA_964530345.1 uncultured Methylomonas sp.
TTGCCCAACTGGTTTTTCTAGGTTTATGGGTGATGATTTCTTTGTTACCGCCTCATGTTTCCATTTTGACCTTGTGCCAGAATATGACCTGTCAGTGGCCTAAAACAAAGTTAAGCAACTTAATGCCCAGGATTGACAAAGGGTACGATAGAATTACTAACATCACGGTAAAGCCTATTGCCTGGCAGATGTCTTTTTTTACAGTTATTTTTCTATTCATGGTTATCCCGCAATCAGGTTATTGACAAAAATGCCTACTTAGTTTTATGAAACTTGGGAGCATTTGATTTGATTTTGGCTAATTCTCCCAATTATTTTAATAGCACTTACTATGCCATTTTATAAAGCCATGAATATTCAATGATTATTATGTTTTTGTACTGAAATGGCATACCATAATTGCAGACTCTGCAAAGAAGGCATGCAAATAAGGAAGAACGCGTTCATTCAAATAAACACGCACGAATTTACACATTTCGTGATTAATAATGCGCATAAATTTGGCGGGGTATTCCATTAATTATGAAAATAAAAATGGTTTCACTTCTGTCCGGTTATAAAGTCAGAGATAGACTTAAAGGCGTCTAAGTTACTTGGAAATATACTTTGCGCGGTCACGGATGCGGAATTTCTAACGACTGAGTTTTTGCCGATAGCGGCGTTACTAAAACAGTTGCGTAGATTGCTAACGTTTTAAATCATTACATTTTTGGGTTTTGTCATCCTTGAAAGCGATTCTAAAAATGACTTTCACGTTGTTATTCTTGAAACAGGAGGAAATATAGCCAATAGCATTGGGTGTGGTTGTCACAAAACGAAGCATCGCTTCCTGGGAGTTGACGACATAGGGTGGGCTAATACCTTGAAAATATTTAATATTCCAATAATTTTCTAATTCTTCAGGATATTGGTCTAAAAGTTTTTCTGTAAATATTTTTCTTAAGGGGTGATGAGAAGCTAAGTTTACTGGAATCCAGCGTTCTCCATGTTGATTAATTAATCGTTCTCGCAGGAAAATATTAGCAATCTTTTTTTTGAAATATTTTTTTTCAGAAGTTTCTTTTCCTGTAATAATTAAAAGTTCAGCCGCCAAAGTAGATGATGGAATACTCAAAGTAATGAAAATTGATAAAATGAGAGTTCGCATCAACATGATTTAAAAAAATGTTGAAAAAGATGCAAAGAAACCATCTTGGACGATGATTGAATCATCACCCCCAAATCGGTATTCAACCTTGAAAACCATGGGCGAATAGGGTCGCCATGCAAGACCGGCAATGCCGAGATGAATCGTGCTGTTTTCCAGTATATTCTCTTTTTGATGTGTACCCTCTAGGAATTCATAACGTCCAACTGCCGAGAAATGATGGCCAAGAGGTAAGACTGCTTGCAAGTACAGCCCCGTTTCATTGCCCCGTTGTTCGGGAGCACGGCGATGAATAAATTCTCCTTGGATTTCAACCCCTTTTCTTTTCCAGATTAAATCAATGCCAAATAAGTGATTTCGGTCAGTAGGATAAAACTTGGCTTGATTTTTGAATGCAAGATAAGAGAATCCAAAATGGAGGTGATCCATGAATTCGTAGTTTATTCTTAATCCAAGAGCATTTTTAAAAGAGATATTTTTTTTATGGGGATCGAGATGTTGTGAATTGTCGGCATATAATGAGATTTCAAGATTTTGATCATTCAAAATTAAATGACTATTTAACATCAGTCCATTACTATGAGCAGGGAAAATAAACTCTTCGGTTATTAGCGGCCGTGTTGTTGTCCAAACTAGAGGCGCGGCATGGATCGTATTCCAAATACCTACGGGAGTTAGAAATTTTCCAAACCGGAGACTGAAAGAATCATTAATCAGAAAATCTGCGTAGAGGCGTTCAACAAAGAATGTTTTTTGGGAAAATTCAGTGCCATCAGTACTGATAGCATCTTCAAATTCGAGTTCTGAAAATAAATGTAATCGCGAGGTGGGATCCCAAGTAATAAATAGGCTTAGATCGTCAATTCCAGCTTTATCGCTTTGGTGCTCAAAATTTTCGTAACTGAAATGGGCATAGCCACCAAAAGTCAGGTTTGCTTCAGGGATTTTCAAGCCTCGTCCCCAATGATAATTAAATTCCATACTCTGATTCTGATCGGCCATCACAAGTACTGAATAACAAAAAAGCAAAATGCATTTTTGAAAAGAGGTCATTTTGGAGTCAAATTAAGGGTAATTAAAAGTTAAAATGCATTATAAAAGAAATGATTAAATGAAAAAAACGAGATCTATTCGACAAATATTACTCATTTCCTATTTGATCATTAGTATAGCTTCAGCACTAATGATTTCTATCATGATCTATACCCATTTACAGAACATTCTAGTGGAAGAAACTGAAACCAGACTTAAATTCCAAGCTTCAACCATTATGAAGCAAATTGATATGACTTTGTTTGAAAGAATGGAGAACATTTCGATTTGGAGTCGTGTCTCGGTCATGCAGGATGTACGCATTCAAGATATCGATAAACGAATAGTGAAATTTTTAGATGATGTAACTCGGGGTTATGATGGTGTGTATCGACAAATTTTTGTAGTAGACGCTGACAAACAAATGGTTGCAAACAGCGAGTTTACAATAACTGGAGAGCATTTACTACAAACTCCACCTCCCTTAGATGCTACTTTACTAGAAAAACATATTTGGCTTCAGAAAGTAGACCTTGAGCAAGATACCCTGTTTTTTTTCGCCCGAATCCCAGACCATTTTCAAAATCAAGACTTAGGGCTTCTATATGCTGGATTTAATTGGGAAGAGATTTATAAATTACTTGAAATGCCATTACCATTTAGTAGTCCCTCTGCACCCGCTTATGCATTATTATTAGATGGTCAAAATCAGGTTATTGCCGCTTCGAGTAATGTTAGGAATATACAGGGGTGGCAACATCATTCACTTAAACAAAACCTGACATTGGGAGATGACCAAACGGGGACATTGATAACTAATTTGGACTTATTTGATGGTAAGAAAATGTTGATTGGCTATGCCTATTCTCAGGGTTATCGACGATTTGGCCGGCTAGGATGGCGCGTTTTAATTATGCAGCCCAGTGATGTCGCTTTTGCATCTATTTCGCAGTTGTGGCAAGTATTAATGTTGTTTTTCTATTTTACTCTGGTCTTAGCGTCAACGGCTGCATTTTGGATGTCCTCAAAAATTGCTAAACCCATTGTTAAACTGACTCATTTCACAAGAGATATTATGGGGGGGAAATACGTTGAACCGCCGATTTTACATGCCAGTCAGGAAATTACCGAACTTAGCGCTCGTTTTGCTCAGATGATTAATAATTTGGAGAAATCACATCAGGATTTAGTTCGAGCCGCAAAGTTGGCTGTTATTGGCGAAATGGCTGCTAGCATGGCACATGAAGTTAGAACCCCATTGGGAATTTTGCGTTCCTCAGTACAGATTTTACAAAGAGAAGTACAAATGAGTGATCTTGGCCAAGAAATGTCAGAATTTATTCTTAGTGAGACTCAGCGATTGAATGTATTGATAACTTCACTTCTTGAATGTGCAAAACCCAAAGCACCCGAAATTTTAGAAAATGATATTCATCAGATTTTGTTACACGTTTGTGATTTGGTCAGCACTAGTATTAGTGAAAAACAGATTCATTTAGAAAAAAAATTTTTTGCGTCCACAACAGAATTTTTTTGTGACAGAGATCAGCTGATTCAAGTTTTTTTAAACCTAGTCATTAATGCAACGCAACACGTTCTAATTGGGGGTAAGATTTATATCGAGACTTTGAATCAGGGTGAAAAAATAGTGGTGAAGATTTGTGATAATGGTTCGGGTATTTCGGAATCAGACCGGGAGAAAATATTTGATCCTTTTTTTACCCGTCGTGAAACTGGTGTTGGATTGGGGCTAACAGTTGTTCAACAGATTGTTATGGCACATTATGGCCAGATTTTTGTTGAAGATAATCCTAATGGTGGCAGTTGTTTTGTTGTTGTGTTTTCAAAAAATAGAGAGCTAATCTAACATGTCTGGTACAAAGATCTTAATTGTTGATGATGAAGAGAAAATGCGGCGTTTGCTTGAAATTCTGCTTCGTAATAAAGGACATGAAGTTTATCAGGCTAATAATGGAATACAAGCACTCACTTTGTTAAATCAGCAAGCGATAGATTTGATCATTACTGATTTAAAAATGCCTCAACTTGACGGCCTCGGCCTTATCAAAAAATTATACCAGCAAAACTGTGAAATTCCGGTCATTGTTATTACCGCTTACGGAACGGTAGAAACAGCGGTTGAAGCGATGAAATACGGCGCTTGCGATTATATTGTCAGACCTTTTGAATTAGAAACGGTAGAGGCCGCAGTAGAAAGAACCTTAAGGATGAAACTGGTGCAACGGGAGAATCAATTTTTAAGGCAAGAGGTAGAAAAAGGCTGGGGCGAATTTATCGGGATGAGTGAAGCTATTCAGCAAGTTTATCAATTGATTAAGCAGGTGGCTCCCACTAAAACCAGTGTTTTCATTCAAGGTGAAACAGGTACTGGTAAAGAATTGGTGGCTAGGGAAATTCATCGTGCTTCACCTCGCGGAAAATCATTATTTGTGGCGCTAAATTGTGCTGCAATTCCTGCTGATATTTTAGAAAGTGAGTTGTTTGGATACAGTAAGGGAGCCTTTACTGGCGCAACTAAAGAGCATATGGGGAAATTTGAGTTAGCTAATCATGGCACATTATTTCTGGATGAAATTACAGAAATGGATATTAACCTGCAGACCAAATTACTTAGAGTGCTTCAGGAACGATCTCTTCAGAAACTAGGTAGCAATCGCACTCTGGATGTGGATATTAGGGTGATAGCCGCTTCGAATAAAGATCCCAGGCAAGCAGTTGAAAACCAAAAGTTGCGAGAAGATTTGTTTTATCGGCTCAATGTTTTTTCAATAGAATTACCACCATTGAGAGTCCGACAGGGAGATATTATTCCTCTGGCCGAGCATTTTGTTGAAAAACACGTTTATGATATGGGCTATTTAATTCCTGATCCAGTACTCAGCCAATCAGCTGCTGAATATCTCAACAAATACTCTTGGCCTGGGAATGTAAGAGAATTGGAAAATGTGATGGAACGAGCGGTAGTTTTGAGTGCTGGAACAACGATTGATACCCGGCACCTACCGAGAGAAATCGTTGGATCAACAAATCATCAGGAATTTTCATCAAAGGCGGCTCCGTATTTTGACAGTTTAATTATGCAGGATCACGTTGAGGAACTAGAGAAGAATTTGATTAAACAGGCACTTAATAAAACCGATAATAACAAAGCAAAAGCAGCACAGATATTGCAAATCAGTGAACGTTCGTTATGGTATAAATTGAAAAAATATTTTTAATAAATTGTGAGAGTATTCAATTTTCAATAAAGACAACATTTTTAACGTCCCGCTATACTCTTTTGCTGACATCAAATCAGCGGCGAATTTTTTGGCGGATTTTATTTCTATCAGTTTCGTGAGTTATACCTGTTTGTTTTTCTTCTGCAAAACTTTTACTAAAGTCAAAAAATAATCCGATAGTTAAACTGATGGCGTGACTGTTTGT
>CAZGYJ010000175.1:0-5599 GCA_964530345.1 uncultured Methylomonas sp.
CGCGCGAAGTATATTGTCATTAAATTGTCATAATTTTACCGACATTGCCATGCTAGCATGGGCCATATCTAATTCCTCCCATTTGGACACTCTGAAATGCCATGACCGCAGCACCTTTATATTATGAGCTACCTGCAAATTTAACCGCAAAGAAATTTTTCCGTAAACTGGAAAAAATCATTGATCACCAAATCAAAACCCAGTCTTACTGCATCAAGACCTTTTACGATACCTTTGATTGGCGGCTGTATAATTCACAATTACTTTGTGAGTTCAGTCATTCGCAAGCAGCTTCGCAACTGGTTTTGATAAACACTGACACTGGTGAACCAGTTGCTCGGCAGGAAATGCAGAATATTCCCAAATTTCACCCCCAATTTCCTATGGGAAGCTTGAGAGACCAGCTGGCGGCAAGTATAGGTATTCGGGCATTATTACCGCTTTGTCAACTACCTCACCAACTATACCTGATCAATATTCTGAATAAAGATCAGAAAACTGTCGTACGCTTGAAACTGGAAGAACACGAATCTCTTACCAATAAATTAAGCTTATACCCTTTAAAAGGCTATGAAAAGGCAGCTAAAAAAGTTGCGATGATTCTCAAAAATGATCTCAACTTATTGTCCTCAGATTGCACTGCAACTTTAGTTGAAGCACTCAATCAACTGAAACGAAAGCCTGGAGACTACAGCTCCAAATTAAAGTTAAAAATAAAGCCTGATATGCAAACCGAAAAAGCGGCAAACATTATTTTCAGAAACCTTCTAAAGGGCATGAAAGCAAATGAAGCAGGTACTATTGATGATATTGACACAGAATTTTTACATGATTTTCGTGTTGCCGTCAGACGCACCAGAGCAGCATTTCATTTATTCAAACACATTTTGCCAGCTTATGTAATTAGTGCGCATGCACCGTTATTTTCCTGGTTAGGGCAAATAACCGGACCAACACGCGACTTTGATGTTTATCTATTAAATTATCCTCAATATGAAGCTGCCCTCCCTCCTTCCCTGAGGGAAGAATTGGTACCTTTCTACCATTTTTTAAAGCAAAAACAACAACAAGCACAAAAGGAATTGGCCGAGAAATTACAAAGTGACGAATATAAAAGGAAAATAATTTCGTGGGAAGAGTATTTACAATCCTCTAAAACCAAACAACCTAAAGATAATAATTCTAATTTAACGATCAAACAGCTCGCTGATCAACGCACCTGGAAAGTCTATCGGCGTTTACTGAAGGATGGCAATGCTATTTCAGATACTTCACCACCAGAAGCACTACATGACCTTAGAAAGACGGCCAAAAAACTTCGATATCTGATGGAATTTTTCCAGGGTTTATATCCAAAAAAAGACATTAATCAACTTATCAAAGCTTTGAAAAATTTTCAGACAGTACTGGGAAATTTTCAGGACTATGATGTACAAGAAAACAACATCAAACATTTTAGCGAAGAAATGTTAGCTAACAATATAAATCAAACCACTTTTCTGGCTCTGGGGGTTTTAATACAAAACCTGGATGGTCTAAAGCAGACGGCACGAAGGGATTTTGCCCATCAGTTTGCTGTTTTCAAAGAAAAAGAAAATCATCTCAAATTCAAGCAATTATTTGCCAGGAAAGGCAAAATCTAGGTAACTCAAATGACAATTATTGCAACCTATAATATAAAAGGTGGTGTTGGCAAAACTTCAACGGCTGTCAACCTTGCATATATTGCGGCCAAAAATCAATATCATACTCTGATTTGGGATCTAGACCCCCAGGGAGCCAGCAGTTTTTATTTCCGCATCAAGCCTAAAATAAAAGGCGGGGGTAAAGCATTAATTGCTGGCGAACGGGAACTGGATGGATTGATAAAGGCAACTGATTTTGAAAATCTGGATTTGCTGCCTGCTGATTTTTCGTTGAGAAACCTAGATTTAGCGCTGGATGCCAGAAAAAAACCAACTCAGCGATTAAAAAAATTGTTGACTCCACTAACCAAGGAATATGATTTTATCTTTTTGGACTGTCCTCCCAGTATTTCCTTATTATCGGAAGCCGTATTTGTCACCTCAGATATCCTGCTCACCCCTATTATTCCGACTATTTTATCGCTGCGCACCTTTGAACAACTAAAGAAATATCTCAAAGTCAACAAACTAAAACATATCCAATTACTACCCTTCTTTTCCATGGCTGACAGACGTAAAAAAATGCACCGGGAAATCATGGAAACATTAATGGCAGAACATTCAGAAATATTGCAAACAGTAATCCCTTATGCAAGCAATATTGAGCGCATGGGCTGGGAACGAAAACCGCTGGGAGCTTACGATGAAAAAAGCCGTTCATATGCGGCTTATAAATTGCTTTGGCAGGAAATTATGGAACAATAACTATCTGTTTTGAAAGACGTCATCAGGCCGCCAAACCTTCACCAATATAACGCTGGCGTTTTTTCGCCGTAATCTTGTCCAGCTCAACCATAATCAAACTGTCTATACAGTTATTGAAATCAGGGTCGATATTGAAGTCAATAAAATGACAACCACTTTCATCACACAATTCGACATATTGTTTATACAAAGTAGGTACTTTGACACCCAGTTTTTTTAATTCCTTATTTAATACCTTGAAACTGGTTCTGTAATCATGTTGGAATTCAGTCTGGGCGAACTGTTGATTTTTTTTGGAAACCGTAAATGGCTTCCGTGCTTTTGCCAGTTTATTTTCTGAACCAAACTGCTGATTGTAAAAACTGATAATAATTTCTTTCGCTTGTTGTGAATAAGCATCGCTAATACTGACCGGCCCAAACAAATATTTAACATTCGGCTGTTCCCGCAAATAGGCGCCAATGCCATACCATAAATAATCAAGACTGCGCTGCCCCCAATATCGTGGCTGAACAAAGCTTCGACCTAATTCAATACTCTGGGGCAGTATGGAACAAAATTCATCGCTAAAGTTGAATAACGTATGAGTATAAAAACCTTCTGTTCCATGAGTCGCTACAATTTTATCTCCCTCGCCAATACGATAGGCGCCAATAATTTCCAGGTCTTCTTCATCCCATAGAATAAGGTGGCAATAATATATATCAAATTTATCCATATCCAGTGACTCTCCGGTACCTTCTTCCACCGTTCGAAAAGTCAATTCCCGCAAACGTGCAACTTCTCGCATAACTGGACAATTTTCTTGATAACGATAGAGGAAAATTTTTTTGTTATCTCTGGTTTGCCCTAGCAACCGGGATTTAAACAAAGCTTTTTTTAATGCTTTACTATCGCCCGGGTGCGCAATGGTTATGAAAGTTTCAAACAGATTTTTGCGTTGCTTTTTCTTACCGAGGCTCAAAGTATGCTTGCGGAAACGCTGACTAAGTTCTTTTTTGGAGTAATCGTCACCTGCAAAAGCAGAATAAGGAATTGGTAACCCCACTTTAAATTTGATTTCCTGTTGTTTTTTGTTGAACATTTCTTGTGTTAATAACAACGTTCCCATTGGTTTGTAAAGCATCGATACAAAATAAAACAATGAAGAATTTTTTGCTTTGATGTTAATTGGCAAGATTGGACAACGGACTTTTTTTGCCAATTTCAAAAAACCAGTTTTCCATTGTCCATCCCTAACCCCTTTTGGCGTAATTCGAGAAACCTCTCCAGCAGGAAAAATAATTACCGCTTCCTGGTTATTTAATGCTTCCAACATCGCTTTGTAAGCCTTTTTATGCGCTTTTTTAGTTGTTGAAAGCACATCTATGGGTAAAAAAACTGATTCTAGAGCAATCATATGTGACAAAACCCTATTCGCAACAATCCGCACATCGGGACGAACTGAACGAATCAATTTAACCAGAGCCAAGCCATCCAATGTTCCAATAGGATGGTTAGCCACAATAACTAATGCTCCTTCAGACGGAATATTCTGATAGCTCTCAGGGCTGATCTGGTAACTGAATTGAAAATATCGCAACAATTCATCAAGGAAAGCAAATCCCCTGAGATGTTGATTTTTTTCAATGAAGTGATTGAAGTCCTGTTCGTGCAACAGCTTTCTCAACATTACCAACACAGCTTTATTATTTTTCCAATTTTTTAGGTCAGGGTATGTTTCTTTAAGTATTTTTTCGGCATCAATCATCTTTTTCACAATGAATTCCTATGAATCTCTTGCAGTCTAAAGGATTAATATGTCAGCAATATGAATTTAAAGCAGCGATGTTTTGGCCAACCATCGCTGTATCTTTTCTAACAGCCATCCTGGGTCATCCAAAGGGATATCATGTCCTGCCGTTTCGTGGCAACAATAATCGGTATTCCATTGCTGCTGCAAACGATTACTGCACTCATAATGAACCAGTCTGTCTGATTTTGAAGCAGCAACTAATAGTGGTTGTCGGGGTTTGATCTTTGCTGAAAATCGTGTGGCGGCCAGTAGCTGATTTATTATATTTGCTGAAGATATCGGGTATTGCTGTTGCCATTTTTGCCAGCGCTCAAGTAATTCCTGATCACGCTGATGCTGATTGGATGTCATGGCCAAGATGGTTTGCTCTCGACTAGCAGGAGATTGCAACATTATCTTAAAAATAGTTGGATAAATTTGCCAACGTAACCGATGATAAAATGGCGAAAATTGACGAAGACTGGTGTTAATTAATACTGCCGACTGAATGTCTTCTGGAAATCGTATCATCCAGTCAACAGCAATCATCCCGCCCATTGAAAGACCAATAATGTGGGCCGGTTTTCCAGAACGAATTTGCGCCCTAAGTGCGGAAGTCATTCCCCCAATATGATCCGGGCTTGGCTGCTGATAAAGTCGTCCATTGCCAGGGATATCGGGGGTAAGAATTTCAGTAGAGGGAAAATTTCTTTGCAGTTGAGTCGGAAAATCCCCCCAATGGCGCGATTCACGCAATAACCCACGAATCAATATGAAACGGTTTTTACAAACGGTCATGGTACCAAAGCGTTAAAGCTTGCTGATATTTTTTATCAATTACTGTTTTGTCATACCAATTCTGCCAAGATATACTGGCTCGAAATAAAAATTCCATTAATACCCAATGCCCTCGTAATACCCGGTTGATTCGATGCGGCTTGGTAGGGTGAAACAATCCCAAACTATGTCGTAATTGTAATGGGTTCTTTCTAATCCATCGCCAGGAACCCATTTCCAACGTTAATGGTAAAAAAATATTATCTGAATCCAAAGCTTTTATGTACAAATAGTCCCATAAATCACCATGAGTCAAATAGTGTTGAGATTGAGGTTCAAAGCGATAATTTTGGTATGGATAGGTCTGCTGAAACATCTGTCTTAGAAAATAGATTTCCCCCAGGTGCTTGATCGGTTCGATACGACTTTTGGCATATGGAAACCAGATTTGATTATGTAATCCAAAACCAGAATGACAATCCAGTACCAGACTAAAAGGAGCCGGAATTATTTCCTGCAAGACAAAATCACATAACGCTTGGGCCTCCAGTTGCATTGGCTCCTCTTGTTTTCCACGATACCAAGGCAATCGTGGAGATATACGATGTCCTCCTCCCAACCAAATAGTTTTTTCATCACTGTCGATGGGAGCGTTCCT
>CAZGYJ010000176.1:0-5592 GCA_964530345.1 uncultured Methylomonas sp.
AAGTAAAATAATCCCAGCCAAGTTAAAAAAGTGGGAGAAAAAAGTGGATCAAGAACAAAGAATGAAATTTTTAAAAATTGCACTTTATGTGATTGGCGTAGTTTTTGTAGTTGGCGTTCCAGCCATGATGTTATGGATTTGGCCTGATGGTTGGGGTTGGACTCCACCGCAACCAGAATACGAGCAAATGATTATGGGTGTCTATGCGACTTTGGGCGTATTTTTAATACTTGCAGCGAAAGACCCTTTAGCAAATAAAAGTATTATCTGGTTCACCATTTGGTCCAGCATTGTTCATGGGGGGATAATGTTTGTCCACGCGATTATTGATGAAACAGACCGGATTAACTTGGTTGGAGATGTTCCTGCATTATTTCTGGTAGCTTACGTTCTATGGTATTTCATGCCTAAAAATAGTCAATAGATAAGTTTTTTATATTGATTTGACGTGAAATATACAAACCAGTTATTTACCATTATCGATCTTAAGTTTTAAATTTTGCCAAAGGCTTAGCCGTTTAGAATTTCCGACTCTTTGGCCCGAACCTTTTAGTTTTGCCAGCCAAAGTCCAGAGCCATTAAAACTGTAGACTGGTATTAGATCTTTGCGTTTGGTGGCTTTTTTTATTTGGGGAATTAAATTGTCAAGCACCAAAGGGATTGCTTGGGGTGTTGCAAAATACGTGAGTACCATATGCGCTTGTTTTTGCTTTATTGCCTTAACATAAGTTATTCGCAGTTTTTCTTCAGCAACCCCGGTGGCTAATAAACTGAAATATTTGGCTATGGCAAAATCTTCACAATCCCCCGCTCCTGATGCGACAAATTCAAGCGGAGTGGCCCAATAGTCTTTTTTTTGCCAATGATCAATATCATTAACAAAATCAATTTTTTGATTAAAAAAATCGTTTATCAGGGTTAGTTTTTTTTTGTCATCTTTAACTTGTTTGACAGTGATAAGTAATTTTCTCCAGGCAATGGCCCTGTTCATGGCGGTATTTCCATATTGTTGATTTATTTTTTGCAATATCTTTTGATTGATAATTAATTCGGCGGACAGGCTGGAAATCATCAGTAATAATAAGCATGGGAAAATCAAGCACGAAATAGTGTCATTAACGCTTTTTAAATTGAAATTGCAGGCAACAAACATGGGTATTTATTTTTTTACTGCGAGACTGGCTCCGTAAATTCCGATTTTTCTTAGCTTTTCCAGGTCTTCAGTGGTGGGGACGTTTTCGGCCAGAACCTTGAAGTTCAGTAAATCGCCTGATTCTTTAATGCTAGTGATTAAGGTGATTTTGTCGGTATTACCATTTATCTCAGTAGCAATACTTCGCGCCAGTCTTAAATAGTCGAGGTTCAAGATTTTTATTTCTTCAAGTGATAGCAAATGCGGCTCATAACGCTTAAGGATAATTTTTGCTCCCATTTGATGAAGAAAATGGATGAATTCAGTAAAAGAAGCTTGATGATTCATTACCGAATAGGCTGTTAAACTGAAGACTAATTGATGCGCGATTTCAGACTGATTTTTTAGGATTTCTGTTAGCCAGGAACGGAAAAGGCCGCTTTGTACAGATATGATCGATAAATTGATGGTAATGGGATGGTTGATATCTTCGTTATTAATTTTGTTAATAACTTGAGTGATGATACCTTTGTCCAATTCAATCGCCTTATCAAATTTTTCAGCAAGGGCAATGAATGTGCCGGTGGCCAGATCTTGTTGATTGTCATCCTTGGCGAAACAGAAAGCCTCTTCCATGACAATCATATTTTGTTTTAGTGAGCCTAGAGATTTGGTTTGATTGATTAATTTAAGCTGATAGGTTTGATTTTCAATAATTGTTTCAATCTGCTTTTTCCATGTCATCAAATCTTTCGCCTGCTGGATGGTTTTGGTTATGAAAAAGCTGTTGTTGCCGATTTTGCAAGCTTGTTCAAGAGCTTCATAAGCAGCGGCTAAAATACTTTTTCCAGTGCAGATCGAGGTGAAACGAGCAATCCCGATATGAGCAATATCTTGCGTTTGGTATTTTTTGCTAATTTCTGTCCAGCTTTGTATCAGCTCTTTGGCGAATGATTCGATCGCTTCCTCAGAAGCGATATCGGTGATAACAGCAAATTCGGCGCCAAACAATCGATAATCGGTAATATGATTGGATTTATTATGGCTATCTTTGAGTTGGTTTGCGAAATCCAAAAGAAACCGATCGACTTTTTCTGGGTCTAATCGATTTGATAATTCAGCCAGATTATTTATTTTTATCAGAAAAACATGACCTTCGCGTTTTTCAGCAAGTAGGTATTTCAGGTCGGTTTTAAACTTGGCGTGATTCCAAAGTTGAGTAACTGGATCAAGTTGTAATGCCTGAGTGCTGGCTTCTAATTTCTGATTTAGATTATTGATTGTGCGGGAAATTTTTGCCGACATGGTGTTCATGGCCAAGGCTACATTTTTTACTTCGGTTGTCCAGGGTATTTGTTTCAGACTTTGAAAGTGGCCTTCGCCAATGGTTTTTGCTAGAAGTTCTAATTTTTTTAGAGGTTGTAATGTGAAACGCAAAGTCAGCGTTAACACCGTGAAGGCAATTGCAAAAGCGATCAAAGAGTAGAAAAAACTTTTCTTACTTTGCTTGTAAAGTTTTAAATATCCATAGCCGGGATTGATGGTTACATAAAGTTTGCCGGCAATTCTCCAGCCAGAGTTAATTTCAGTGTTGGCAGATGCAGTATTCATCGGAAACAAATGAATAAACCATTCTGGTACTTCATCGAAAACACGATTGTTGGTTAAATTTATCCACTGCTTTTGTTGATTGTCGAGTAATCGGATTTCCTTGTAATAACCGCGATCAAAAACCGCATTGATGATGGTTTCAATCATTGGATTATCTTTATCTTCCAGATAAGGACTCAATGCTAACCCCAAAGCAGTAGCGGTATCTTGAGCATGGGTGACCGATTCTGTTTCCAGATAATCTCGAATGTTATTGACACTAATGGTGAAATTGACAGAAAAAATCACCAAAAAAAGTATCGTTAAAAGTGTTAATAATTGTTTGGATAGAGACATGGTTATATCCTTTTTTAAGGGTTCGAATTACCCTGTGTTTTTAATTAAGAATAGCTATTTTTTCTAATATTTCGCGAAATATATTTTTATGCAGGTAGCGAAAGACAACTGATTATTTGTCGTCCGCTTTAAACTTAAAATCCGGTATAATTATTAGATTTAAAAGTCTTTTTGAGGAATCATGTCGGAAATTAATAAAGTCGTTTTAGCTTATTCAGGGGGGCTGGATACTTCTGTTATTCTTAAATGGTTGCAGGATGTTTATTCTTGTGAAGTGGTTTGTTTTACTGCAGATATAGGGCAGGGAGAAGAAGTGGAGCCTGCTCGGGCCAAGGCAGAGGCTTTAGGAATTAAGGAAATATACATTGAAGATTTACGCGAGGAATTTGTTCGTGACTATGTTTTTCCAATGTTTAGGGCAAATGCCATATACGAAGGAGAATATCTGTTAGGCACTTCAATTGCCCGACCTTTGATTGCGAAACGATTAATTGATATTGCCAACGAAACCGGGGCTTCTGCAATTGCCCATGGAGCGACTGGGAAAGGCAATGATCAGGTTCGATTTGAACTGGGTGCTTATGCATTAAGGCCGGATATTCACATTATTGCTCCCTGGCGGGAATGGGATTTGAACTCTCGTGAGAAGCTTTTGGCTTACGCTAGTGAGCATGGAATTTCTGTTGAAATGAAGCGGGGCAAAGCCTCTCCTTATTCCATGGATGCCAATTTGCTGCATATTTCTTATGAAGGCGGGATTCTGGAAGACCCGTGGGCAGAACCCGAAGAGGATATGTGGCGCTGGAGTGTGTCTCCACAAGCTGCGCCAGATAAACCGACTTATCTTGAGCTGACTTATCAAAAGGGCGATATTGTCGCTATTGATGACGAAGCAATGACACCCGCTGTGGTTTTGGAAACACTGAATCGTTTAGCCGGTGATAATGGTATTGGTCGTCTGGATATTGTTGAAAACCGATATGTTGGTATGAAATCGCGGGGTTGTTATGAAACACCTGGCGGCACCATTATGCTTAAGGGACACCGAGCTATGGAATCATTGACACTGGATCGTGAAGTAGCCCATTTTAAGGATGAACTGATGCCGCGTTACGCGACACTTATATATAATGGATATTGGTGGAGTCCGGAACGAAAAATGCTCCAGAAAATGATTGATGAATCGCAACTGGTGGTCAATGGTAAAGTCAGATTGAAGTTGTATAAAGGCAATGTCGAAATCGTAGGCCGGATGTCTGATAGCGATAGTTTGTTTGATGAAAACATTGCTACTTTTGAAGACGACGAGGGAGCATACAATCAAAAAGATGCTGAGGGCTTTATCAAGCTGAATGCATTGAGATTACGAATTGCTGCTAAAAAAAATACATCAGCCAAAAAATCTTGAAACCGTAATTTGGAGCATTGACCCAGGGATGGTATTCTGGCATAGTTTGGCAGCTAGACTTTTGAATTTTAACAAGAGCGCCAGTATGACTGGTTTAGAGGAATAATAACATGAGTAACAAAAACTCAGATGAAAGCGATGATAGTCAAAAAGCAGTTATTTTGCATCCCATTCTGTCTCGCGAAAATGAATTGAATTTGCTGAAAGCGAATAAAATTCTTGTTTATACGGTCATTGCCTTGGCGCTGGTGGTTGTATTGTTCGGGTTTTTTCTGTTACCTAAACAAAACATGTTGAATGAGTTTGAAAGACAGCAAGTACTCACCGAAATTCAAAAGCAATATATTAATCCGGCTTTATCTGAAGAAATTAAATTGCTTCAAAGTCAATTGGTTGGATTAATCAGTGGTTCAATTGAAAGCAAACTTAGAATACTTGAAGAAACTATAAAGTCGGGTAACTTATCAACAACAGGAATGGGGGTTATTCAAGACTTAAAAAATGATGTTATTGTTCTTAAAACTTATTCAAAGACCGGAGCAGGACGATTAATAGCAACTAATAATGCGATTACTGAGAAAAAGTTGAATAAGCAGTTAATGGATGAGGTTTCTCAATTAAAAAATTTACTTTATGCCAGTATTGCTTCGTGTGGTTTGCTGGTGGCTGCGATTGCAGGAGTTTGGTATCAAGGGCGTTATCGTTTAGTTGACGATTCAACAAAAAGAAAAAAAACACAACAACTCCCTTTTTCTAAAAAATAATGTTAGTTGTTTGCTTAACTTTTGTTTAGCAAAGTAATGACTACACTTGTTTCTATTTAAAAATCACTATTGTGTCCTGTCAAGAAACAAATCAACAAGCCTAAGGAACGTGCACGGAATAAGTTGCTTGAATTTAAGGTAAGATAGCTGTTCCTCGAAACAGTTTTTTGCAATCAAACCGCTTAGGTCATGAAGCCTGTTAACATTCTTTTTCACCAACTCTTGTGTCATCAAATGGAAAATCAAGTGGGATAGTCTGTAGCGGAAAACCTGGTTCAAATGGTTAGCCACCAAAAGACAAAATTTGCGTTCTTCTTTTGTCAAGCACAAAGGTCAACAAT
>CAZGYJ010000177.1:0-5560 GCA_964530345.1 uncultured Methylomonas sp.
ATATTTTTAAATCGTTACTTAATGTTCAAAAAACCTCTCTTAACGATTTTTTGATACAATTCGATGTAACCTTCCAATAATTGTTACGAATTTTGTTATCTAAGTTGGTTAAACAATGAATTCACAATTCAAGATTTACAAAAAGTACTTTCACAAGTGAATATCGACAAACAAGTTACTTGTAATAATTGCAGTCTCGACACGATTTGTTTGCCGCGTGGCTTAACAAAAGATGAAGTTGAAGATATCGACGTTGTCATCAAACGCAAAAAAACTTTACAGCGGGGTGAGTATATTTATCGTGAAGGCGATGAATTAAAAAGCCTTCTGGCGATAAAATCCGGCACTGCAAAATTGATTTCTAATGATGAGCGTGGCAACGAGCATATCATTGATGTGCTATTGCCGGGGGAATTATTGGGTTTTGATGGTTTGTATAACAACAAGCATACTTGTTCGGTTATCGCTCTGGAAACGCTCAGTCTTTGTGAATTACCGGTTACTGATCTTGAGGGTTTGGCGAAACTGATTCCTGGTCTAATGCGGGAATTATTTCTTCATGCGGGGGAAAAAATAAACGAAGATCGTAACAAGATCATTTTGAAAAATATTCCTGCGGAGGAAAGGCTCGCTTATTTTCTGTTAAACCTCTCTAAACGCTATAAAAAGCGAGGGTTTTCCGAGACTGAATTTACCCTGACGTTAACCCGCCAGGAAATTGGAACTCACTTGGGAATAGCCCTTGAAACTGTTAGCCGATTACTAAAAAAACTCAAGGATTCAAAAATTATTGATGTTGAAAAAAGAAATATCCGCATCATTGATTTGGAAGCATTAAAAAATATCGAGGGAAACTAAATTTAGTTGCCCGAATTTTATTCGGAAACAATAAATGCTCCCGGAATCATGCCCATGTGACAGCTCCAGCTGATTACGCCATCGTGAATTGGTGTAAATTCGATCATTTGCAATCCAAGATGAAGATCGATAGTTTTATTCAGAGATGGAATCACGATTTGTTTATTACATTGTGATAGCTCTTTAACGTTAATAATCCACTTCACTGGGACATTTTTTCTAATAGTAAATTCTGATGGGATATATTTTTTTGCCTCAACTTCCATGTAAATAACCTGATATCCATTCTGGATATGGGCACCAGCATCCACAAAATCATGCTGCCAGGTCATAAAATGAACTTTTATTTTTTGGGAAATTTTTGTGGAAAAGGAATGAAAATCATAACCGCTTCCAGATAATAACAAACCTCGGTTCAGCATGATTGTACCCAGTACGATAATGATTACACTTGAAAATTTAAGAAATTTCCGGGTTAGATTTGCCGTTAAAAAGTTTGCGGAATAACCAAACAACAACATTAAGGGTAATGTCCCTACTGCAAAAATGGCCAATATTTTTGCACCTTCAATTGCACTCCCCGTTCCTGCCGCTAAAACATACATGGCCTGTAATGGCCCACAGGCTATCATCAGGCCATTGAGTAAACCGATTATAAAAGGACTGGTTGTTTTTCGCTGTTGTTGGAATAAACGATGAACAAAACTTCGAGGTAATCGAATATGAAAACGCCGCAAGCCAGCAAAGGCATCAGTCATGCTCAATCCATAAATGATCAAGAACAATCCGGCTAACCCAGAGATAATGGCTTTCATCGTCACTGTGATGGTGAACGCTGCTCCGACAAAACCAAAAAATGCGCCGAGTACTGAATAGGAAATAATTTTTCCAATGCCATAAAAAACATGACTTAAATGGGATGATTTGCCTGATTTTGTTCCGGCCACAGTATAGCCCAACACAAAACCACCACACATTCCTATGCAATGGAAGCTGGTTAATATTCCAACTAAAAATAAAAGCCCGTAATTTGCTTTTTCGCCGATTTCATTGAATGAAAAATCTTGGGGGAAAAAGTGCTTAAGTTGAAAAACAATAAAAAAGATGAGAATAATTGCAGCAACAATTAACAGGTTCTTGAGCAAACCTTCTGAACGTTTTGGTTGGTAGGAATGGCAGATGTAGCCAGCTTTTTTTACTGCCGCACAGATGGTTGTTAGTGGAATAATGTCAGAATCATACGTGAACGTCAGGGATTCGGACGTAAAATCTGCTTTTACATTATAAATGCCTGGAAGTGCTAAAACTGCTTCTTCAATGATGTTTTCACAATCAGCGCATTGCATGCCTTCAATTGAAAAACGTTGTTGTTTTTGCATAATCCCTGGACGAATTGTAGAAACATCCTAAGGATTATACGCAGACAACAATCAGGGCAAGAAGTGACATTTTGTCGCAGGCGGATTATTTGCTTAAATTTTTCTATATAACGATCCAGCATAAATTGACCGCAAAACTCGAAGCCAACGAAATTTTTATTATGAATGGACTTTCCAACCACAACAAGCTATAAAAAATCCACAGCGCTTTTTGTGGGTCAATTTCCGGGTAAAAGCACCGGTTACCCGGCGCTCTCCTCACAGATCCGGGCGTGAAAATTTCCCTCATAATGCATGTATGTTATCTATAGCATGATTTAAACCTGCCCACCCACACCTTTAAACTTCTCAACAAAAGCGGCAATTTTTTGGAAAACGTTATGTTTTTTTGTCAGATATTGCGGATTAAGCGGGCTCATTTTTGGAAGGAGTGCATTTAGCTCTGTACCATTTTCACTGGCATACTCACGTTTTAACGATGTCATCATGTAACGTTTAGCTGCTTCTTTATTCAGGTTCTCAGCACGAATTAACTCTTCTGCTTCTCGTTGTTGTTCAGCTTGTGAAAAGGTGAAAAAGGCGTCAATGACACTGGCCTTATCGCCGAGCTTGTCAAGATCGGTTTGATTGATAAAATCAACCACCAAACTCTCTTTCGCGCGGTGGCCAAGGCTGGCGCGGATAACACGGCGAACATCTTCAACCAGTGTTGCTTTGTCTTTTACCTTTTTACTGTTTTCAAAAATCAGCTCAAGAATGTAATCCAGGTTGATTTCCTGGGATTTAAGCAGATCCACCTCAAATACCACATCATCCCAATCAATGTTTGAGCTCTCATGCTCATCCGCTGATTTCTCACGCCGCAGCCAGTCACGTATGTCGTTATAGGTCGAGCGGTAATCCTGTATTTTTCGTTCAGAAGGTGTTTTGATCGTTAGCAGCGCGTCAAGGTCTTCATCGCTTAAATAGTGGCTGGATTTAAACGCCTCAACCTCCTCCGGTTTGCTCATATCTACAGTTTGCAAGGCCTTCAGGCTGGCAAATTCATCGTAGTTTTGTAGTACATTCTCCAACCGCAAATATTCGCCAAATAGCTTGGCAAAGGCTTTTTTATCAGATTCTTTTTCAATCGCTTCGGGGTTGGGAAAACGCTGCTCCAGCTCAGACACCACGTCGATATAACCGCGTCTGGCCTCACCCGTCACCACATCGGTAAAGCCCTGCATATATTCCTGATAACTTTTTTCCAGTATCACGTTTTTGGTGTTTGCATCACCAAACAACGTAATGGCATCGATCGTGGCCTGTTCCAGATCGCGGAAGGTTACAATATTGCCAAAGGTCTTGGTGGCATCATAAATACGGTTGGTGCGCGAATAGGACTGAATCAACCCGTGATAGCGCAAGTTTTTATCGACAAACAAGGTATTCAGCGTGGGCGCATCAAAGCCTGTCAGAAACATGCCCACCACAATCAGCAAATCGATTTCCTGATTTTTTACCCGCTTGGCAAGGTCGCGGTAATAGTTTTGAAACCCCTTGCTATCCACACCAAAGTTCGTTTTGAACAAGGCGTTATAGTCATTGATGGCGGCAGTCAAAAATTCTTTGGCGCTGCTGTTCAAGGCCGAAACTTCAAAACTTTCATCCAAAATCTCACCCACCGCATCCTGTTCTTCATTGGCAGCAAACGAAAAGATGGTAGCAATTTTTAATAAATCCCCCTCCCCCACAGAGGTGGAGTATCTATTCCCCTCCTCTGGATGGGTACCCGTAAGGGCGGGGGTATTATTCCCCTCCTCCGGAGGGGTGCCCAAAGGGCGGGGTGGTTCGCACTGCAACTGCATAAGCGACTCATAATACAACTTGGCCGCATCCACACTACTAACCGCAAACAAAGCATTAAAGCCCTTGCCACCCGCTTGCAGGCGATGCGTTTTTTGCCTGAAATTATGCAAGATGTACTGCGAAATTTCCCGAATACGATCGGGATGTAATAACGCCTGCTTGTTTTCCGTCGCCGAGAGCTTTTTCTCGTCCTGCTCGCTTTCAACCGCCTTGAACTGTGGGCGCACATCGTTGTAGTCCACCTTGAATTTCAACACCTTCTCATCGCGAATGGCATCGGTAATCACATACGAATGTAATTCACGCCCAAACACACTGGCTGTCGTTTCTGCGCCCAGCGCGTTTTGCGGGAATATAGGCGTACCAGTAAAGCCAAACTGGCAGAACTTCCTGAATTTTTTCTTCAGGTTTTTCTGCGCCTCACCAAACTGGCTGCGGTGGCATTCATCAAAAATAAATACCACCTGCTGGTTGTAAACTGCCAGATCACCCTCGCTTTTCATCAGGTTGTTGAGCTTCTGAATGGTGGTAACGATGATTTTGTTGTCGTTTTTGCTCAAGTTTCGCTTTAGCCCGGCAGTGCTGTCAGAGCCATTGACGCTATCCGGTGAAAAGCGCTGATATTCTTTCATGGTCTGGTAATCCAGATCTTTCCTGTCCACCACAAAAAATACCTTCTCGATAAAATCCAGCTCAGTCGCCAAACGCGCCGCCTTGAAACTGGTCAAGGTTTTACCCGAACCGGTGGTATGCCAGATATAACCTCCACTATCAGGTTTGCTCCAGTTTTTCATTTCGAACGAGCTCTTAATCTTCCATAGAATGCGCTCGGTGGCAGCAATCTGGTAAGGGCGCATCACCAGCAAGGTATCGCTGACATCGAACACCGAAAATGTAAGCAACACATTGAGCAGCGTATTTTTCTGGAAAAAGGTGGCGGTAAAGTCTTTTAGATCCTTGATCAGGCTGTTATCGGCTTTCGCCCAGTTCATTGAAATCAAAACTGTTTTTATTGCGCTGTGTGGTGTTGGCAAAATAACGGCTGTCGGTGCCGTTGGAAATTACAAACAGCTGCAAATATTTATACAACGAGTGCTCGCTGTTGAAGCTCTCTTTGCTATAACGATGCACCTGATTAAAGGCTTCACGAATCGCCACGCCACGTTTTTTCAGCTCGATCTGCACCAAAGGCAAGCCATTGACCAGTACGGTCACATCGTAGCGGTTGGCGTGTGAGCCGGTTTGTTCAAACTGCTTGATTACCTGCAACTTATTGCGCGTAATCGTCTTTTTATCCAGCAGGTAAATATTTTGAATATGCCCGTCATCAAACACAAAGTCGTGGATATAGTTATCGTGTATTTTACGGGTCTTATCGACAATGCCATCGCCGGGTTTGTCCAGATATTCCTCGACAAAGCGCAGCCATTCGCCCTCTGAAAACTGCATCTTATTCAGCGCTTGCAACTGCTTGC
>CAZGYJ010000178.1:0-5554 GCA_964530345.1 uncultured Methylomonas sp.
CGCCGATGATGGCAATGGCGGCAGCGTTTCGTCAAGTTTTAACCTAGTCGTCAATGGGATTCAGTCAAATCCAGGTTCAACTTCAGGAACGGATCCAACGGATTTTTTTGGTATGATTCCAGAAATTGAAATAATCGATAATCCAGGAACTACGGTTACGAGCAATTCAAATTTTAATTCCGAATCTGAAGCAGTCAATAGTATTGGTAATGAAAATTTTGAGTCAGGGGTATTTGTAGAGGTAAAAAATGCAATTGAAGAATATAACCAAAATGGTTTGCCTAAATTTTTAGAGCAAAATTTAATCTTGGATGAAGATGAAGGGTCTCATGAGGAGGACAAAAAACATTATAGGCATATTGCTTTTAAATCTAATCGGATTGTAAATGATTTGTTTGAAATTCAGTCTGGTGAATTGGATGGAGGCCGTTCTTTAGAATCAAAATTCTATGCTGATGATTCAAAGCTATCTGAAGATCTCATGAGAAATATTGAATTGATGCGATCACAAATTGATGATAGCAATAACAACTATAACAACAATAATTTCAAGGTGGAATATATTGCTGCGACATCAATTGGTGTTTCAGCTGGATTTGTAAGTTGGATTTTACGTGGAGGGTCTTTAATGGCTAGCTTTTTAAGTTCAGTTCCATTGTTCAGGGAGTTTGATCCTTTGCCGATTGCTATGAGAAACAAGAAAGCAGTTGATAAGAATAAATCTAAAATTGAAAGGGAAAAGTTAAGAAAAAAATCTGCTGATTCGATGTTTGGCTGAAATTACTATTTCTGTTTTGTCAGCAGAATGCGCTGATAAGCGGAATTTAAATAAATCGAGTTAAGCTATAATATAGCATAGCAGCATGAGGATTAAGTTTTTATGCATTCTAAGTTTGATGATTTTATTTTTAAAGCAGTGCGGAAATTCTAAGGAGATTCCAGTAAATGAAAAAAAAAGTATTATTTATGATTCTTTCGGCGACAATGGCCTTTTCTAGTGCTGCGAATGCTGAAATTATTTATCGTGCCGAAAATTATGACAAAAGTTTTATTCCTCTGGATCTTGTTATTTATAGGCCGCTGGGTTTTTTAACGACTATTGTGGGAACTGCTGTTTTTATAGGATTGAGTCCTTTAACTGCTTTTGCATCAATTCCTGAGCCTCACGATGCCTTCGAGAAAACTGCCAATCTTTTTATTGTCGCCCCTGGGTGCTATACTTTTTGCAGGCCGCTCGGGGATACCTCTCCAGTTCAGTTTCCTGATCCGTAGTTTTATTTTGATGTTTTTCACTATTCTAAAATTTAATACATGAGTTATACCCCCCTGACCGCAATTTCGCCAATTGATGGGCGTTATGCGAGTAAAGTAGAAGAATTCCGTAATGTCTTTAGTGAATATGGTCTTATTCGCTATCGAGTGCTTGTAGAAATACACTGGCTGCAGGCTTTAGCACAGCACCCCCAGATAATTGAAGTTCCAGTTTTGAGTGAACAAGCCAATCGATTACTGAATGATATTGTTGAAAGTTTTTCAGAACTTGATGCCCAAAGGATCAAAGAAATAGAACGGACAACGAATCACGATGTAAAGGCTGTTGAATATTTTTTGAGAGAAAAATTTGTTGATAATACCGAACTGGAAAAAATTAATGAATTTATTCATTTTGCTTGTACCTCAGAGGATATCAATAATCTGTCTTACGCATTGATGCTGAAGGATGGAAGAAGAATTCTTGTAAAACAAATCGAAGATTGTATTTCTTCTATTGCTGACCTTGCCATGTCTACTGCAGATCAGCCCATGCTTTCCCGTACGCATGGCCAATCGGCAACGCCTACAACCACTGGTAAAGAATTTGCTAATTTTGTTGCACGTATGTCTCGGCAACAGAGTCAGATGGAAGCAGTTGAAATATTTGGTAAAATTAACGGTGCTGTGGGTAATTATAATGCACATAGTGTCGCTTATCCTGAAATAAACTGGGAGAAGTTCAGTCGAGATTTTGTTGAATCTTTGGGTTTGCATTTCAATCCTTATACGATTCAAATTGAACCCCATGATTATATAGCAGAATTTTTTCATACCCTTATTCGTTTTAATACTATTTTGTTGGATTTTGATCGTGATATTTGGGGTTATATTTCATTGGGATATTTTCGCCAAAAAACAGTAGCAGGAGAGATTGGGTCTTCGACCATGCCGCATAAGGTTAATCCAATTGATTTTGAAAATTCGGAAGGAAATCTCGGAGTTGCAAATGCTGTGTTGGCCCATTTAGCTGAAAAATTACCTATTTCGCGTTGGCAAAGGGATTTAACTGATTCAACGGTATTAAGAAATATTGGTGTTGGTATTGCTCATACCAGTATTGCTATTCAAGCCACTTTAAAAGGAATTTCGAAACTCGAAATCAATATAGAGGCTATCGAAAAAGATCTTGATGACAATTGGGAGGTATTGGCTGAGCCTATTCAGACCGTGATGCGTCGTTATGGAATTGAAAAACCCTATGAAAAATTAAAGGAACTTACTCGGGGGCAGCGTATCAAAAGACATGATTTGCAAGCTTTCATCCTAAATCTTAAAATTCCAGATGAGGCAAAAAATGCTCTGTTGGCTTTATCGCCGAGAGATTATGTGGGTTATGCGGCAGAATTAGCAAAAAAAATACAATAACTTAGTGTTTTTGTGAACATGATCTCGTTTTTCTAGCAAAAAATTTGCCATAATTTGTTTTAGATTGTTTTTATTATTATGACTTTCCTCCCTCTTTAGTCGAAAAACAATCAATTGGGGCTATGATTTTTCATAGCCCTTTTTTTTGCCAAAAAATATTACATGTTATTTTGTAATTGTTTTTTATACTTTTGATAGGCGTGCTTGCCAGGTTTTAACGGTTTCTCGTAGTTCTTCCGTGTCAAAAGTAGTTAATCTTCTGTTTTTTAGAAGTTGTTTGCCGGCTACCCAGACGTCAGTTACTTGTTGGCGGCTGCTTGAATAAACAATTTGTGAAACTGGGTTGTACAAAGGCTGTGTTTCCAGATCGTCCAGGTTTAATGCAGTCACGTCAGCGGATTTGCCCTTTGTTAAAGAACCAATTTCCTTATCCAGGCCTAATGCTTTAGCGCCGTTCAAGGTCGCCATTCGTAATGCTGTTTCGGCAGGAATAGCGCTGGCATCACCGGCAACCGCTTTACCTAGCAAAGCTGCTGTGCGCATTTCTCCAATCATATCTAAATCATTGTTGCTTGCGGCACCATCCGTTCCAAGTCCTATATTGATTCCTGCGTCTAAGCATTTTGCGACAGGACAGAAGCCACTAGCCAGTTTTAAGTTGGATTCCGGGCAATGTACGATATGAGCACCCGAATCCGCGTATTCAAGGATTTCAGTATCATTAAGTTGAGTCATATGTACCCCAATGAAGGCGGGGGAAATAAGTCCAAGATCGATAAGCCGTTGAAGCGGGCGTTTGCCAGTTTGCTTGGTTGCCTGTTCTACTTCATGTTGTATTTCATGCAAGTGCATATGGATAGGGTTTTCTAATTCATCAGCTAATATTCTGATTTTTTTTAGTGGCTCATCAGAAACGGTGTAGGGGGCATGTGGAGCAAATGGCGTGGAAATCAGCGCTTCATGACGGAGTTGTTCTTGAAGTGATAATCCCTTTTCGATATATTCTTCGGAATTTTCGGCCCAAGCGGTGGGAAAATCAATCAAAATTAGTCCAATACTTGCTCTGATGCCGTGATGTAAGGCTTGATGTGCAGTAATTTCGGGGAAAAAATACATATCATTAAAGCAGGTGGTGCCGCTGCGAATCATTTCTGCGATGCCCAAGTTCGTGCCATCTCTGACAAATGCTTCCCCCATCCATTTTTGTTCTAACGGCCAGATGTGATTTTGTAACCAGTCCATAAGCTGTAAATCATCAGCAATTCCCCTAAAAAGAGTCATAGCAAGATGTGTGTGTGCATTTACAAGACCTGGGATCAATGCATGTTTATTCAGGTTATGAATATTATCTGCCTGATACTTGGCTTCGCTCTGATGAGTAGGTAGTATGTCTAAAATTCTGCCTTCATGTATTATCAGGCTGTGGTCATTGAGGATTACATTTTCAGGTTCAACAGGTATAATCCAGCGCGCATGCAGAAGGGTGTCAACTTTCATGGATTGCTTCCTTTTTTAATCTTTATATTATAACTTTTAGTCTACAGGATGAGCGATAAAAACAAATTGTCTGTTCAGGCGTTGCAGTGGCAAAATGGTGTTTTATTGGTTTTGGATCAGCGGCAACTGCCGGATGCTATTGCTTACGATCAATATAAAACGGCTATTGGTGTTGCTGAAGCAATTAAATCAATGCGAGTTCGAGGAGCTCCGGCAATAGGAATTGCGGCAGCGTATGGGGTCGCCCTATCAGTAAAACAACATTATTCAAATAGTCCGGAAACTTGGCGTGTGGTAGTGATGCAGGATATTGCGTTGCTTTCTCAATCTCGGCCTACAGCGGTAAACTTGTTTTGGGCGCTAGAGTTGATGCGCAAGAAAATTGATGAAATTACAGGTGATCCGGTTGATGAGGTTGAGCAATTGGCTATTAGGATTCATCTGGACGATATTGCATCGAATAAAAAAATGGGCAGATTGGGTGCTGATGCTTTGGGTAATGCTCGAAGCGTTATGACGCATTGTAATGCGGGCGCGTTGGCTACTGGTGGCTTTGGAACGGCATTGGGGGTTATTCGAAGTGCTGCTGAAAGAGGAAGTTTGACTGTGTATGCAGGCGAAACCCGACCTTGGTTGCAAGGGGCTAGGCTTACGGCATGGGAATTAGCGCAAGATGGCATCGCAGTGACATTAATTGCGGATTCTACTGCAGCTCATTTAATGAAGTCGAATAAAATTGAGTGGATTATAGTGGGTGCGGATCGAATCGCTAGCAATGGAGATGTGGCAAATAAAATTGGAACCTATTCTCTTGCTGTTTTGGCGCGGCAGCATGGAGTGAAAATGATGGTGGTGGCTCCTACATCAACCATTGACTGGGGTATTTCAGATGGATCTCAGATAACAATTGAAGAAAGGCCGGCTGAAGAATTGCTGCCGAATTGTTATTTGCAAGATGATTCTTTAGTGAGTGCATGGAATCCTGTTTTTGATGTTACTCCAGCTGAGCTAATATCAGCAATTGTCACTGAAAATGGAGTGATTGAGGATCCTTTCGTTGCTGGGCTTGAAAAAATAAAGCGCTAGCTTTGCATTAATATTGAGTTTGTGTTTTTTGATTGGCCTTGACAGTAAGCAGGGATAAGTTATACTTCCCCACCTTTTCTGCCAAGGAGGGGCAAAGGAAGCAAGGAAAGAGGCGGCTGGACGTATTGGAAAGATGCGGGGCGGCCTTGGGAAGAGAAGGCAAGGGAGTGAGAAGTGAATTTTTTATTGTTCTGGATCGCTATTAAAGTGAAATCATATTCCGGCCCGATGAAAATGAAAAAACATTTGACAAGATGAGATAAGGGCTTATAATAGTCCAACTCAGCTGAGG
>CAZGYJ010000179.1:0-5526 GCA_964530345.1 uncultured Methylomonas sp.
GCTTTTTGATGTTTATTTTCTGCTTCAATGAGTCCATCAGTATAAGCAAGAAGATAATCGCCAGGTGTAAAATTCAGGTTTACAAATTGAATCGAAGAATATGGGTTCTCTTCTATCCCAAGCGGGATATCTTTTGAACTGATATGCTGAATTGTTTTGCTGTTTCTGGTATTTACAAGAACATCTGGCAAACCTGCATTCCAAACGGAAACATGATTCCTTTCTTTATTAACGCAAATAAAACAAGCACAACAAAACTGTCCAGGCAGCAACCGATGCTTAAGATTGTTATTAATCTCCCTGATAATGTGATTCGCTTCCAAGCCTTTTTCAGCCATGCTTTTAAAAATTGAAACCACTGGAATTGCACCTAGAGCAGCAGGCAAACCATGCCCGGAAACATCTGCGAAAAATATATATCGTTGCTTGGAAGGCGTTAGAGCTGAATAGATAAAATCACCACTAAATATTCCCAAAGGCTTCACTATTGTCTTTATCCCATTTTCATTTATTGGTTGAATCTGAGCAATACGATTATAAGTTTCATTTGCCAGTTGTTCTTCGTAATCTTTTTTTGCAACAGTTTCTTTGAGGTTTTCATGGTGCTCAAGATGATCAACAAAATTGGCAACGACTGTATCGTGATAATGTTTGGCAAATAAAATTCCAAATAATTGCAATGCAATCAATGCAGTGGCGAAAAATAAGTAACTTGTTTGTCCTGACAAGAAAAACAAAATAGTTAATGGCAGAAAAATCAGCATCAATACGCTGGAAAATAGCGGTAGAATTGTTGCATAGGCTGGTATTGCGCCAGCTGCAATGAGTGTAAGCACTAAAACAACGACAATCTGCTGTGCAGGATACCAAGTGAAATCGTAAAACAATGCGAGCGCCCCCCAACTCATTGCAGCAAGCAATACCAGAAGCAACAAAACTCCCTGCCAAAGTCTGGTATGAACATGATGATTGACCTGATGATAGAAAGAATTGACTAGAACAACACGTATCAGTGAAATAAGAAAAATTGTGGCAAACCAAGTCAGCAACCATTGGTGATTTGCACTTTCCCAAAGAAAAAATACCACCAAAACAGCAATAGCGACACTGGCAATACAAACACGCACTAATTGACGAAAAAGTAATTTTATTTGATGAGGTGAGGCAGATCGAAAAATCGATGTTAAATCCAGAAAAGCAGTATCTTTAGTCGTCATTAATTTCATTCTTGTGAGCGGCAATAACACTGATATCAGTGTAAACTTTTAAGAAAATTTACTAATCTTAATACCTTTCAAGGTGTAAGGATAAAATACACCAAATGTGAGTATACCAACTGTTAACGTTTTAGCAATAATATTAATTCTGTAATATTACTTCTCATCCGATATAATTTTCTGTTGCTCTAAACTTTCCACGAGGTGCCCTCATGAAAGCAATGGTCTTAACAAAGCTTTGCAATATTCAAGAAAATAAAACACCTTTGGAACTGATGGATATTACCGTTCCGGAAATTAACGAAAATCAGGTCCTGATTAAAGTTTCAAACTGCGGAGTTTGCCATACTGAACTGGATGAGATAGAAGGACGAACCTCACCACCACAATTGCCCGTCGTTCTGGGCCATCAAGTTATTGGAAAAATTTCCAAATTGGGCAGCAAGATCGAAACTTTTAATATAAATGACAGAGTTGGTGTCGCCTGGATCTATTCTGCCTGTGGCAACTGCAGGTTTTGTCTTGCAGGTAATGAAAATTTATGTATCAACTTTAAAGCAACTGGCCGGGATGCAAATGGCGGCTATGCCGAATATATGGCTGTCAATGCTGATTTCGCTTACATCATTCCTGAATTTTTCTCTGATGCAGAAGCAGCTCCTCTTTTATGCGCTGGCGCTATCGGCTATCGTTCCTTGCGTCTGACTGAATTACAAAATGGCCAACGTCTTGGGTTAACAGGCTTTGGCGCTTCAGGACATCTGGTTTTATCGATAGTCAAATATAAATATCCAGAATCCGATATTTTTGTTTTTGCCAGAAATATTGAGGAGAGAGAATTTGCACTGGATTTAGGTGCCGTATGGGCTGGTGATATTCGAGAACATGCGCCGCATAAACTGGATTGCATTATTGATACAACCCCTGCCTGGATGCCCATTGTTGAGGCCTTGGCTAATCTCGATGCTGGCGGCAGATTGGTTATTAATGCAATCCGTAAGGAAGGCGACAAGGAAAGTCTGTTAAAACTCGATTATCCACAACACCTTTGGCTGGAAAAAGAAATAAAAAGTGTGGCCAATATAACCCGTCAGGATGTCACAGAATTTCTGGAATTGGCTGAAGAAATGAAATTGAAACCCGAAATTCAAATCTATCCGCTTGAACAAGCTAACGAGGCATTGGTCGAATTAAAACAAGGTAAAATCCGAGGCGCCAAAGTACTCAAAATATCATAATAGGGAAACACCATTGGACAAACTTAATAACATGCAGGTTTTCTGCCGCATTATAGAATTAGGGACTTTTTCTGCAGTCGCCAACGAAATGAATGTTTCACCGATGATGGTCAGTAAATATATGGCCCAATTAGAAAAATCATTAGGTGTTACTTTATTAAACAGAACCACAAGACGTATCAGCCTGACAGAAGCAGGGGAAAATTATTATCAGGGTTGTAAACAATTACTTGAAGATATGCACGAGCTGGATGAAAAAATCCAGCAACTGGGGCATCATGTAACCGGCACTTTAAAAATCAGCGCCCCAATTGATTTTGGTGGTTTATACATGGTTCCGGCGATTGAGGCTTATCAAAAACAATATCCAGAAGTTAAAGTTTTAATGTCCTTGGATAACAGCAGCGTCAATCTAAGTCAGGGGAAATATGACATCGCCATGCTGGTAACCAACACCCTTGATTTGGGAGTCGTTGCAAAAAAAATTGCCGAAACCAAATTATGTACTTATGCAGCGCCCTCCTATCTGAAGAAATTTGGCATCCCCAAACAACCTGATGACTTGTTGAAACATCGATGCCTTCATTACATCGACACCCCACATCGGGAAAAATGGGTTTTTAATAAAGATGACAAAACCATAAAAATAAAACTGAATTGGCATTTTGCTTCCAATAATGGCCGAGCTTTATGTCAGGCTGCTGGCTTGGGGATGGGCATAGTTCAAGCTCCAATGTTATCAGTCGCTAATTATTTACGTGATGGCAAACTGGTTGAAATACTTCAAGACTATCGACTGACAACATTACCTATTTATGCGACCTATCAGAAAAGAAAATTTTCTCCTGGCAAAGTCACCACCTTTATCGAATTTTTAACGGAACATTTTGCCTCGCCTACCTGGGAAAAATAAATATTTTTATGAGCCTGCGATTTCAAATTAATCGTAATATCCTGATTGTTTCTCTACTGATTTTAATATTGGGTGGAACTTTTGCCATCTGGCAAGCAAAAAATGCCATTAAGCAAGAAGTTACAGCTTCAATCAATCTGGCAAAACAGCTCATTCAACTCGGGATTTCTCAAACAACGCAATCTAAACTAAGCGATTCTGAATTACTGGCTTTTCTTTCGACGTTAAAAAAAACCCGACACTTAAGCATCCTGTTGAAATCACCGTCAGGCAACACGTTAAAATCATCCCCGAGAAAGCCCTATTCAAAAGAATTTGAGTTACCACCACAATGGTTTATTAAACTGGTATCTGGCCACTACACAACGCAACAACTAAAAATAATCACTGAAAACGGTCAACAATATCAGCTTATCATTAAGGCGGAACCACTGGATGAAATTACCGAAGCATGGCAAGAGAGCATCAACTTTTTCAGTATTCTTTTGCTATTAATTTTAGTGACATTTTTAGCGATTAATCTGGCTTTCAACAAAGCACTGAAAGCTATCACAGTCATTATCAATGGCTTAAAAGACATCGAAACAGGACAATTCAATCATAAACTACCCAGCTTCGATATTCAGGAATATGACAGTATTGGCAATGCCATTAATCATCTGTCACAAGAACTGGAAAAAACCCAACAGGAAAACCGGGCATTGACACAACACTCACTCAGTATTCAAGAACAGGAACGTCAACATTTATCGCAGGAATTACATGATGAACTAGGACAATCTCTCACCGCGATAAAAGTGATGGCAGTAACCGCCAACCATAAAAATGCGGATAGCAAAAAAATCATGGATGAGATTAGCCAAGTATGCAATCATCTAATTAACGTGGTCAGAAACATGATGCATCAATTACACCCTTTGATTCTTGACGACTTGGGATTAAAAGCTGCGTTACAGGATATGACCAGACAATGGGCAGAAAGAAATCCAGGCATCTCTGTCGACATACAATGTAACGATAACATTAACCAAATAAAAAACAGTACCGCTATCCATGTGTTTCGGATTATTCAAGAATGCCTGACCAATATCAACCGTCATGCACAAGCAAAACAAGTTAAAATCGAGATTAATATGACGAAACAAAAAAACCTTTTTGTCAAAGTGACAGATGATGGACAAGGATGTGATTTTCGCTCAAATACCTCAGGTTTTGGTTTGCGTAGCATGAAAGAGCGAATATTCACCATGAATGGAAGCTGCAACATTGAATCCGAGCCAGGCAAAGGCTTAACGCTGACAGCAGAAATTCCTGTCAATGAATAAAATCAAAGTTATTTTAGTCGACGATCATGCCATTGTCCGTGCCGGCTTCCGTATGCTGTTGTCAACCAGCAACCAAATTGATGTCATTGCTGAAGCGGAACGAGGAGAACAGGCAATTCAGCTGGCAATGGAAAAGCCAGCAACTGTAATCATTATGGATTTATCCATGCCTGGTATTGGTGGGCTGGAAGCAATACGACGAATTAGTGAACGTAACCCTGAAATCAAAATCCTGGTTTTCAGCGTCCATGATGAACAAGTTTATATTCAACGAGCCTTGGATGCTGGTGCCAAAGGTTATGTGACCAAAAACAGCGCCCCCGATATTCTTATCGAGGCAGTTAAACACATTGCAAAAGGTCATCAATATATTGAACAAGGATTGATAAAAAACGACTCCTCACAAAAGTCTGAGCTTAACTACCAAAAAATTATTAGTGATTTTACACCACGGGAATTTGATGTTTTTATTTTGCTGTCCAAAGGCATGACCATTCACAAAATTGCTGATGAGCTATGCCTGGGATACAAAACCATAGCCAATTACAGCACCCAAATCAAAAAAAAGCTTCAGGTTTCGACACTGGCAGAATTAGCTCATATTGCTATTTCTCTAGACCAATAATCAATTTGGATAATCCGAAAACTGGGTGAATGAATCCAGCACAATTTGAGGTCGCCCAGGCTTGTAAAAAACCACCTTTCCTGTTACATAAACATATCCTCTGTTTATTCCTGTATATCTTTTTTCAACCAAGTTGATAATCTTCAACCCTTGTTCCGAGAAACGATCAGCTATCCAAAGATTAAATTTATGCTGCGGCGAACCGGCA
>CAZGYJ010000180.1:0-5512 GCA_964530345.1 uncultured Methylomonas sp.
TCATATTAATTTCTCTTCGATGTAAGTTATAGGCATTCAAGCTCTTTTTTTATCGTTGAATATTTTTTCCAGCCCAGTTGCAGAATACGCACTGCATCATTATCAACCCAAATATTTTATCGTATGGTTTTTCGTGCTGATTTTATGATGCTACTAATGTTTGCCATTGATTTTTCTCTGATGCCTTAGCGTATTCTGGTCCTAGCTTGTATACTTGCCTGAAGCTCCGCATATAAAGCAATTTCCTTTTCATGCTCAAATACAACAGAAATGCAATAATCCTGCACACGGCTATCATCATTTATCCATTTGTTTACATTAAGCAATACCAGAGAAAAAGGAGATTCAGGCCTGTATTTAGGCTCTCTTTGGTACATCTTCCACGCCTTTTGATGACAGCCTGCCTTACGCGTATTACTACCTGGGAAAAAATCTATTTCAAATTGCTTTAAATCATTGGGAACATTGACTTGATCGGCGTTCTTTTCAATCGCCCCATATTGTTCAATCAACACTTCTGGGTTCACGGAATGAAACAGATGAAATTCCATCCGATTACCTAAATAGCTATCGCCCCGTGTTGCCCGTGTTTCAGGGGTAAATGTCAGCGTAACCATGATTTTTTTCTTTCCTACTTCGGCAAAAAATAAATCTGGTAATTGCAATGAGTATACTTTGAGCTGATTCATGGTAATTTGCCCTTCATCCCAAAGCACAGCTCTGTTATCAAAAGAATGAATCGCCCTGTCAAATTGACTTAAACCATAACCTGCGATGGATAGGTGAGCCTGCTCTGCTTTTTTCTTGTTTTCTGTACCATAAAAATATTTGCTCGGTGGAAAAGGATAATACGCTCCAACCAACAGCATATTTTTAATAAAATTTGCTGACTTATTGGGAAACTGATTGGCAATTTTTCCAGCAAGATGAGCAACCTTGGGGGCAGAAAAACTACTGCCCACATCAAATCGAATAATAGGGTTCGTCACTTGCTTATTAAGGAGTGGCAGTTGTCCACCCCTGTCTTCAACAATCCTGCCATACTGCTCTGACAAAATCAGATTACCGCCATACTCAACCAATTCTGGTTTGATCATGCCGTTAATCCCCAAGCCTGTTCGTGTGAAGGGGGACGGTTGATGTGCTTGTGCAATGGCTGTTTTAATCTGTTCAGCACCATAGCGTTCTTGCTGTATTTGCACATCAGGGGCAATAGAGCCAATGGTCAATGCCAATGCGGCAGTTGCGGGGTTGATGAGTTTAAAATCATCATTTTCAAGCAAATATTTAGGGTAATTTTCAATGACATCAGCAATGGAATTATAACAACTCAAAGGTGACTGATTGCCAACCGAAACAATAAAAACCACATGTGGAAAGGTAAATGCCAGCTCATCAATCAAGGCGGCTAAGGGAAGTTGACGCTGATAGTGTTTGTGCCAAACCTCGTGAGCATTACCTAAAGAGATATTCACCACCTTGATATGATATTCAGGATTCGATAAAAAGCTTTCTACTGCATCTTTGAATTGATGCTCCAGTAATTTTTCGGGGTCATAAATCGCATTGATTGGATTGCCATCCCAATCATGTTCTGCATACATCACTTTGGCAGAAAATAGCCAATTTGATGGAGAGAAACTTTTATTTTGCAGTGCTTGACCGATATCACCATACACCGCACAACCCGCAACGGCAGTTCCATGTCCAACCGTATCTTGTGTTTGCGCCTCGCCTGTTTGAAAATTATCTTCGCCACCCACGCATTTTTCTAACATAGGATGGTTACTGACAATGCCAGAATCAATAACCAAAATACCCGTTGCATTATCATCGGGTGCAGACAGTTGTAATGCCTGAATATCAGGCGACATCATTTCAAAGGGCTTAAATTGCACAGTGGCAGGGCGATCTATACGGGCAATTTCTTTCAGTTGAATAATCTCATCAAACACCTGTTTGTTTAGCTTAACCCGAAGTAATACAAATGATTTAGTGATTAATTGATCGGTGATTCTAAACTGGGTGAGTTCAGAATAACTTGCTTTGAGTTGTGCAATAAAATCGGTGTTTTTTTGCGGATTATCCATTTTCCACAATTCAATATCCACAAATTCTGCCGTATCGCCGAGTGGTTGTTGCTTAAGTTGTTCGCCAATTTTTTCTTCTACAGGTATATCGCCAAACGACTCTATCGCATGAAAAAAATCGTAATTTGCCCCTTCCTCTGAACCATAGGTGTCTAACTTCGCTTTGAATTTTTCAAGAATTTGATCATCACTAAAAACAACCCAAAGGCCTTTTTTACCTTCAGCAACTGACAGCACATGAATATCCATACTCGCCAAGGTTTGCTCAAAGGCATCAACCGCAATGCTTTGGTCAATATTGATTGCAAAAATCAACTTGGGATCAATCTTGGGGAATTTTGTTTTTAAGTCAGCATAGGTTTGGCTTAGTTGCTCGCTTTTTTGTTGTGCTTGCTGGGAAAATTGACCTTTATTTCTACCCTCAGGCAACTTAAAACCACCACCGCCCCTGCGTTTTTGTCGTTTAATGTCCGCCATGAATAAGGGTAATTTTAGATGATTGTACTTTTGCATTACACATCACCTTTTTTTATTTGTTCACGGCATGCAAATTGTGCGATAGCGGATTCCAAATCATCCATTCTTAGGGTGTCTCGATGGTCGATAATGGCAGATTTCAAGGCTTCAATCGCAATCATTTTTATATCTGCAGGCGATAATCCCTTGCTCTGTTTCACAGCTTGGTTTAAATCTATATTTTTATCTCTTTTCAAGGGGTTTAAATAATATTCAAACAGTGTTTTTCGGATAGTATCATCGGGCAATTCATAATCAATCACCGCATCAAAACGCCGCCAAATGGCGCTGTCTAAAATATTTTGATGATTGGTTGCGGCAAATAACAGACTATCCCCTTTGAGATTATCCAGCATTTGCAAAAAGTTATTCACCACGCGTTTAATTTCGCCATGTTCGTGATGGTCATCTCGATTTTTGCCAATAATATCAAACTCATCAAACAGCACGATCCAAGTGCCATTTTCGATAAAATCAAACACCTTGCGTAGATTGCCAGCGGTTTCGCCCAAATAGGAGGAAATAATGGCATCAAAGCGAATATATACCACAGGAATATGCAGTACCGAGCTAATCGCCTGCACTGAAAAAGTTTTGCCTGTGCCAGGTTTGCCACACAATAATATTTTCTTTTTAGGTTCAAGGTTGTAGCTGGCGAGTATATCTGCGTCTTTAAATTCCCGCATAATGCGTTCAAGCTGATTTTTGGTGCGTTCTGATAAAAGTAGTGCATCAAAGTCCACCTCAAAATGCTGAATTTCCAGCAAAGGAAAACCTTTTTCCGTATCTCTGGGAATAGGCGGGCTGGTTTTGTAGCGTTTTTGTGTACCGCTACTGGCTGCGGTTTGATACAGGGCTTTTTCCAAATCCTTTGCCACTATCGTATGTTTTTTGCGTTTTTCACGCTCGATATAGGCTTTGGCGGCTTGCATAAACGCATCATCGTCTTTGTTATTGAACGATAAAAAAAGTTGTTTGATAAGTTCTGAGTTTGTCATAGTATTACGCTACCGCTCTATATATTTCTTGTTCTAATTCTATCAGTGCTTTTAGATACTGCTGTTTGCCACCAAAAAGTTTGACGATTTCCAGCGGTGAGCCGAATTGATCCAGTGGATTGACTTGCAGTATTTTCATGTCTTCAATGTTTTCGATGCCTTCATCGGCGTATTTGTCCAGTAGGGCTTCCAGGACATTTCGTGCCTTTTCACCGTATTTAGTGAAGTAATCCCGTTTTTTGACGTTATTGACTCGTTCTGCTCGGGTGAGCGGAGGCTGGTCAAAGGCGGTGTGGCAGATGAGGTCAAAAATATCCATTTCTTTATTGATGGCTTCCTTGAGGTTTTCAAAGACAATGCCTTGCTCGGTCAGCTCTTCGATAATGGCATGCTTTTTATCTGCTTGATTCCATTTGTTCAAAAAATCATCCAGGGATTGATACTGTTCTCGTACTTTCTGTTTGGTGTAATCTCTGAGGCTGCCGGTAATGAGTTTGCCGTTGCCATCCATATATTGAATGCGCTCATTGAGTACGGCGACATTTACGCCGTTGACGTAGTATTTTTCTCTGGGTTCGGCAACTATATCGCCGCCAGCAATGATTTCTGGTGGCACAGGTGGATTGAAGATAATCTCTTCTCCATCTTCCCCTGTAATGCCTTCATCGGTGTTGGCTTCATCTTCTGGTGATTCTATTTCATCATCTTCACTGATTTCTTTCACTCTAACGGGGTCGCCGTCAAAATCAGGATCGGCAAACAGATCGGTAACACCCCGAAAATCCATGATCGTGAAAAATGTTTTTCCGAACTCTTCATTGATGCGTGTACCGCGCCCGATAATTTGTTTGAATTCGGTCATTGAGCCGATATTGCTGTCCAGCACAATGAGCTTGCAGGTTTGTGCATCTATACCTGTTGTCATCAGTTTTGAGGTGGTCGCAACCACGGGATATTTCTCTTCGGGGTTGATGAAGTTATCCAACTCCATTTTCCCCTCTTCATTATCGCCCGTGATTTGCATGACAAATTTGCTGTTTTGTGCCATTAGGTCGCTGTTTTCATTAGCGATGGCCGCTCTCATTCGCTGGGCGTGGTCGATGTCTACGCAGAAAATAATGGTTTTATCAAAGCGATTGGTTTTTTTAAGGAGTTCAGTCACCTTTCTGGCAACGGTTTGCGTTCTTTCGTCGATCACCAGATTTTTATCAAAATCCTTACGGTTATAAATACGATCATCTAACAACAAGCCTTGTTTATCCGTTTTTCCTTGTTCTGGCCGCCAGCCTTCCAAATCAACATTGAGTCCTATCCGTAATACTTTATATGGAGCCAGGAAACCATCTTGTATGCCCTGTTTGAGCGAGTAGGTATAAATAGGGTCGCCGAAATATTCGGTACTGGAGATGGTTTCGGTTTCTTTGGGGGTGGCAGTTAAACCAATATGAGTTGCAGCGGCGAAATACCTTAAAATTTCTCGCCATGCGCTATCCTCTTTGGCGCTGCCACGGTGACACTCATCTATGACGATTAAATCGAAGAAGTCAGGGCTAAATTCACGGTAGGCATCCTTATCCTCATCATAGTTGGTTAAGCCTTGGTAAAGGGCAAGATAAATCTCGAAAGATTTATCGATTTTCTTTTGTCTTATCACCGTCATTTTGTCTTTGAAATGACGAAAATCACCGCGTTTGGTTTGGTCTATCAAAGCATTTCTATCTGCCAAAAACAAAATACGCTTTTTTGTTTTGCTCTTCCATAAACGGTGAATGATCTGGAATGCGGTGTAGGTTTTGCCAGTACCCGTTGCCATGGTCAGCAAGATTCGATTTTGCCCTTTGGCGATGGCTTCTACCGTTCGGTTAATGGCGATTTGTTGATAATAACGTGGCTTTCTATCAGTGCCAT
>CAZGYJ010000181.1:0-5465 GCA_964530345.1 uncultured Methylomonas sp.
TAATTGCATTTATTGTTGGTATTTTGCTGTTTTCCAGACTGACCAAACGATTAAAAAAGCTGGCGCAAACAGTTAGTGAATTTGAACAAGACCCTCAACAAATTCCAGAATTTCCTGGTTTTAAAAAAACAGGAGATGAAATTGACCGATTAACAGCCGCATGTCAGACTATGGCTGATAAAATTTATCATCAGCTGGATGACCTTCAAACTACGGATCATTTGCGCAGGGAGTTGGTGGCAAATGTATCGCATGATTTGCGAACCCCACTGGCTACTTTACAGGGCTATATTGAAACACTACTGATTAAGGAGTCTGATCTTAGTCAGCAGCAGCGCAGTCAATATTTACAAATTGCCATTAAACATTGTACAAGGCTGAATAAACTGGTTGCAGAGTTATTTGAACTGGCCAGACTTGATGCCAGTGAAACCAAATTAAAGCCAGAGGTATTCAATTTGGTTGAACTTACCGAAGATATTATTCAAAAATTTTCCTTATGTTTGCAGGAAAAAAACATCAGCGTTCAGGCAAAATATGTATCGACTGAATTGTTTGTCATTGCTGATATCAGCTTGATTGAAAGAGTGCTAGAAAACCTTTTGGAAAATGCGTTACGTTTTGTAAAAAATGATGGCTTGGTAACGATAGCGCTAGAGAAAAATGACAAACAAATCCAAGTTAAAGTAATTGATAATGGAGAAGGTATTCCTGAAGATGATTTGGCTCATGTTTTTGATCGGTTTTATCAACTGGATAAAAATCGCCACGTTGAATCGAACCACAGTGGTTTAGGTTTAGCTATTGTAAAGAGGATTATTGAACTTCATCACAGTATGATTGAAGTCAGTAGTATACCTGGCCAGGAAACCAGATTTTCATTTACTTTGCCAACCGGTTTATAATCAGATGGTCTTAGAGACTATTCAAAATATCAAATAGTTTCCAGGATGATTGACGAGTATTTTTTCAAAAACTGAGCCTTTTGAGCAGTATGCATAAAGACTAAACTTTTTGTCTTGTTAAGGTTCTAACTGTGCGTAAGAGACAACAAAAGAAGAGGTATTAATATGTCATGGCTAATGATTTTTAAATTAGGTTTTTTCTTGACGTGGCCCGTTTTGTTGATTGGAGCCATCATTTATAGTAAAAAATTACGTAAAAAGTCAGGAAAGGGCAGAAGCTTATGGAATCACTGAAAAAATAAAGTATTTTTGGTTTAGTGCCATTAAATAAAACAGCTTTATTTGATTTGCACCTGGAATTAGGTGCAAAAATGGTTGTCTTTGCTGATTATCAAATGCCGCTAAGTTATCCTTCGGGTATTATTAAAGAGCATTTACATACCCGCAATTATGCTGGTTTTTTTGATATTTCGCACATGGGGCAAATCCGTGCCAAAGGCAAGCAGTTTGCCGCTGAGTTGGAAAAACTGGTGCCCAGCAAACTTCTAAATCTTCAAGTGTCCAGACAACGTTACACATTATTGACTAACGACCAAGGCGGAATTATTGATGACTTGATCGTTAGTCATACTGGAGATGACAATTGGATACTGGTTGTTAATGCTGCATGTAAACAGCAGGATTACCGATACTTTGAACAGCGGATTTCAGAAGGCTGTTTGATTGAATTACTGGAAGATCAGGCATTATTTGCCCTTCAAGGCCCACTTGCTGCAACAGTGATTCAGAAACTGCTAACAAAAGGGTGTTCTGCAATCCCATTCATGGCAACTGCTCAAGTTGCCATTGCTGAAATACCTTGTCGAATTAGCCGTTGCGGATATACTGGGGAAGATGGATACGAGATTTCAGTTGCCAACCAATACGCTGAAAAATTAGCACGCATTTTATTGGCGCAAGAATATGTTGCCCCTGTTGGTTTGGGTGCCAGGGATTCATTAAGGCTAGAAGCAGGTTTATGCTTGTATGGGCATGATATTGATGTCACGACAACCCCTGTTGAAGCTGATCTCGGTTGGGTTGTTGCCAGAAAATATTTACCGCCTGATGGTAAACAACCTGAATTTCCAGGGGCACAAAAAATTATTGCCGAATTGCAATCTGAGCCGACTAGGCGGCGGGTCGGTATTTTGCCCTTAGGGCGCATGCCAGTTCGGGAAGGCGTGGAACTGTTTAATCAAAAAGATGAATTGGTCGGAAATGTCACCAGTGGAGGTTATAGCCCATGTATTGGTTCTCCCATTGCGATGGCATATGTTGCAAATGACAATTGTAATGAAGGAACTGAATTAACTGCGTTGGTTAGAGATCGGCATGTACCAGTAAAAGTTGTGTCAATGCCTTTTATTCCTCATCGGTATTTTCAATCCTGAACAGGAGAAAATCTTGTCAAACGAACAGCCACCTTTGGAAAAGTTGGAAATGCGTGGTGATTTTATTCGCCGTCATATTGGTCCAAATGTCCGGCAAATAGAAGCAATGCTAGCATTTCTGGAACTGTCATCATTGGATGAACTGACAGAAAAAGTTATTCCGGAAACAGTTTTGACCAAACAGGCCTTTGCTTTACGTTCCAATTTCAGTGAGCAAGCCGTTGCTGCTTATATGCGTAAAATGCGTAGCCGCAATCAGGTATTTGTTTCCATGATCGGTATGGGTTATTACAATACCATTATGCCCGCCGTTATCAAACGTAATGTCCTAGAGAATCCGGGTTGGTACACGGCTTATACGCCTTATCAAGCGGAAGTTAGTCAGGGTCGTTTGGAAGCATTGGCAAATTTTCAGCAAATGATTATGGATTTAACAGCAATGGATTTGGCCAATGCCTCTTTGCTGGATGAAGCAACGGCAGTTGCCGAAGCGATGGCGATGTCAAAAAGGATAAGCACAAAGGATTCCTCGGTATTTTTTGTTGACCAGGATTGTCATCCTCAGACCATAGCCGTGGTAAAAACACGAGCAAAAAATTTAGGTTACCATCTGCGCATCGGTGATCCATTAACGGAGCTTGAAGATATTTCTGTTTTTGGAGCCGTTGTACAATATCCTGGTTCAAGTGGTGCTATTGTTGATCTACAACACATTGCTGACAAACTTCATCTTCAGGATGCTTTTTTGACAGTAGCTGCTGATCTGCTTAGCTTAGTTTTGCTAAAGCCACCTGGTGAACTAGGAGCTGATATTGTAGTTGGTAGCGCCCAGCGATTTGGTGTGCCAATGGGTTATGGTGGCCCTCATGCTGCTTTTTTTGCAACCCATGATAAATTTAAACGCGCTGTACCTGGACGTATTATTGGCTTATCTATGGATAAGCGGGGTATGCCAGCATATCGGATGGCATTGCAAACGCGCGAACAACATATTCGCCGCGACAAAGCGACATCCAATATTTGTACTTCGCAAGCACTGCTTGCCATTATTGCCGGGTTTTATGCAATTTATCATGGTAGAAAAGGACTGAAATTAATTGCAGGCAGGGTGCATCGTTTTACTCAAATAGTAGCGCTTGGCCTAAAAAAACTGGGTTATACAGTGATTAATCAGGTTTATTTTGACACCTTGACTATTGATGTTCCAGGCCAAGCACGACGGATTGCCGCCCGTGCTCGATCCATGAAAATCAATTTACGCATTGTTGATGCTGATACTCTCGGTATTTCTCTCGATGAAACCACGACCCGCAAGCAAGTAAAAACTTTATTTTCTGTGTTATTACCCTATGGGCACGAAAGTTTTGATCTTGACACTCTGGATAAAGAAGTCGATGAATGTATTCCAGAACAATGGCGTAGGACAAGTAGCTTTTTAACACACCCAGTATTTGAGCAATTTCATTGCGAAACTGAGATGATGCGTTATATGCGCTGGTTAGCCAGAAAAGATATTGCTCTGGACAGATCAATGATTCCTTTAGGCTCTTGTACAATGAAGCTCAATGCAGCGACTGAACTACAGGCATTGTCCTCTTACGAATTTAGTGACATGCACCCATTTGTACCTTTGGAACAGGCACAAGGGTATCAGCAATTATTTGAAGAACTAGAAGAAATGCTTTGTGTGTTGACTGGTTTTGATGCTTTTTCCATGCAACCAAATGCAGGCTCGCAAGGAGAGTTTGCAGGGTTGTTAGTTATTAAAAAATATCTGGAATCAAAAAATCAAGAGCACCGTAACATTTGTTTAATCCCTGCCTCAGCACATGGAACCAATCCAGCAAGTGCAACACTGGCTGGATTACAAGTCATAGTTGTCGCATGTGATGATCAAGGTAATGTCAGTGTTGAAGACCTAAACAAAAAATTGCATGAGTATGGCGATAATCTTGCTGCTTTAATGATTACCTACCCATCAACACATGGAGTTTTTGAGGAATCGTTCTGTGATATTTGCGCCATGATTCACGATCATGGCGGCCAGGTTTATCTGGATGGTGCAAACTTTAATGCTTTGGTGGGATTGGGGCATCCTGGGCACATTGGCGCTGATGTCGCACATATCAATTTACACAAGACATTCAGTATTCCACATGGTGGCGGCGGTCCAGGAATGGGGCCGATTGGTGTTGGCGCTCATCTTGCGCCATTTTTGCCCGATCATCCCGTTGTCGAAGGTGTAAATCCTGCGGCAGGAAGTAATGAAACCATCGGTTCCGTTTCGGCAGCACCTTGGGGTTCTGCTAGTATTCTGACGATTTCCTGGGCTTATATTGCGATGATGCGAGCCAGTGGGTTGAAACGGGCGACCCAAGTTGCAATATTAAATGCCAATTATATTGCGAAACGCTTACAGAATCATTATCCGGTACTTTATACCGGAAAAAATGGAATGGTTGCTCATGAATGCATTATAGATTTACGACCAATTAAAAAGTCCTGCGGGATAACCGTTGATGACGTATCAAAAAGATTGATTGATTATGGTTTTCATGCGCCAACGGTGTCATTTCCAGTTCACGATACCATGATGATTGAACCCACAGAAAGTGAAAACAAACGGGAAATAGATCGATTTTGTGATGCCATGATTGCAATACGTAAGGAAATTTCTGGCATTGAAAATGGAATATTGGATCCAGAAAATAACTTTCTGAGAAATGCACCTCATACCCATGATTTATTGTTGAACGACGAATGGTTATTTCCATACTCCCGCCAACAAGCATTCCATCCTCTTGAGAACGAGTTCAAAGAAGATAAATACTGGCCTCCAGTCGCAAGAATTGATAATGTTTATGGTGACAGGAATTTGGTTTGTTCCTGTGCCCCTATGAGTGCATATCAGGAAAATCACTAGCTTGGTGCCAGCGATTTTCTTGTTAACTCATCAACTGGTCAATTCTGCAAAAAGCAATTTTTCAGACACTAAACAGACAAACGTAGAAAGCTTTAAATCTGTACTAAAGTTACAAATATCCTTTGATGATTTGCCCGAAAGTAGACCAATAAATTTTCGACTGTCTGAGGATTAAGCACATTAAATTTGGCAGTGCCGGGCTAA
>CAZGYJ010000182.1:0-5438 GCA_964530345.1 uncultured Methylomonas sp.
TAAGCTACTGATATTTAAAAATTTTAGTTAAATTAAATACGCTGAATAGTTACCAATTGATCAATATAGAAATATTGGAACCAGAGGAAGATCGTCTTTTATTTTGCCTACCAATCATCTGGTGGCTAAAAACCTGAATCCGTGACTTCATTACGGCACAGGAGGCAAGCTCTTGATTCATCACGGAATGAAAAAATGCCACGCTTAACCTAATAAGGGTGGAGCTAAGATTTTTTCAGGCCATGCTAAACCAAAAATCTTGCCCCCTGTTATCCGCATTGAAATCACGGATTCAGGTGAACACTTAAAGTTTTTTCATTGCTCCAATCCACAATTGGTCAGCGGGCTAGTATCTATAAATTCACGCTCACGTTCAACAATATCAGCATAAGGAAGCAGTAGACCACCCGTAGTGAAGGCATCGGCATTTGCTGGAGCTTGTGTCCCACCTTGAGTTACCTCCAGAAATTTAGCAAAGTTTGCCACCCAAATGTGGGGTGCAAGCTGATTGACTTTAGTTCTAATTTTGATGCGTCCTTTTTTATCTGCAGTTACGGGTTCACCAAGAAATTGAAAATGGCCATTGCATGATGGATCGACAAGTGCACCTGGCGAATCTGGTACGCCACGTTCAGGAATGGGCTCAAACCAATGATTAAGTATTACATACGTTTCTCCTGGCATTAGACCATTCACCTTGATTTTAACGTAATGCCTTGAGTTGATGGATCTTATTTCGGTGAATCCTCTGGCGTTGATGGCCTCAGGCGTATTGATTTTAAATTCATTACTGAAATTTACCCGCCGGAAAATAACACTACCATGATCAGCCTGTACAATATGAGGTATTGACAAAGTACTTATTACAATAGTTAGCAAGAATGCTTTTGAAATCAGTTTTTTCATTTTTAAATCTCCATAATTCTAGGGAATGGGGTCATAATGAAAATAGTTGCATAAAAGGATTTACGCACTTTGGATAATAGAGTCTGTACTAAAGCACAGTGTCAAGCATTATCTTTGTAAAATTTGTTCCATTACCCAAGCTGTCCGAGTAGCAGTATTTCCATTACTGGGGCAATTTCCGATACCATTTAGTTGATCGACAATAGTTTGAATTAACGGCTGTTGCACATGCTCTGGGTGATCGATTGAAAATTCCAGTAAACCCGTGTCAGTTATCAAACGAATAGCTTCAGTGCCAAATGAAGAAAACATGAGTTTTCCTCGGTCTCCGATAATTTCAGTCTGATCTTGTCTTTGAAAGCTGTTGAAACTCCATAATCCTGTTCCCTGAATGCCTGACGCAAAGCTAAAACTTGCACTGACAGTATCTTCAGCAGGATACTGGTTCCCGATATTACTGGTATATCCTGAAACGCTTTCAATGGGTCCAAGCATAAAATCCAGATAATCCAGGATATGACAGGCCAGATCCATAAAAAAACCACCGCCAGATATTTCCGGGATCACGCGCCAAGGCAAGGGGGTTTCTGGGGCATGGTTAAAAGGCCGGGTGAAAATTATATTAACCGCTTGTATTTTTCCAATAACGCCAGAGTCTAATAACGATTTGATTTTCAAAAACCGGGGTAGGGCGCGGCGGTAATAAGCGACAAATAGAGGAACCTTGGCTAGTTCACAGGCATCCACCATCTTCTGAGATTGCTGATAATTTAATGACATTGGTTTTTCTACATAAACGGGTTTGCCGGCTTTGGCAACTTCCAGAACATAGTCATGGTGCTTGTGCGGTGGCGTGGCGATATAAACTGCGTCAACTTCAGGATCATGAATCAGTTCCTGGCTGTTTGAATAGAATTTGGCAACAGCATGACGCCGTGCATAATCCGCTGCCAAATCTTTATTCCTGCGCATGACTGCAACCAGTTTGGAATGATTGGCTTTTTGAAATCCGGGGCCGCTTTTTACTTCAGTCACCTGGCCGCAGCCGATAATGCCCCAACGAATATTTTTCAATGATTTTCCTTGTAAGTTTTGCCTTTACCAAAAAGACTCAATAAAATGAAATTTTGGAACCCAGAAATTATCATGCCAAAATTACCCGAAAATCTCTACCGCGTTGAACAAGTCAGGGAGCTTGATCGGATTGCCATACAGGAATTTGGTATTCCCGGATATGAACTGATGAACCGCGCTGCCATGGCAAGTTTCCGAATCATTCGCATGAATTGGCGAGAAATCGATGGTGTAGCTATCTTTTGTGGGTCTGGAAACAATGCGGGCGACGGTTATGTGCTAGCCCGGTTAATGATGGAAGCCAGAATGGGTGTGGTTGTCCATGCTGTTGCGCCACCAAGTCAACTCAAAGGCGATGCGCTGGATGCTTTTCAGGACTATCAGGCGATTGGCGGTAAGACCATTGATTTTCATCCAAGTATTGAATATTCGGCAAACACTTTAATTGATGCTATTTTGGGTACTGGAGTCAATCGTGAGGTAACAGGTCGTTTTGCCGAGGCAATTGAAACCATCAATCAAGCTGGTAAAACCGTCATTTCACTTGATATCCCATCCGGATTAAATGCAGATACCGGAGTCAAAATGGGCGAGGCAGTTTGCGCAAATGCCACAATTACATTTATTGGTTTAAAACAAGGCATTTTTACCGGGGATGCTCCAGATTGTTGTGGGGAAATTTATTTTTCCTCTTTAGATGTCCCTGAGGATCTTTATCCGAAAGTGCCAACCACAACGACGTTGATGAAAGATCCGGATTTCCAGCACCGGAAACGCTGTGCACATAAGGGAAAATTTGGTCATGTACTGGTTGTTGGAGGAAGTCATGGTTTTTCCGGCGCTGCTCGATTATCAGGTGAGGCAGCTGCCAGAATCGGAGCAGGGCTGGTGAGTATTGCAACCCAGCCAGAGCATGCAGGATATATGAATGTCATGGTGCCCGAATTAATGTGTCATGGCGTGGATAACCAGCAACAATTGCAGGCATTAATACAAAAAGCGACTGTGATTGTTATTGGTCCGGGCTTGGGCCAAAGCAAATGGGCAAAGGAGCTTTGGCAGCAGGTGATGGCAACTGAGGATAAACTGCTGGTCGTCGATGCAGATGCTTTGAATTTACTTGCCAAAAACGTGCAATATAAAAGTAACTGGATATTAACGCCACATCCAGGAGAAGCAGCAAGACTGTTAGGATGTACGACATCGGATATTCACTGTGACCGATTTGCGGCGGTTTCAGCAATCCAGAAAAAATTTGGCGGTTGTTGTGTATTGAAAGGAGCGGGGTCATTAATTACCGATGGTAAGAGTATTTTAGTTTCAACAACGGGAAATCCTGGTATGGCATCCGGGGGAATGGGCGATGTTTTGACTGGCGTCATCGCTGGATTGTTAGCGCAAGGTATGGGACATTATCAGGCAACGGCAAGTAGCGTTTATTTACATGGCAAGGCGGCCGATCAAGCTGCTGAAGAATTCGGAGAAAGAGGGATGTTGGCCAGTGATTTAATGGTTTATTTAAGACAACTGGTTAATCCAAAATGACCATCGTTTTATCTTCAGAGCAAGAAACAGAGGCTTTTGGCGCGCAGCTTTGGCAGGAATTACCAGATCATTGTATGGTGTTTTTAAGTGGTACTCTGGGTGCCGGGAAAACCACTTTGGTAAGAGGCTTTTTACGTGCCGGCGGCTACCAAGGCGCAGTTAAAAGTCCAACTTATACAATAGTTGAAGAGTATGAATTAAATAATCGGTTAATCTATCATTTTGACCTGTATCGTTTAAAAGATCCGGAAGAATTGGAATGGATCGGAATTCAGGACTATTTTGCAGAAAAATCCATCTGTTTTATTGAATGGCCAGAAATGGGGGAAGGTATGTTGCCCGATGCGGATATGGTTATTATTTTTAATGTAGAAGAACAGCATCGTGTCCTTGATATTCAGAAAAAATAAAAGCATTATGATTGACAGGAAATATCTTACACAATTTTCAGAAATAACTGGCATTCAAAAATGTTCAACTATAAATTATGAAAAACAAGAGCATACTGCTATAATTTAATTAAAAACATTATAACAGGGTGATGGCATGCGAAGACTGTTGATTTTCTTCAGTTTTTTGTTTCTATTGAGTTTGTCGGGACAGCTTGCTGCAAAGCAGGCTTATGTTAAAGCGCTTCGATTTTGGACAGCGCCTGAATCGACGCGCCTGGTTTTTGATTTATCAAATAGTGCATCCTATCGTGTTTTTACCTTGGACAATCCAAGACGGCTGGTTATCGATTTAAAAAATTCTCGTAAAACCAGGAGTTTAATTCAGCCTCCTGTCAATCATGCAGTTATTTCAAGTATTCGTAGTGCTCCAAGGCATAAAAGAGACCTACGAATTGTTATTGATTTAAAAAAACCTGTCGCGCCCAAAAGTCAGATTTTACCACCCAATAAAAAATATGGTTATCGTCTGGTCATTGATTTGAACCATCATATCAAAACCCAATTAAAAACTACGACGAAAGCTAAAAACAAGGTCAAGATTAGAAAATATGCGACCAAAACTATTGCAAGAATCGCGAAAAAGAAAACAATATCCCCGGTAAAAACAATTGGCAGCAAGCAGTCAAAACAACTTGTGATTGCAATTGATGCCGGTCATGGCGGCGAAGATGCAGGGGCGATTGGACCAAGAAAGACCAAAGAAAAAAAAGTGGTTTTTGCCATTGCAAAAAAATTGCAGCGGTTAATTCGTAATCACCCAAGAATGAAGCCGGTCATGATACGCAAAGGTGATTATTATGTCGGCCTTAGGCAGCGAATGAAACTTGCCAGAAAAGCGAAAGCAGATTTGTTTATTTCAATCCACGCTGATGCTTTCAGGAACAGAAAGGTTAAGGGAGCTTCGGTATTTGCTTTGTCTAACAAGGGAGCAACAAGTGAAATGGCTCGGTGGTTGGCCAAGCATGAAAATGCTGCTGATTTAGTCGGCGGGGTCAGTTTGGATGATAAAAGTGATGTACTGAAAACAGTGCTTTTGGATTTGTCGCAAACGGCAACCCGCGATGCCAGTTATGAAGTTGCCGAGAAGGTGTTAAGAAATTTTCGTTCTATCGGAAAGCTGCATTCACATTCTGTTCAAAAAGCCGGGTTTATGGTTTTAAAATCGCCCGATATTCCTTCAATATTAGTAGAAACTGCTTTTATTTCTAATCCCCAGGAAGAAAGGAAATTGCGTAGCTCCAAATACCAACAAAAAATGGCCAAGGCTATATACCGCGGTATTCTTGACTATTTTCAATACAGTGCCCCTGTTGGTATCCGCATGGCAGCGACAACAAAGCATAAGATTTCCCGCGGCGAAACATTATCCGAGATTGCCTTACAATATGGCGTCAGTATGAAACAACTGCGCTCGTTAAATAAAATTGCTGGAAACAAAATTCGTATCGGCCAGGTTTTATC
>CAZGYJ010000183.1:0-5354 GCA_964530345.1 uncultured Methylomonas sp.
TTAATCAATGTTCTTTTTCGACTTCGTCTTCTTCATCTTTTTGGATTGCTTGCAGTTCAAGAGACCCGGCAGCGCTTGCAGCACTTTTGCCTTCGGTAGCAGAGCCTCGGCCTTCACTTAAATTGATTTTCAATTTCAGATTATTAGGAGAATCTGAATTTTGAAGTGCTTCATCCAAAGTAATAGTGCCTTCTTTATAAAGACGCATCAAGTGGCTGTCAAAGGTCTGCATGCCGACATTTTCTGATTTTTCCATGGCTTCCTTAAGCATGTGAATTTCTCCCTTGTGAATCAGGTCCCGTACCAGTTCGGTTCCCAACAATATTTCAATAGCGGCTGTGCGTTTGCCATCGATAGTAGGTACCAAACGCTGTGATACAAACGCTTTCAGGTTTAATGACAAATCCAGTAACAATTGATTACGGCGTTCTTCCGGAAAGAAATTAATAATTCTATCCAGCGCCTGATTGGCATTATTGGCGTGTAGTGTGGAAAGACATAAATGTCCTGTTTCAGCGAATGCCAAGGCATGTTCCATGGTTTCCTGGGAACGGATTTCACCAATTAATATGACATCAGGCGCTTGGCGTAATGTGTTTTTCAAGGCATCTTCGTAGCTCATGGTATCAACGCCGACTTCCCGCTGATTGACCAGGCATTTTTTGTGCGGATGAATGTATTCAATGGGATCTTCAATGGTGATGATATGGCCTGAGGAATTGCTGTTGCGATGGTCGATTAAAGCGGCAAGAGATGTTGATTTTCCTGACCCAGTGCCGCCAACAAACAGAATAAGTCCTCGCTTGGTCATAATGCTTTTCTTGAGAATCTCTGGTAAACCCAGATCATCTGCGTTAGGTATTTCGACCTTAATATTTCGGATAACCAGTGCAGGACTATTTTTTTGCTGGAAGATATTGACTCTGAAACGACCAATTCCTGGTTCAGAAATAGCCAGATTCATTTCCGGAACATGTTCAAATTCCTTTTGCTGTTCTTCATCCATCAGGCTATTGGCGATTTCCCGTAATCGCTCCTTGGTTAGTTTGATATTTTCCAAGGGCTTTAAACTACCCTGAAATTTCGCCGCCGGCGGGGCATCGACTGTTAAATATAAATCAGAGCCATCTTTCTGGACCAGGATTTTCAAATAGTCTTTAAATTCCATATCTGCTTTACTGTTGGTTAATGTTCGATTAAGTGTAGTAGAACTTGCATTCATGGCGAGGTCGAAAAGCGTATAATGCGAATGTTTTAGCAAATTTATATGCGTTAATTGAATGAACAAGCAAAGAAGAGCTGTCGCGCTGATTTCTGGCGGACTGGATTCCATGTTGGCGACGAAAGTGATTATGGAACAAGGAGTGCATGTCGAGGGAATTAATTTTTTTACCGGATTTTGTGTGGAAGGTCACACTCATGCCATTCGAAAAAAAGATAAGGCGAAACCCAAACGTAATAATTCACTGTGGGTGGCAGAGCAATTAGGAATTAAATTACACATCGTCGATGTAATTGAGGAATACAAGGATGTTTTGATTAACCCTAAACACGGCTATGGCGCCAATCTGAATCCATGTTTGGACTGCAAGATTTTTATGGTCAACAAGGCTAAACAATGGATTGAAGAAAATGATTTTGACTTCATTATTACTGGCGAGGTCATGGGGCAAAGACCGATGTCGCAGCGTAAAGAAACCATGCCTGTGGTGGCAAAGGAATCTGGAGCAGACGAACGTTTATTACGGCCTTTATGCGCAAAAAATTTACCAGCCACCATGCCTGAACGGGAAGGCTGGGTTAATCGTGATGAATTATATGATTTCAGTGGCAGATCGAGAAAACCGCAAATGGCTTTGGCGGAAAAATATGGCTTTGTTGACTATGCCCAACCCGCAGGCGGTTGTTGCTTTCTGACGGATGAAAGCTATTCAAAAAAACTGGTGGATTTATGGCAGGCGCGTGGCAATAAGGAATATGAACTGGATGATGTGATGCTTTTAAAAGTGGGGCGTCATGTTCGGCCCAAACCACATTTTAAAATGATTATTGCTCGTGAAGAAGGCGAAGGCCGGTTTTTGCAAGGGTATAAGAAAGATTTCATCAGTATGAATTGTATTAGCCATAGCGGCCCATTAACCTTGCTGGATGGCCAGCTTTCTGAACAGGATTTGCAATTGGCCGCACAAATTACTGCCCGATATGGTCAGGGCAGGGATGCAGAACAAGTTGAAGTTAATATTCATCTGCCTGATGGTACGGAAAAACAAATTTCTGTAAAACCGCTGGAAGCAAATGAAATTCCGCAGGAGTGGTTTGTATGAGCCGTGAAATTCTCGATGCCCGGCGATTATTGTGCCCACTTCCAGTCATCCGGACCCAGGATAGAGTCAAAAAAATGCTTCCCGGACAACAACTGGAAGTGATCTGCACTGATCCGGGCGTGATGCAAGATATACCCGCCTGGTGCCGCATTAATGGTCATCAGCTTAAAGAAGCGACTGCCAATGATAATGGCGAATATATTGTGATTTTAGAGGTAGGAAAATAATGGTAAAAGCCTACAATGCAGAACAGGTGACCCGGCTCAAGTCCAAAGTGACTTATATTGCTGCGCTAGTCAATATTCTATTGGCTGCCATAAAAATCACTTTTGGCGTTATTGGCAAATCTGAGGCATTGATTGTCGACGGTATTCATTCCCTGGCTGATTTAATGACAGATGTGTTTGTGCTTATTGCAATCAAACTCGGCAGTCGTGAAGCAGACCACGATCATCCTTATGGTCATCGGCGTTATGAAACCATTGCCACGGTGATACTCGGCGGAGCATTGTTTGTGGTAGCTGCCGGGATTGCCTGGGATGTGATGGAACGAATCCTGCATCCGGAAAAACTGTTGGTACCGCAGAAAGACACCCTGATCATTGCCGCCATTTCTATTTTGGCCAATGAATGGTTATTTCAATACACCAAACGAATAGCTAAAAAATCCCGCTCAAAACTGCTATTGGCAAATGCCTGGCATCACCGTAGCGATGCGATTTCTTCAATCGTGGTGTTATTTGGCATTATTGCCGTCTTATATGGTTATCCTTTTGCCGATGCGGTCGCGGCAATTATTGTTGCTCTGATGGTGGCAAAAATTGGATTGTCATTGATTATGGAAAGTATTAAAGAATTAGTGGACACTTCATTGTCAGATGCACAAATTAACGATATTCGACGGGTGATTAAATTAACAGAAGGGGTCAAAAGCATTCATTTGCTAAGAACCCGGCAAATGGGAGAAGATTCATTTGTTGATGCCCATATCGTTGTTGATCCAAAAATTACCGTCTCTGAGGGCCATATGATTGCCGATACCGTTAGAGATAATCTGAAAGCACAATTTGACGATATTGTTGATGTTTTGGTACATATTGATCCAGAGGACGACGAGTTCAAGCAAAACAAGGGAGAATTGCCTAGCAGAAAGCAGATAAACCAGATTCTCAAGCAGTGCCTTGGAGAACTAAGTGATGATTTAGATTTCAGAATTCATTATCTGGATGGCAAAATAGAGCTGGAAGTTATTGTTCCAAAAGTGATATCCATGCAATCTGATATCTTGAAACAAATCAAAGATAAATGCATTCAACTTGAAAAAGATAATGAATGGATTGATCGGGTTATCGTACTTTCCAAAAATTAAGCATCAAAACATCAATGATATAATTACACAGAATATGTGTCCGCGATAAATGTGCTATGAATATCACGCTTTCAATTGATAAAAAAACAGTCATTGCTGCCAGAAAAACTGCCGCCTCAATGGGAAAAAGCTTGAATCAAATAATTCGAGAGGATCTTGAGAGGTTAACGCAAGAACAAAATCGTGGTATTGCTTTTAATGAATTCAAGGAATTAGCAGAAAAAGGAAATTCCAGGAGATATCAATTTACCAGGGATAAATTACATGAAAGAACGTAGCTTTATCGATACGAATATTCTTGTCTATTCAGATGACAATGCATTCCCTGAAAAACAAACCCTAGCCCTAGAACTTTTGGAAAACGGCTGGAATCAAAATCAATAATCCATTTCTCAAGAACAAGGTTAAGGTCACTTGTTCTTAAAAATGCTTGAAATTTTGGGGTAAACAATGGCAGTTGGAAAAAATAAATTTCCGGAAATGAATCCCATTCCAGGGATAAAGCTTGGAACGGCAAGTGCGGATATAAAAAAAGATGGTGGGGCCGATTTGCTGGTCGTGGAAATGGCTGAAGGATCAACTTGTGCCGGTGTGTTTACCCAAAATGCATTTTGTGCAGCGCCAGTCATGGTGGCAAAACAGAATTTACCAAATCAGCCGCGTTGGTTGTTGGTAAATTCTGGCAATGCTAATGCGGGCACTGGTCATCAGGGCATGCAAGATACTTGGGAGACTTGTGGCAGTTTGGCTGTTGCGCTAAATGGTAAAGTTGACAAGGTTTTACCTTTTTCAACCGGCGTGATTGGTGAGCCACTGCCGGTTGAAAAAATTAAAAAAGCCATTCCCTTGGCTGTTCAAAACCAGGCCGATAACAACTGGGATGCCGCTGCAAAAGCCATAATGACCACAGATACCTTTCCGAAAGGATCGACCCGGATAGTAGAAGTTGATGGGAAAACAATTTCCATTAGCGGAATTTCCAAAGGATCTGGAATGATTCAGCCCAATATGGCTACTATGCTGGCCTTTATAGCGACCGATGCCAAAATTTCAACGGGTCTATTGCAATGGTTTGTGGACAATTTGGCAGAAAAAACTTTCAATCGAATTACCGTGGATGGCGATACATCAACTAATGATGCTTGTATTCTAATGGCTAGCGGGCATTCCGCAGCCGATGAAATTACCGAATCCAGCACTGGTTATGATGCTTTTCATAATGCTTTAGAAGAAGTTTTTCAGGAACTTGCAGAAGCAATCATCAGGGATGGAGAAGGCGCTACCAAATTAATACGGATCGTTGTTGAGCAGGCCCGGGATTCATCTGAAGCCCTTAAGGTTGCTAAAACAGTTGCTCATTCTCCTCTAGTCAAAACAGCTTTTTTCGCAAGCGACCCAAACTGGGGAAGGATTCTGGCCGCAGTCGGCCGGGCAGAAATAGAAGATATCGAGATTGAAAATATCGTGATATTTCTGGGCGATGTGTGCATCGTCAGAAACGGCTGCCGCGCGGACAGTTATACCGAAAAAGCCGGTCAGGAAGTCATGGAACAGGAAGACATCACGGTGACAATTTTACTTGGGCGGGGGCAGGCAAAAGAAGAAGTGCTGACATGCGATTTTTCTTATGATTATGTGCGGATTAATGCCGAATACAGGAC
>CAZGYJ010000184.1:0-5317 GCA_964530345.1 uncultured Methylomonas sp.
GGGCCAATTCATTTCCGTATTACTAATAGGGCTGGGGCTTTTTATTTTCCTCTCAACCAGCCTCATCCCTCTGGAGAAGTGAAGTCACGGATTCATATAAGGATGTAGTATTGGGCGACAGAAGCTAGTTGTCTTTATTCAAATAAGCAGTATATTTTTTGGAACTACCACGCACCTTTTCTGCCGGGTATTTTTGTTTGTTCTTCTCCATCTTTTGGCTAACCGCCTCCAGAATGTTGATATTCAATTTATCAGCCAATCGTATCAGATACACCTGTACATCAGCTATTTCATCCCGGACTTGATCCCTGGTTTGGTCATCCAAATCAGCAGATTGCGCTTCTGTCAGCCATTGAAAATGCTCAAGCAGTTCAGCAGCTTCAACACTCAATGCCATAGCCAGATTTTTTGGCGAATGGAATTGGTCCCAGTCCCGGTCAGCAGCAAATTGTCTGAGCGCCTGCTGTATTTCAGTTAAATCTTTCATGAATCTGAAGAATCATTCCCACTCGATGGTTGCGGGCGGCTTGCCGGATATATCATAGGTCACTCTGGAAATTCCGGAAACCTCATTGATAATGCGTCTTGAAACCAGATCCAGAAAATCATAAGGCAAATGCGCCCATCTGGCAGTCATGAAATCAATGGTTTCCACAGCCCGTAATGCAATCACATAATCATAACGGCGGCCATCCCCCATCACTCCAACTGATTTGACCGGCAAAAAAACTGCAAATGCCTGACTGACTTTTTCATATAACTGGTGTCGATACAGTTCTTCAATAAAAATTGCATCTGCCAGACGCAGCAAATCAGCATATTGTTTTTTTACCTTTCCTAAAATTCTAACGCCAAGGCCCGGTCCCGGGAAAGGATGACGATAAACCATTTCATAAGGCAAGCCAAGTTCCAGACCGATTTTTCTGACTTCATCCTTGAATAATTCCCTCAGTGGCTCAACCAGTTTCAACTTCATATTTTCTGGCAATCCGCCGACATTATGATGAGACTTAATGAGATGCGCCTTACCGGTTTTTGCTCCAGCCGATTCGATGACATCCGGATAAATTGTCCCTTGCGCCAACCATTTGGCATCCGTTAATTTTGCCGCCTCTTCGTCAAAAATCTCAATAAACAAATTACCGATGATTTTACGTTTCTGTTCTGGATCTTCTATGTTTGCCAAGGCGTCAAGATAACGCTGCTCTGCATCAATACGAATTACCTTAACACCCATATGCTCTGCAAAAGTGGCCATCACCTGATCGCCTTCGCGTAATCTCAACAAACCGGTATCGACAAAAACACAAGTCAGCTGATCTCCAATGGCTTTATGTAATAAAGCGGCTACCACTGAAGAATCAACTCCTCCAGACAATCCCAGGATAACGTGATCATTTCCAACCTTGTTTTTTACTGCAACGATACTGTCTTCAATAATATTATGCGCAGTCCACAATGCTTCGCAATTACAGATTTCCACTACAAAGCGCTCCAGAATCCGCCCACCCTGGCGGGTATGGGTAACCTCCGGATGAAATTGCAAGCCGAAATATTTTCGGGTTTCATCGGCTATCCCTGCAATCGGAGCGCCATCTGAACTGGCAATAAGCTTAAAACCCTCTGGCAATTCAATCAACCTGTCGCCATGACTCATCCAGACATCCAATAACGCATAACCTTCCGGAGTCGTGTGATCTTCAATATCCAGCAATAGTTCGGAATGGCCTCTTGCACGAACCTGAGCATAACCGAATTCCCGATGATCAGAAGCTTCGACTTTACCACCCAACTGTTCCGCCATCGTTTGCATGCCATAACAAATACCCAAAACAGGAACAGCTAATTTAAAAACAATTTCTGGTGCTCTTGGCGTATCGCCGCTGGTCACAGTCTCTGGTCCGCCTGATAAGATAATTCCCTTGGGGGCAAACCGTTCAATGGCTTCAGCTTCACAGTCAAATGCAAAAATTTCACAATAAACCCCGATTTCACGAATGCGCCTGGCAATCAGTTGAGTATATTGTGATCCAAAATCAAGAATCAGAATTTTGTCTGCATGAATATTGCTTGGCTGATTGGCAGTCATAATTAACAATGAATAGAAGTTTAAAAAACTGAATCCGAGGAATCAAACCACCTAGTCCATCCGGTAATTTGGAGCTTCCTTGGTAATACTGACATCATGAACATGACTTTCCCGCATGCCAGCATTGGTGACACGCACAAATTTGGCGTGTTCATGCATTTGACTGATAGTTTGGTTGCCGGTGTAACCCATGCTTGCCCGAACACCTCCAATGAGCTGATGAACAATGGCAATTACGCTACCTTTATAAGGCACCCTGCCTTCGATACCTTCGGGCACCAGTTTTTCTACATTTGCGGCATCTTCTTGAAAATAACGATCGCTGGAACCTTCCTGCTGCGACATGGCCCCCAAAGATCCCATCCCCCGGTATAATTTATAAGAACGTCCCTGATACAATTCAACTTCTCCAGGCGCTTCTTCTGTTCCCGCAAAAAGACTACCGAGCATAACTGAATAAGCGCCGGCGGCCAGCGCCTTGGCAACATCACCAGAAAAACGAATACCTCCATCTGCAATTAACGGCACCCCTGAACCTTGTAATGCATCCGCAATATCACTGATTGCGGTAATCTGCGGAACTCCAACCCCGGCTACAATTCGAGTGGTACAAATGGAGCCAGGACCAATACCGACCTTCACTGCATCAGCGCCAGACTCAACCAGTGCTTTCGCTGCTGTAGCCGTAGCGATATTGCCGCCAATCACCTGAACATCAGGATATTGCTGCTTCACCCAACGCACTCGATCCAAAACTCCTTGTGAGTGGCCATGCGCTGTATCAACAATAATGACATCAACACCGGCTTCTACCAGTGCTTCTACCCGTTCCTCCGTGCCTTGTCCGGTACCTACCGCCGCACCCACACGCAAACGTTCCTGGTTATCTTTACAAGCATTTGGATAATCTTTGGCTTTTTGAATATCCTTGACGGTAATCAATCCACGTAATTGAAATTTATCATTGACCACCAAAATTTTTTCAATCCGATGCTCATGAAGCAGTTTGATTGCCTCTTCCTGACCAGCATTTTCTTTGACGGTTATCAATCTTTCCTTAGGTGTCATGACTTTGGAAACCGGCTCATCAAAACGTGTTTCAAAACGCAAATCCCGACCGGTTACAATACCAACCAACTCATCACCAACAACGACCGGCACCCCTGAAATATTTTTCGCATGCGTCAGATCAATCACTTCCTGAATACTTATATCCGGCGAAACCGTTATTGGCTCCCGAATGACGCCACTTTCAAATTTTTTGACCCGACGGACTTCACTGGCTTGCTGCTGTGCTGTCATATTTTTATGGATAATACCGATGCCACCTTCCTGAGCCATAGTAATTGCTAACCTTGCTTCGGTCACGGTATCCATTGCTGCAGACATCAATGGGATATTAAGCTGAATGTCCCGCGTCAGCCAGGTTTTTAAATCAACTTCACGCGGCAAAACTGTCGAATGGGCAGGCACCAGAAGAACATCATCGAATGTCAGCGCTTCTTGAATTATTTGCATATCAACTCCTACTGCCAGAAATATAACCGGCTATTATACTATGTTTTTGTCTGCTTTCGCTTTTGTAAAAAACACATTATCCATGCGAGACCATAATATGCCTGGATAAACCAAAAAACCTCGACAGGAAAACGAAACCTGGCCAAACCCATTGGACCAGGCAAACAAATAAAATAGAAATTGGCCAACATCATAATCCACAAAAAACAATCTTTTTTTATAACGATCCAAAGCGCACCAATCAGTGCAAAAAAGCCAATCGCCACTCTCAGCAAAACTGCAGCAATATAAAAGTAGTCTTGATTAACCAGAAAAATATAGACTTTTTCCTTGAAATCGGTGGCTTCGATCTCAAAATAGTGCAAGCGGTCTGTTCGATGCCTGAATGCGTGATAAATTTCAAACAGATTTGCCCCATTCATGGTTTTTAAAACGCCAAAACACCACTGCTTTAAATAATGCCAGGGGTATTTTTTTAATTCACTAATCGCTATCTTTTGCTCAAGATCAAATTTTTCGGCCAGGGTCAACTTTCGTCCATATTTTTTACTCTGCTCATTAATGGCCTGTTTTACTTGATCCTTGATGATTTTATGCCCTTCCCAGAATGGAATTCCTTTAGCTGATTCCCAAACTACCGGCACATGATAATTCGCCAGCATATTGCTTTGCTGACCGGACATGACTATTTTGCCGAAATAGTCATAATTCCTGGCTAACCAGGGCGACATCACCAGGATAAATGAAAAAAGCAAAACACCACTATGCAGCCAGCGTTTTTTACTTTTAACAGCAAATGCGACCAGCGTTATGGCGACAACAAAAGGAAAATATAAAATCGCAGGTCGTATCCATGCTCCTGCTCCCATCATAGCACCTGCAAAAAACAATAATTTCCAGTCCTGTTGTCGCAAATACTGGCCAATTGCCAATAATCCGGTAAAGAAAAAGGGTAAAAACAGGGTTTCTGATAAAACCATCTTTGGAGTCGACAAACCACCCGGCTCTATCAGTAAAAAGATCACTCCCAAACGGGTAATTTTGCCACCAAAAAGAGGCTTTCCACAATGAAAAAAAATAAAAACACACAACCCATAAATCAATTCTTGCCAAAGCACCACCCAGTAGGGACTTTCCATTCCAATTGCTTTTAGCAAAGCAAGAAAAGCCGGATATCCAGGTGTTCTGAATAATTCTGGAGAAAAGGGAGGTTTATCAGACGGGGAGAAAACATGGTGTTCTCTCAAAATATCAGCAAGCCAGAGATAATAGCCGGAATCTTCTTCAAGATACTGACCGTCAAAGACCACAAAACTAATAAAAAAAATTATTCTGATTAGAATTAAAATTCCAACTATGTGGCCGAAATTCCTTGATAATTTTGATGTAATTGACATCCGCATATTTTAACAGAGCATCTCCAGAATGATGTCATATAATTTGATGACTGAACCATTTTGAATTAGCTTGAAACTGTTAAGAAACGAACATGAAATAATTTTAACAACTGGCTTGTCTTTTTATTCGTCTTCTGCGTTGTAAAAATAGTTACATAGCTGGCTATGCGCCTATTTCTACGCCTTGAATACAAATAAAAATACGGCGTCAGTTACCAAACTTATTCCTTGCTCGTTCCTAATGCTTTGTAAATTTGTCTGAAAACTCCGTATAATAGGAAAATTTATCTATTCACCCTCAGGCAATCCATTA
>CAZGYJ010000185.1:0-5215 GCA_964530345.1 uncultured Methylomonas sp.
CCCTAATCGACCTGACTGGACAACACCTGAAAAAGTAGGAGAAATTTAATATGGGCGTAATATTTGAAGTAGATAGACTCAAAAAAGAAGCACAAACCTTAAGGGATATATTACTGAAATATAAAGATCAAGAGCCAGATGCAGATCTTTGTTTGCAGGCTCTTGATCCAATCATTCAGCAAGTTCTTGATGGAAAAATTACGGCACCTTTACAGAAAGATATTCCTTGCGGTTATTATTTTTCTGAGGGTTCATTGCGACCAATTTCTGGAATGCACGATGCTTTCGCAAGTTTTGCTGTCCACATAAGAGGGCATGATACAGATGAAGGTAGAAAATGGTTTGCCACCATGGAAAAAGAAATAGAAGATGAAAAAAATAATCCGTAAACACGTAAGCCGTACCCGTAAGTTGGATGAGCGATAACGTTTTCCGACATTTTGCTGATGGTGAAAGGCGGAATGCGTTTCACTTTTCCGCCCTACGAGCTACTTTTGAAGTCAAGATTCCTGAGGGAACACAAGTTTATGTTGGAGAAGTTGGTTCTCAAGGTGGAGTTTTTGTTGGTGGAGCGCAACAAATAGTTGTACCGAAGCCTTGGGCCATTGATGGTGTTGAAGTAATTAATTCGAGTCCACTTAAATGAATGATATAAATAATATTGAAAATACGTTGGTAAAAATGATTGATTTATTAAGGCTTAGCGGTGTTAATAATTGGGCTGATGCATTAAAATCTACCAGTCAAGAGTTGGCTACCCGACCTGTACAAGTTGCTAGCAAGATTCTATCTATGTATGGAGGGATGGGGTCGTTAAATGATGTGATTCTTTATAGTGATGGCCAGCCATTATCAAAAGAAAATATGGAATTTGATGATTTGAGAACAAGACTTTATGATTTGTGTCAACACGTAACACGTACCTGTAGGGTGCAATAGCGAAAGCGTTTTGCACTGTCCTTCTGAATCGTCAAGCCTCCAAAAATTGAACAATCGTAACATCTGCTTGCTTGAGAATCGCTTTCAATGTCCCTTCTGGCATATCACTAGGATGGTTAGGGATCGTAGTGTACTTATTCGTTGCTGGATTAAACCAGATTTCATGCGAACCTGCCGCCTGACGATCAAACTCAAACCCCAGTTTTTTAAGTTTTTTGATAATCTGTCGATACTTAAACCCTGCCAGCCTGCCCATTAGCTACCCAGAATCAACGGATAATCAAATGAATCCTGTGTTGATGTTAACTGAGTTGAGTGATGTCGCCCGGTCTGCGATTCAAGCAGTTTCTTGGCTACATCGCGGGCAATCTCTAAAGTTTCAGTAATAGTACGACCTTGCGCTATCAGCCCGGGAATATCCTCACTGGTTGCCAGATAAACGCCTTCTGGTAATTTTTCAATATGTAAATTAGCAATTTGTTCCATTGTTCTCTCTCGCTATTAGGAGGTGTTCGCCTTTTGTTTTAACTGCTCAGCTTCAATTAAGGTATCGATCAGTTGTGTGATTTGTTGGCGGGGTTTTGGTCCTAGTTTCTCAATCTGTTTGATTCGTTTTTCTAATCGACTGTTGATCGGAATTTTTTCAATAGACTCAATTCCCAACAAGGCATCAGCACTAATATTCAATGCTTTGGCTAGATCAACTAGCATATTGGCTGGTGGATGCTGGCTTTCTGACTCGTAGTAAGTAATCATTCGACGTGTTGCGCCGATCTCATCAGCTAATTGTTGCTGAGTATAGCCAGCAGCTTTGCGTAGTTTGGCGAGTCGCTTACCAAAGTTTTTGAAATTCTCATTTATTTTTTTAGACATACATAAATTCCTCGGTACGGTATATCCAACAGTATAAGTCCTGTTTTCGATCACAAGGGTTTCACAAGTTACGTATTGCCTTTAAAATATCCGTTAATCGTACATATTGTTGATTAAAAAATCAACACTAAAATAATCCCGAAATGTGCTTGACAGGTTTTTGGAGAATCACAAAATGACACGTTTATCTGACAACGATATTACCCAGTTAAAAAACAACGTGTCTTTACAGGCATTAGTTGAATCTTCGGGCATTGTTTTGAAGAAACAGGGAAAAGATTATTTAGGGCATTGCCCGTTCCACCATGACAAATCGCCTGGCTGATCATCGGCGCCGACCACAACGGCCGCCAGCCGCAAAGTCAGGAAGGAGACGCAGCCGGAGGCGGACGTTTCGCCGCAATCGGCCATTGTCGCCGATGACGCCAAACCGGACTGGAAGGCCAACCGCCGCCGCTGGCAGAGCAGGGCTTGCGGGGCGATACGACTGCCTTTATCGGTGTGGCCGGGAAGGGTGCCTGGAGCGCCGCCAAGGGCATTGCCTCGGGACTTTGGGAGCTGGTTAAGGGCGGTTATTGTTAATGGCCAACAATTTTGAGCCTGTCAATGGCCACCAAAGCTGAGCCATTTTTGGCCAAAATAATTGAGCCACTTTTTCAGACTTTTTTTATTGAAAATAATCTGACAAACTTTCTGAATTTATTCGGGGAGTGTCATGAAGGAGTGGACAGTGATTCATTGCAGAGGTGATAGGGCGGTGGTTCCTTGTGCTACAATATACTTATTTTGTAACACACGAGGAAGCAGTCATGAGTAAAACAACTTTTACCTTCCGAGTCGATGACGCTTTGAAAAGCCAGTTTGCCCAAGCCGCAAAATCCCGAGACCGTAGCGGGGCGCAACTCCTTCGGGACTTTATGCGCGAATTTGTACAGCAACAGCAAGAAGCCGCAGAGCATAACACATGGTTTCGTCACCAGGTTCAAGTTGGCCTGGATTCCGCTAATACTGGCAATTTGGTGCCTGCCGCTGAAGTAGAGGTTAAATTTGCAGCTCGACGGGCAGCAACACGCCGTCGACTTGAAGCTTCAGAATGATGGAATTGTTTTGGACACCAGAAGCGATACAAGACCGTGACGAAATTTATGATTATATCGAAGCCGACAACCCTGCCGCTGCCTTGGCTCTGGATGAGCTGTTTTCAGAAAAGGCTTCACGCTTAGTTGATTATCCTAACCTTGGACGACTTGGCCGCGTGACTAATACACGCGAGCTGGTCGCACATCAAAACTATGTTCTAGTCTATGACGTCACCGGAGGTCTGGTTCGCGTGCTGCGTGTTTTGAACACTGCTCGACAGTGGCCGTCAGACAGTACTGTATGATATGAAGGTAGCTTGGCGAAGGGTCGGCTCTTTATTGTTGCATTAACTCATAATCTGTAAGTCGAAATAGCAAAGCATTTTCCGGCGTTTTACTGTCGATGAGCGGTGGCATGCGCTTCATTTTCCACCTTACAAAATTGAAGAAGAAGTGGGCAAAGAGCAACTCTTCATTTATGCGTGAGAAGTCAAGATATGGCATGATATGATATTGTATTGATCTCATAGGGATATGAAGTCATTTTTTTCTTGACAGGTTATATGTATATCAAAATAAACAGAGAGGGATGGAATACACATAAAACCTGAAAAATGTTGGGTTACGCTGCCGCTAATTCAACCCACACTTTGTCTTAACTTAATGGCAATGGGGCCTTGCACATGAAGACGGGAAAACCTGCCCTGATGATGTACTGAAATAGTTACACTAAACCGGGCACACCGATTACAATATCCTGAAAACAATAAGCGTGTACAAAACAGGAAACCCAATGAGCCGTACCCTGACAAAAACCAGTCTTCTTCACAATTTTCACAATACACTGTTTAGTGAGCCAAATCTCGCTGTTTATGCCGTTCTGGATGGCGCTGCGATTCCGGGCTTGTTAAATCAGCTGAACCGTTTTCAAGCCGAATTTGTGTGTCTGTATCGGGGTGAGCTGGCTGCGGATATGGCAACCATGGCGCCTTATCTGGCGGTTTTGCCGCCTGATGCAGAAGTTACGCATTGGTTACTGGGTCTGGTGGGCCGTTATCCGGGTATTTTTATGCGCACTAAAGCGTCGATGCAAGAAATGCGGCAACATTTGCGAAAATTATTAACGGTTTATGATGCTGAGTCAAAGCCCGTTTACTTTCGTTATTATGATCCCCGCGTTTTGCGAGTCTATCTGCCGTCTTGTCATCGTGAGGAATCTGCCATGATGTTTGGGCCGGTGAGCCATTTTTTTGCTGAAAATGAAAGCGGGCATCAACTTTTAAAGTTTTCTCCTCTTAGGTAATATAGAGACCATCCGGAGTTTATCTGTCATGGTCTTAATTTTTTTAATTAAACGTCATCGTTATCAATATGCCATTAAAAATCAGGCAAGAACAATTCGAAGCGCTAAAAAAGCCTCCGGAAGATCAGTTTGTTTGTAATATTCAACAAGCGCTGGTGGAAAAATATCCCCATTGTCTGCCGCGTTTTCCTGACGCCATTCAAAAAAGAATAGTTCGCAACATGCTGGACAGAGCCAGATACAGGGGGCTTGCATCACAGGCGGCGCTGGCGGCTTTTGCGGAGTTGATGATGGCGATAGCGCCTAATTTTGATGAGCAGCCTGACATTAACCAAGCCATTTCAGCCTTGCCTGATGAGGATAGAGAGGCAGAATTTCATCGTTTGGCAGAAACACTGCCTGCCCAGGTCTGGAAAGCAGCAGAATCCACTATTGAAACCTTGCCATTATATCTTTCTTCCGGACAAATAAACTTGCCTTTGCTGGAAAAAACCCAGGCTGCTTTGCCGTTATTGCTTTGGGACCGGCAAGATTTGGAAATGCAGGCGCTGGCGCAATCAAGTTATGATCAGGCCAATGCGTTGGGGATAATTGAAAACAATGATGCGCCGATAACTTGTGCAGTATGGCAGACGCTTTATGGCAAGGATTATAATAATCAGACGGTGCACGCCTGGCTTAAGGATATTTTTGATCATCAGCGGTCGCCAAAAATGATCATAGCGATGCTGAAATTTCGCATTATGCTGGATCATAAACGCTGGGTTTAACGCACTGCCATTAAGTTATACTTCGCGCGATAACGACTACGGATTTCTAACGACTGAGTTTTTGCCTTGCTCTCGGCAAAAATCAGTGTGTTATAAATTCCGCATCTGTGACCGCGCGAAGTATAAAAACATTTGTCATTTTGCAGGGTGGCTGAGCGGTCGTGTACGTTCGCTAAATTTTGTCGGGTTACGCTATCGCTAACCCCACCTACACTTTGTTTAACTTAATGGCCGTGTGGGTTTAGCCGGGC
>CAZGYJ010000186.1:0-5204 GCA_964530345.1 uncultured Methylomonas sp.
AGAGAGACAATGAAAAACCCAATTTCAACATTATCGTTAATTGCGTTTTTATTCATTAGCATGATAGGAGTTTCTTTCGCAGTTGAACAACATGCTCCTGAAGCAAGAAAACATGCCCAACTGGCGGCTCAACATGGCAAAATGGGACATGCCGATGTTCTGGTAAAGCATGATGAAGAAGCCTTAGAGCATGTGAATGCTTCAATAAAAGTCCATCTTGAAGCAGGTGCGCATTTAAACAAAGCAAAAACACATCTTGAAGAAGCTATTAAACATGGCAAAATGGGACATGCTGATGTCGCTGCCAAGCATACAAAAGAGGCAATTAAACATATCGATGCAGCAAATGATTTGATGGAACACTAACGTAGAATTTACAAAACCAGTGCCAGGCGACATGCCTGGCATTTTTACTTCTTGGACCGGATTTATGCTTTGTCAGAGTAAATGATATGCTTTAAATGGTTGTTAAAATCGCGGCTTAAGCCGCTCCGACACAAGTAGAAGCCTGTTAAACAAATTGCCCGGCACACCAGCCTGAAGACCAGGCCCATTGGAAATTGTAACCGCCCAGCCAGCCCGTAACATCCAACACTTCGCCGACAAAATACAAACCTTTCACTTTTGTAGATTCCAAGGTTTTTGATGAAATTTCATCACAACTAACGCCGCCAACGGTAACTTCAGCAGTACGATATCCTTCCGTTGCATTTGGCTTGATGATCCATTGTTGAAGTTGCTTCACTACCTGGTTAATCTGCATATCCGAACAATTTTGCAGCGGAGTTTCAAGAAGTTCGTTCTTACATAATGCCCGAATCAATTTTTTTGGCAAAAAAGAGGTTAAAACAGTGCCGATTTGACTGTTGCTATGTTCTCTGCGTTTGCTCAATAAGACTTCAAAAAGATCAAGATCTGGCAGTAGATTAATTTCGATTGTTTCACCTGGGTTCCAATAAGAAGAAATTTGTAAAATAGCAGGGCCACTGAGTCCTCTATGGGTAAATAACAGGTTTTCTTCAAAGCTGATTGTTTCGTTACTGACGACAGCCGCAATTGCAATGCCCGATAAATCTGTAAATCGAATTTTATCAAGGTCCTGCCAGGTAAATGGCACAAGTCCTGCTCGCGTCGGAATGATTGCGATGCCGAATTGCTCAGCAACTTGATAGCCGAAGGGAGTAGCGCCCATTTTTGGTATTGAAAGACCTCCAGTTGCAATAACCAACGACTGGCAATGAAGTTGCTGCCGGGATGTTTGAACAATAAATCGCTCATGTTCTGTGTTAATTTGTTTAACGGGCGAATTTAATTCAATGGAAACGGCATTTTTATTGCTCTCACTTAATAACATTGCCAGAATGTCTTTGGCGCTATGATCGCAAAACAACTGTCCGTGTGCTCTTGCATGAAATGGAATTTGATATTGATTTATTAATTCCAGAAAATGCCATTGATTAAAACGGCTTAATGCCGATTTACAAAAATGGGGATTACTGGAAATGTAGTTTTCTGCTTCGATCGAATAATTGGTGAAATTGCAACGCCCACCACCGGACATTAATATTTTCTTTCCCGCTTTATTGGCATGGTCAATAACCAACACTTTTCTTCCGCGTTTTCCGGCCTCGATTGCACACATTAAGCCGGCAGCACCAGCGCCAATAATGACAACATCAAAATTGTCCATTTATTATCCCTGTAAAAATAATCATTCTTTCCTCTTGTTTTTAGCAAAAATTAACGGTACAAATAGTAAGTTAATACCTCGTTTCTTTGAGGGAAAAGTATATCAGAGCTTCAAAACAACAAGGTTTTCCAATGACTAAAAAATACTGCTATTCATTTCAGGAAGGTAACGGAAAAGACAAAGCTTTATTAGGAGGTAAGGGCGCCAATCTTTGTGAAATGACCCAGATTGGTCTGAATGTTCCACCTGGGTTTGTTATTACCACTGATGCTTGCCGTCAATATTTGGATCAAGGCATATTACCCGAGTCTTTATGGCAGGAAGTTAAGCAGCATATCACCGATATTGAGCAAAAAACAGGGAAACAGTTTGGCGGCGCCAATAATCCTTTGCTGATCTCCGTTCGTTCCGGTTCTGCTGTTTCGATGCCAGGCATGATGGATACTATTCTTAACCTGGGTTTAAATCGGCAGACCCTGGCTGGTTTGATCGAACTGACAAATGATCCGCGTTTTGCTTATGACGCCTATCGTCGTTTTATTCAATTATTTGGCAAAGTAGTATTAGGGATTGAGGATGAAAAATTTGATGTCCATTTTGATAGAGTCAAGAATGAGGCCGGCATAAATATTGACGTTGCTTTAACCAGCGATCATTTACAGGAAATCAGTGAGCTGTTTTTGCAAGTTGTAAAAGAAGAAACCGGACACGACTTTCCTGAAGATGTTTTTGAGCAACTGGAATTGGCGATTAAAGCAGTTTTTAACTCCTGGATGGGCAAAAGAGCCATTGATTATCGACGTGAATTTCATATTACTCCAGACATAGCCAATGGAACGGCGGTTAATATTGTCACGATGGTTTTTGGCAACATGGGGGATGATTGTGCCACGGGTGTTGGTTTTACTCGTAATCCTGGAACCGGGGAAAACGAAATGTACGGTGAATATCTGGTGAATGCTCAAGGAGAAGATGTCGTTGCTGGTATTCGTACCCCAAAACCCGTTCAGCAAATGGAAACTGAAATGCCGGAAATGTATCGGCAGTTGGTGGAATTACGTAATAAACTGGAGAATCACTACAAGGAGGTCCAGGATTACGAATATACCATCGAAAGAGACGTATTGTATTGCCTGCAAACCCGAAATGGCAAAATGAATGCGGCGGCGATGGTCAAAACTTCGGTTGACATGGTTGCTGAAGGTTTGATCACCAAACAGCAAGCGTTACTGAGAATCAATCCCGAATTACTGGAACAATTATTACACCCGCAACTGGCGCCAGATCATAATAATCCGCCCATAGCACAAGGCCTGCCTGCCTCGCCTGGCGCCGCCAGCGGCCGGTGTGTTTTTGATGCGGACACTGCGGTTCGTTTAGGTGGGGCAGGAGAAAAAATAATTCTGGTACGCGAAGAAACCAAACCTGAAGATATTCATGGTTTTTTTGCTGCAGAAGGTGTTTTGACCAGTCGCGGCGGTAAAACATCTCATGCTGCCGTCGTTGCCAGAAGCATGGGGAAAGCTTGTGTGGCAGGTGCTGATGATATCGTCGTGGATGTCAAAAAACGGCTTGCTATCGTTGGTGATGTGCATATCAGAGAAGGCGATGTCATTACCATAGATGGCAGTACAGGTAATATTTTTCTGGGCGAAATACCGACCATCGAACCTGAATTTTCTAATGAATTGCATACGCTATTAAGCTGGGCCGATGAAATTGCAGAAATAAAAGTACATGCCAATGCCGATACCCCGGAAGGCGCATGTCTGGCTGCCAGTTATGGCGCAGTCGGGATAGGGTTATGCCGTACTGAACGGATGTTTAATGCTACTGACCGATTACCATTAGTAGTGGATATGATTATTGCAGATAGTGTTGAAGCGCGTGAATTGGCACTTGATAAGTTATTTCCAATACAGCGGGATGATTTTCAGGAACTATTTCAGGCAATGTCGCCTTATCCAGTGACTGTTCGTTTGCTGGATCCGCCGATGCATGAATTCTTGCCTGATGAACATCAGTTAGAGGAAGAAATACAAGCACTGAAAGAATATGCGATTGTTATTAAAGGTCAAAAAGTAACTCTGGAAACGATGGGGCATCATGGATCCTTACCTTCACCCTTTGGAGAATTGAATGATGAAGTGATTAATCAAGCCATTGCCAAAAAGCAATTAATGCTGAAAAAAGTTCGTGAGCTTTATGAAGTCAACCCGATGCTGGGCCATCGGGGCGTTCGACTGGGTATGAGTTATCCTGAAATCTACCGTATGCAAATCCGTTCCATTCTGGAAGCTGCCGCCTTGTGTATGCAGCAACGGATTCCCGTCCAGCCTGAGATCATGATACCTCAGGTTATCACCTCCCAGGAGCTTAGAAAAGTCAAACAAATTGTCGAACAGGCAAAACAGGAAGTTGAAGAGCATTATCGTATCGAGCTGGATTTTAGATTTGGTTCTATGGTGGAAACAGTTCGTGCCTGTACACGCGCCGGAGATTTGGCCAAATACTGTGAATTTTTCTCTTTTGGTACCAATGACTTGACCCAGGCAACCTTTTCTTTTTCCAGAGAAGATGCCGAAAACAAATTTCTGCCTCTATATAATGAATTAGGAATTTTGCAGGATAACCCGTTTGAAGTACTGGATGTGAAAGGAGTAGGGCAATTAATGAAAATGACCAGCGAACTGGCGCATCAAACAAGGCCGGACATTCGTATCGGAATTTGCGGAGAACAAGGCGGCCATCCTGAGTCGATTCGGTTTTGCCATCATATTAAACTCAATTATGTATCTTGTTCAGCTCCGCGTATTCCCGTTGCCCGGCTGGCAGCCGCGCATGCAAAACTTTTGGAAAAAGAGTATAAAATATAAAAATGCAGGAGCGCTTCAGCCGCGATTAGCTTAAGTCAAGTTCCTGCTGAACTTCAACAATCAACGGAGGCAGAATCATGGGCTGGAGAAAAAGACAACACCAAGAAACCTATTCTGATGAGGAAATAGAAGCTCGATTAAAGGAAGAGTTACCGCATTGGTATCTGGAAAAAGGCTGGATACGCCGCAAATATAAAACCAGCGGCTGGAAAGCAACACTAATGGTAGTGAATACTGTTGGACATTTATCCGAAGCGGCATTTCATCATCCTGATTTAACCGTTTCCTATGCCTTTGTCATTGTTAAGTTAATGAATCACGCCGCCAAAGGTATTACCAACAAAGATTTTGAACTAGCGAAAAAAATCGAGGAAGTGATTATGTGGCAACCAGGTAAAGAGGGTGGAGCATTGGAAGGAACCCCGGATGATCCAAGGTTTAAATACATAAAATACGACAAAACATGATCGGGTCGGGGTAACGGGATTGCGCCCGTTACCTCTCCCACGGGCTATCATTGGCCTGATGCAGGTCAAAGAATTTACGGCGCACATGCGCCCAACAGCCACATTCAATACAGGGTGTTTCGCTGCGTCGTTTATCAAACAGCTGTTTGTAACCGGCATAGTCATCCACCA
>CAZGYJ010000187.1:0-5179 GCA_964530345.1 uncultured Methylomonas sp.
TGATATCACGGGTCGAGATATTCAAATCGATTATGACGAAATTTCCCGAAGACTACATTGCCCTGTTGTAGCTTTATCAGCAACTCAGGCGGCTGAAATTCAATCCCTGAAAGCCACTATTAATCGTCTTGTCGAATCAGAATCAATAACTTCTTCCCCGGTTGAATATCCGAAGATAATTACTACCGCAATTGATCGCTTAAAACATCTAATAGCCCAGAAGTTAGACGCCACTTCTATTGATACACAATGGCTTGCCATTAAGTTATTGGAAAAAGATGACTTTGCAATGAGCTTAGTGGATTCCTCTTTGCAACAAGCCGTAGCAAACGAAGTCAAAAAAATAGAAACTGAAACGAGTGAAGACACGGATATTTTAATCGTTGACAGTCGCTACAGCTTTATCAATACACTCACTCAGGATACCCTGATCCAGAAATCGAAAATAGGTAGGGAGCTATCCGACAAAATTGATAAAGTCATATTAAACCGGTTTCTTGGGATCCCCATTTTTTTTACGATCATGTATTTCATGTTCACCTTTACAATTAAACTGGGGAGAGTATTCAAACCCTTTTTTAAAGAAACCTCTCAAACCATTTTTGTGGATGGTTTTGGATATCTGCTATCACTGATAGAAACCCCCTCCTGGCTTATTGCACTGCTTGCTGGCGGAATCGGAGGTGGCATCCGTGAAGTGTTAAGTTTTGTTCCCATTCTGGGATTTTTATATCTGTTTATTTCAATTTTGGAAGAATCCGGATATATGGCTCGCGCAACTTTTGTCATGGATCGCTTTATGCACTCATTAAGTTTGCCTGGGAAAGCATTTGTACCTCTGATTTTAGGGTTTGGCTGTAACGTTCCCGCAATGATGGCAACACGAATATTAGAACGCCCTCGGGATCGGCTACTCACTATCCTACTAAACCCGTTTATGACTTGTGGTGCTCGCTTGGCTGTATTCACTTTGTTTGCTGCAGCATTTTTTCCTGAAAACGCTGGGGTTGTTGTTTTTAGTCTGTATCTAATCGGAATTGGCTTTGCATTAATAACCGCATTGCTGTTAAAGCACACATTTCTTAAAGAGGAATTTTCGCTTGTAATCATGGAAATCCCAAGTTACCACATTCCTAAGCTAAAAAATGTCTGGATTAATAGTTGGACAAGAATCAAGGCTTTCATATTCAGAGTGGGGAAAATCATTATCAGTATGGTTTTGGTTCTACATATTTTGAGTAACCTTGGAACTGACGGCTCATTTAAAGAACACAATATTGAACGCTCGGTATTGAGTGCAGCTGGCCGCAGTGTTACGCCATTATTAAAACCAATGGGGATTGACCAGGATAACTGGCCAGCTACAGTGGCTGTTTTTACCGGAATTTTGCATAAAGTGGTTGTTATCAGCACCTTGAAAAGTATCTATAAAGAAACACCTGGCAACACACAGTCAGCCACTAAAAAAACTTTTGCATTCTGGAAAGCCCTGAAACAGGCTGCTTTATCCATACCCTTAGGATTTAAAAAAATGCTCGGGTTCGAACCTCCGCACTCTGGCATGACAAACACCCCCTTTGTCGATGCGCTACATAAACATTTTCATGGTCAAATTGGAGCGTATGCCTATTTATTGTTTGTCCTACTTTATTTTCCTTGTATCGCCACGACCTCTACGGCCTACAAAGAATCAACTGTCGGTTGGTCTATTTTTATGGTGGTCTGGTCTACTGGCTTGGCTTATCTAATGGCCACCCTATTTTATCAACTGGCAACTTTCCAACAGCACCCTGAAACAACAATGGGCTGGGTTACCGGCTCAATTATTGTTGCGGCCAGCATTTTGCTTAGTTTTTTCTATTGGGGCAAACGACAGAAATTAGCATAATCGACACTCAAATCATTAAAAACCAACTCACTTAACAGGTAACCCCATGAACAAAATCGATTACAAAGTTTATTTCGATAAAATCGATGCTTTTTTTCTAAAAATCAGCCCTCATCAGGACATCATGCTTTTGCGGGTACTTGCCTCAATTGTACCGGTATTTTGTTTTGGCCTGGATGCAATATATGAGATGCCTATATTGTTCTGGCTGGGGATCCCTTTCTACCTTTTTTGTCTAGCGCTTTATCTGGAAGCTTTTCTGAAAGCCGTTTTACTGATGAAAAAGGTGTCTGCCGAACTGTTAATTGTCTTGGTCATGACGGTAACATTAATTGACGGAGAACCATTAAGTGGCGCGATGGTTGCCTGGTTTATTGGTCTTGGACTGTATATTTCGTTCACGATCATCAGAAAAAATCGGGAAAAAATCGAAAGCCTTATTCAGGAAGGAAAGAAAACAGCCAATATTATTGATGGAGATACTATCAAGGAAGTACCGATTATTGAAGTGAAAAAAAATGATCTGGTGATAATTCCCAAAGGCGCCATAATTGCAGTTGATGGTACGATCATAGAAGGAAAATCATCAATCGATGAATCTTTTGTCACCGGCGAACCTTTCCCCGTTTTTAAAAAGACAGGTTCCAGTGTGACATCAGGAACATTGAATCTTACCGCTCCATTAAAAATAAAAGCTGAAAAGGATGGCAACAATTCGTTTGTTGCGGTGATGGCTCAGGAAATTGAAGCCAGTCTGACAAAAAAATCAGATTTACAAAAAAGAGCCGATAAGACAGTACAAATTCTGTTGTTATCTGTGACAGGGTATGCCTTTTTATTGTTCTTTGTAACCGGCAGCTTGCACTTGATGGCAACAGCTCTAGCGGTATTATGTCCTTGTGCCTGGGCATTGGCAACACCCACTGCATTTGCGGCTACAATTGGCCAGTTAGCCAGAAATAATATTCTTGCCCGAGGCGGCGAGCCGTTGGAAAATATTCAAGATATAAAAACCTTAATACTGGATAAAACCGGGACAGTGACACGAGCCGAACCTGAAGTTAGCCAGGTCATTGAAATCGATATGCCACAGCGTCAACTTCTAGAATTGGTTGCTTCGGTTGAGGCGCGATTTGACCATCCAATTTCCCGCTCAATTATTCACTATGCTGAACAACAGAATATCAGATATTTTCATTCTGTCGAACAGGCCGAAGACTTGCCCGGCCGAGGTATTAAAGCAATGCTAGAAGGACAAATTATACTGATAGGTAGTGCGGAAACGCTAGAATTACAGAACATAACCCTTCCTAGTATCGAATATGAAGGTCGAGCAATCTGGGTTGCACTTGATGGCAAGGCAATCGGTCTTATTGTAATCCGAGATATCATGCTAGAAGAAATGCGTAATCTAGCCGATTCCATTCATGACTTTGGTATAGAAAAAGTCATTCTGGCGACAGGAGATAATGAAGAAAAAGAAGCAAAACGTGTTGCTGACTACATTCATGCAGACGAATATTATTTTAATAATACTCCAGAAGACAAAACAGCTCTGGTCAATAAATTCCGAGAACACGGAAAAGTTGCAATGGTGGGTGACGGAGTAAACGATGCACCAGCTCTAGCGGCCGCCAATGTGGGTATTGCTATCGGTGGACATAAGAATGCTAATCTTGCAATTATCTCATCTGACATTGTAATACTTGGCCATGATGCACAAGATTTAATTATGGTTCTACACCAAAGTCACAAAATGACCGGCATTATCAAACAGAACTATACCTGGGCGATTGCCTTTAATACCGTAGGATTAACCTTAGCAACATTTGGTTTTTTAAATCCTGTTTTCGCAGCACTTTTACATCACATCAGTTCAGTCGTTGTAGTCGTAAATGCCGGGCGGATATATTTTGATAATATCGAGAATTCTTTTGCTCGCCCTATCTTCAAGAGAATGGATGAATGGGCAAAATATAAATCTTGAAAAGCAGCGTAATATATTTAAGAACTTAATCGAAACACCTTTATCTGGACTTGAAATGTATGCAAGTAAATCTTACGTTTGAACTAACTACAGAACAATCCATTAATTTTTTTGGGTGTGTCCCCGATTATTTCCGACAACAAAAACCACAAATATTATCACCTTTAGCCAAGCATTCCAGCTGCTCAACTTCATCGTCTAGCAATGTTGACATCAATGCCAAGTCAAATGCGCAAACCTCGATATGTTTTTGTGCCAAATCATGATAAACACAGTTTCGCGCTTGCAAATGCAGACGGCCATCGCCAGCACCGGTTAATATTTCAGCATCATATCCCAATTCCTGCATAATATTGACCAGTTCTTCAAGGCGCTCAATCTTGGGTTTATCTGCGACTCTTTGCTGCAACCCTTGAGCAACTTTTTTCCCCAAAGTCGACATAAACTCCTTGAAGGCTTGAGAACCCATTTGCTGCTTCAACTGATCGAGAATAATTTCGGAAAACCAGGAATATTGCTTGGGAAAGTGGTTAATACCTTTTTCAGTAATCACATAATAACGGACAGGGCGGCCGGCTGTTTTATCCAATGAGCCTTCCTTAATGCAACCTTCTTGTTGTAAACCTGAGAAGTGTCGCAAAGTGGCAGTTCGTGAAATTTTCAGGTTATCCGCAATAGTATCTATCGTTAAGCCAGAGCGATGCTTAAGCAATAACTCAAGTATTTGTATCTGCCTGGGGCTAACGTTACATACCATAAAAATCTCTCATAATTTTTCCTATTGACTATCTTAAAAGGATAAAAACTGAAAAGATAGGTAATTTTCACATCTTTTGCAATATTTATATTGTAAAAGATGTTTTAACCTTCTAAAATGTAGTTGCTGAAAAGCTATTCAAAATGATTTTTAAACCAACAACAGAGAAAAAATATGAGCGATTCTTTATTTGAAAAATTAGGCGGCGAAGGCGCCGTTAATGCAGCAGTCGATATTTTTTATCGCAAAGTGTTATCTGATGACACCATCAACCATTTTTTTGAAGGTGTTGATATGGAAAAACAAGCTGCAAAACAAAAAAACTTTATGACTATGGCGTTTGGCGGTCCCAATAACTACACCGGTGAAGACATGCGAAAAGGTCATGCACATTTGGTAGAGCGCGGCTTGAATGACGAACATTTTGATGCCGTCGCCGGCCATCTTAAATCAACACTGGAAGAACTGAATGTTGCTGATGAATTAATTGGCGAAGTCCTCGCTATTGTTGAAACTACCCGCAACGATGTATTAGGCCGTTAATATA
>CAZGYJ010000188.1:0-5173 GCA_964530345.1 uncultured Methylomonas sp.
TGATAGTAAAGGATTGTCATTTTGAGCGATTTTTCGTGTGAGGCTAACAACAAACGCACTAAAATATGATATTCTGAAACGTTTTTATTGGTATGGGCAGGTATGCGAACACGCATTAAAATTTGTGGGTTTACAAGAGCTGAAGATGCAATTTTTGCTTCAGCTTTAGGTGTTGATGCCATTGGCCTGGTTTTTTATACACCCAGCCCAAGGAATATCAGTATTGAACAGGCAGGTAGCATTATCCGAAAATTGCCTGCTTTCGTGTCGGTTGTGGCATTGTTCGTTAACGAAACAGAGAAGCTGATCAGAGCGGTTTTGGATCAGATCCCCATCGATATACTTCAATTTCACGGTGCAGAGTCTCCAGAACATTGCCGAATATATAACAAGCCCTATATTAAGGCGGTTCAAATGCGTTCAGGTTTGGATCTCATAGATTTTGCGGCCGCTTATAATGATGCAACGGGAATTTTGGTGGATGCCTATCATCCAGATGCCAAAGGTGGAACTGGACATCAATTTGATTGGGAGTTGCTTCCTGAAGGCATTGATTTTCCACTCATTTTAGCTGGGGGGCTGGATGCTGAAAATGCCAGTTCCGCTGTGAGAGCAATTCACCCTTACGCATTGGATGTCAGTAGTGGTGTGGAAATAGAAAAAGGTATTAAGGATGCAGGTAAAATGAAACAGTTTGTTGAACAAGTTTATCGAGGCGATAATAGTAAATAAGATGACAGAAAAATATCATATGCCTGACGATAGAGGACATTTTGGTCCTTACGGCGGTATGTTTGTGGCAGAAACATTAATGCTGCCTATTCAGGAATTAAATGAGGCTTATCAGCGTTTTATGAAGGATCCTGAGTTTATCGCCGAACTTGATACCGATTTGCAACATTATGTCGGAAGACCTTCTCCCCTTTATTATGCACAAAGGTGGAGCAGGGAGCTAGGTGGTGCGCAGATATATTTAAAACGCGAAGATCTGAATCATACTGGCGCCCATAAGGTTAATAATACGATTGGCCAGGCGCTGTTAGCCAAACGAATGGGAAAAACCCGGATTATTGCAGAAACCGGAGCAGGTCAACATGGTGTTGCAACCGCAACAGTGGCAGCCAGATTGGGTTTGGAATGTGTAGTTTATATGGGAGCTGTTGACGTTGCACGTCAGGCGCTTAACGTCTATCGCATGAAGCTGTTGGGTGCAAAAGTGGTTGCTGTGGAATCAGGTTCAAAGACATTAAAAGATGCTTTGAATGAAGCGCTTAGGGATTGGGTGACTAATGTTGATGATACCTTTTATATTATAGGAACTGTTGCAGGGCCACATCCCTATCCAGCTATGGTTCGGGATTTTCAAACCATTATTGGGCGTGAAGCAAAACATCAATGCAAGGTACAAACGGGGCGTATGCCTGATGCGCTGGTTGCTTGTGTTGGCGGCGGTTCAAATGCAATCGGTCTTTTTCATCCTTTTATTGATGATACAAGTGTCAAAATGTATGGTGTTGAAGCTGCTGGAGATGGTATTGAGACAGGTCGGCATTCAGCGCCTCTGTGTGCGGGCCGTCCCGGAGTGCTGCATGGAAATCGTACTTATTTAATGGAGGACGATGATGGAGAAATTATTGAGACGCATTCCATTTCAGCTGGTCTGGATTATCCGGGTGTTGGCCCTGAACATGCCTGGCTGAAGGATATTGGGCGGGCTGAATATGTCAATATCACCGATGAAGAAGCGTTACAGGGGTTTCATGCTTTAACTCAGATGGAAGGCATTATTCCTGCTCTTGAATCCAGTCATGCGATGGCTTATACCATGAAACTGGCGCCAAAGATGGATAAAGAGCAAATTATCATTGTTAATCTATCAGGGCGTGGCGATAAGGATATGCATACTATGGCGCAGCGAGAGGGGATTAAAATATGAATCGTCTAGTTGCTGAATTTTCTAAAGCTGCAACTTCACGCCGGAAGCTGCTTATTCCTTTTATTACTGCGGGTGATCCAAAGCCTGATTTTACTGTACCAATGATGCACGCGATGGTGACTGCTGGCGCTGATATTATCGAATTAGGCGTGCCTTTTTCTGATCCAATGGCTGATGGTCCTGTTATTCAGCGGGCCAGTGAGCGCGCCCTTGAGCAAGGCATGAGTTTACGTAAGGTTTTGAAATTAGTGTCAGAGTTTCGAGAACAAGATCAAAATACTCCAGTTGTATTAATGGGATATTTAAATCCAGTTGAGGCCATGGGGTATGAAGATTTTGCTGAAGCTGCTAAATCTGCGGGAGTTGATGGTGTACTGACGGTTGATATACCTCCGGAAGAGGCTGAAGAATATGTTGCTTTGCTTAAAGCACGAGAGATTGATCCTATTTTTCTTTTAGCGCCTAACAGTAGTGACGAGCGGATCAAGAAAATGGATGCGGTGGGAAGTGGCTATCTTTACTATGTTTCTTTGAAAGGGGTAACCGGCGCAGGGCATCTGGATTTAACTGATGTAGATAAAAAAATACAGCAAATTAAAAAACATACAAAATTACCAATAGGCGTTGGATTTGGCGTTAAAGATGCGCAAACGGCAAAATCAATTGCACAAATTGCCGATGCCGTTGTGGTGGGTAGCGCATTGATTAGCAAAATTGAATCCAATCCAGATAATCTGGTTAAGGCGAAACAGGAAATTGTTGATCTATTAAACAGTATGCGTTATGCCATGGATAGTTAATGGTCTGGTAAAATTTTTTGTCATGTACAGAGAAGTTTTATATAAACCAGTTTTTGAGCGACTATGTTCAATTTTAGAATCTGAGTTGGAGACAATACAACGATGAGTTGGTATGAAAAACTAGTTCCGGCAAAAATTCGTACAGATGCTTCGAATAAAGGTACTGTACCCGAAGGTTTGTGGAATAAATGTCCAAGTTGCAGTGCAATTTTATATAACACTGAATTAGAAAGAAATTTCAATGTGTGTCCAAAGTGTGATCACCACATGCGTATTTCTGCACGTACCCGTTTAAAAATTTTCTTGGATGAGGAAGGCCAGGAAGAAATAGGCAAAGGGCTTAAACCTAATGATCCCTTGAGATTTAAGGACAGCAAAAAATACAAAGATCGTATTAGTCAGGCCCAGAAAAAAACCAAGGAAATTGATGCTTTAGTTGTTATGCAGGGTAAGTTGGTCGGCCGAGATATTGTTGCCGCCGCTTTCGAATTCAGTTATATGGGCGGCTCAATGGGTTCCGTTGTTGGAGAAAGATTTGTCAGAGGAATAAACCGGAGTCTGGAAATCGGTGCACCATTTATTACTTTTACGGCCAGTGGTGGAGCCAGAATGCAGGAATCTTTGTTTTCCCTGTTTCAAATGGCAAAAACCAGCGCCGCGCTTACCCGTTTATCAGAAGCCGGTTTGCCTTTTATTTCATTCATGACCGACCCAACCATGGGCGGTGTTTCAGCAAGTCTGGCAATGTTAGGCGATGTGAATATTGCAGAACCTAATGCATTAATTGGGTTTGCTGGTCCCAGAGTGATTGAACAGACTGTAAGGGAAACATTACCAGAAGGTTTTCAGCGTAGCGAGTTTTTGCTGGAGCATGGCGCTATTGACATGATTGTGGACAGAAGGGAAATACGGAAAACAGTCGCTAGTGTGTTATCAATGTTAATGGCCGGAAGACAGAATAAAAACCCAGCACATCATCTCAATGTACTTGAACAAGTAGAACAGGTGCAGGAACAGGAAAATCCTCAGGAAGAATAATATCGTTAACTCGTCTACATGCATTTTGAGGCTCTTGAAGACTGGTTAAGCTGGCAGGAAAACCTGCACACTAAAGCCATTGATTTGGGTTTGGAGCGGGTAGCCCATGTCTATCAATCATTGAATCCTGAACGAGTCAAACCGGTTACGATTATTGTTGGGGGTACTAATGGCAAGGGTTCATGTATTGCTTTTTTGGAGTCAATTTATCGAACTGCGGGATTCCGAGTTGGAACATATACTTCACCACATATTCTCAAATACAACGAAAGAATTAAAGTCGCAGGGGAGCCGGTTGCGGATCAGAAAATTTGTGAGGCATTTGAACGTATCGAAGCTGCTAGAAAAGATGTTTCTCTGAGTTATTTTGAATTTGGGACATTGGCCGCCCTGGATATATTTTGGCGTTCAAATTTGGATATTCAACTCCTTGAAGTTGGTTTAGGAGGCAGGCTGGATGCAGTAAACATCATTGATGCTGATGTTGCCATTGTAACAACTATCTGTATTGATCATACCGATTGGCTTGGTGAAACTCGCGATGCGATCGGCAAAGAAAAGTCAGGAATTTTTCGGATAGACGTACCTGCCATTATTGGTGACCCAGAACCTCCTGCGTCTTTAATAGACAGTGCGTCAAAGATTAAAGCAAAGGTTTTTGCGGTTGGCAAGGAATTCAGTTATCAAAAAACCGAAACAGCCTGGCACTGGTTGCTGAATGATAAAATTATTTTTGCAGAGTTACCCAAGCCGGCTTTGATAGGCGAGCAGCAATATCGTAATGCTTCGACTGCAATAATGGCAGTTGAATTATTACAGGAAAAATTATCGGTTAAAGCACCTTGCATTGCGCAAGGTTTAATGAATGCTCATTTAATGGGTCGATTTCAGTTAATTAATTCTGAAATTCCGGTGTTGCTGGATGTGGGCCATAATCCACAGGCGGTACGAATGTTAGCCGCTGGTTTGGAAGCATATTTTCCAAAACAACGAATTCATGCTATTTTTGCAATGATGAAAGACAAAGACATTGGGGGGGTTGTCAAGATCATGCAACCTTACATTTCAAATTGGTATATTGCGCCTTTGGGTCATTCGAGAATAGCTGAACAATCAGTGGTAGCTGAAGTTTTGAAAAAACAGAAAATTAAAAACTTGGCTTACGGGTTTACTGACTTTACCGAAACTTTTAATGCGGCTCTGGCAAATGCAAGACAAGGCGATCTGATTTTGGTTTTTGGATCATTTTTTTTGGTTTCTGCCTACTTCAGTGCTTTTTCCAAATAAATAATATATTCTTTGTCTGGGGTTAGGTGCCCGCATTTCTTGATATTTAAAATATTGGTAACTATTCAGCGTATTTAATTTAGCTAAAATCACTCAATATCAGTGACTTATG
>CAZGYJ010000189.1:0-5102 GCA_964530345.1 uncultured Methylomonas sp.
GATTCATTTTGCTAATGGCTTCTTCCAGAGTTTCATATGTATCATGAAGCAATGGATTTTTTAATTTTCCAATGACCCCTTCAACATGAACTTTTTCATGTACAGGCACCAATGAAAATTTCCCCGATTTTTTTCGGAATAATCTGACTGTATAATCAGGCCACCATCCGCTATGATGCATTGCTTTCCCGCAAAAATTTGATAGTCTTGGGACTTGATAACCGTCAAATTCTGCCGATTTGACTGCATGTTTAATTTCATCTTCAAGTTGTTGTGATACAACTTCATCGGCATCAATGCTGAATATCCATTCGCCTGTTGCTTTTTCAAGAGCGCGTTGTTTTTGAGGGCCGAAGCCGGGCCAATCTGTCAGGTAAACATGAGGGGTATATTTTTTACAAATTGTAACTGTTTCATCTGTACTGCCAGAATCTAGGATAATAATTTCATCTGCCCAAGCAACAGAATTCAAGCAAGAAGCGATGTGATGAGCTTCATTTTTTGTGATGATAATGACACTAATCATTGTTGGGTGGTGTTTGTGGGGCGAAGCAAAGAGCTAGCAGACAAACATACCAATGGCCTTCTGTATGATCAAGAATTGGCGAATTAAAAACGCTGGTAACTGTAATTGATAATAAAAGTCCTTGGGCAAACCATTTTCTGGGGATTTCCATTTTCATGGACATGCGATATTGGCTGATTAGAAAGCCAAAATACAGTATGAGTCCAGGGATGCCAAGTTGTACTGCAAGAGAAAGATATTCACTATGAGGATTTTTAGTGATGTATTGGCCATCATCGACCAGTTGTTTATATTCAGTTTCAAAACTTCCAGTTCCATGTCCTATCCAGGGTGATTCATTTATTAGAGTAAGTGAATATTTCCAGAAAGTAAGCCGCCTTCCCATGGATGTTTCTGTTTCTGGGTTTTTAAAGTCATAATTCAATACGTTCTGAAAGCCTTCAGTAATACGAAATCCCATTTCAGAATAGTTGATAAAGAGGGCAAAAAAAACAGCAAGGAAGCTTACGAGGAAAAAGGATAATTTTACATTCAAATGTTGAAAGCAAAACAGAAAGACAAAAAGCAGGCCGAGTAACTGGCCGGTTCTTCCAATTGCAACAAAGTAGAGGTTATGTACGCAAACAAGTAATAGTATCAACCAAAAAATCTTATTTTTAATATATTCAGGATGTTTGATTTGCAAAGCGCAATAATAGCCAAAAAAGGAAATCATGATGCTTTGGGTGATAATACTTTTTAAAGTTGCAGCATAACGAGGGCGAGGCACAAAGTCGAAATACATTGCGTAAGAAACCAGCAGGGTACCGATCATTCCAGCAATAAATGCATAAATCATCCATTTTTTATGTTGTGCAGGTGATAAAAAAGGCAGCAAGACGATGAGTAAGAAAAACTCTCGATATTTGGTCCACATATTTATGGCGTCTTTTAGGGGTGCGCTGCTATAGCTGATTGCGATTAATAGCCCAATAAAGAGAAGCAGCGAAAAAAAAGCGAGAGGATTATTGCGCAAAAGCCAGGGCAATTGTTTGAACTGGGATGTTAGGAGCCAAATCAGCAGCAAAATACCGGATAGAATAATTGAGATTGATGTAGAAAAAGGGATGGTTAGCAAAAGCAGGGCGCTTACAATACCTCCTGCTTTAAAAGTTTTGGCTTGAAGGTCGGTCATTGATGATAGAAATTGGTTTTTCTGTGACTAAATAAAATGCTAGGGTGAAACGAACTGTTTTTCTTTATATTTTAACCGCAAAATAGATTTATTGGGCTAATTATTGTTTTATTTGCTGTTTTTGTAAGGGCTGCTGTTAATTTTAGAATTAGGTTTTTGTAAAATAAGAATAGTTTTACAAGTGTTGATCGATAACCGGTTTTATTGTTTTAAAGCTGAGTGATTCAAGGCACCGACTAAAGCTCATTCTATTTTGTTCGCAACCTTCTTTGTGACAAGGGACGCAGTCACCTGGGCCCTGAATAAGCGAGACATTGCGAACATTTTGGTTTCCGAATTTTTTAAAAGGATTCTTGTCAATATCGTAATTGTAAGGCCATGGAGCCCATTTTACGGGATTTGTTGGTCCAAAAAGTGCAATAACGGGAACACCTGTTGATGCGGCTAGGTGCGTGATCCCGGTATCGGGGCCGATAAAAATCTGGGCGTGTTTGATAACCGAACTAAGCTCGGCGAGTGTCAATTTTCCTGAAAGGTTTAAGGCTTCATCAGGAAGTTGATTATAAATTTGATTAATATAATTTTTTTCGTCTTCGCTTGAACTGCCGGATATTACGACTTGCAGGCCACTTTGGTTAAGGTAATTGGCGGTTTCAATCCAGTTTTCAATAGGCCAGCGTTTATAGTGCCATTTCGGGTGCGGGTGAAGAACAGCATATTTACCTTTGATCATTTTTTTTTCAATTGTACTGCTTGGTGGGGTGGCATGATATATGCGGGGAATGCCGAGTACATCAGCAAGTTTTAAGTGCTGCAAAACTGTGTGAGTGTGTTCGTTGTCAAATTCTGTCCAGCCCTGATAAAAAAAATGTTTCCAATGACTTTTTTCATAATTTTGTGGAACTGTTCCAATTCTAGTGGAGGCAGCAATGAGAGAGGCGATAAAGGGACGGTCGCCAATTTGCGTGTTTATAACAAGGTCGTATTGTCTGAAAAGCTTTTTGTATAAGGTTAGTTGTTCTTTTATAGTGGGTTTATTTGGGATGGTAAGGGTGCGATTGATATCTGAAAATCCTTCTAAAATAGCAGCGGTATTTTTGAAAACGAGTATATCTATTTCTGCTGTTTTATATGTCTTCCTGAGTGAGCTGATTAGAGGCGTAGTCAGGAGGACATCGCCGAGATAGCGCATGGCAATCACTAAAATGCGGCCAGCTTGAATTGGTGACTCTAGATTTTTTTGCATAACGAAATTTATATTTTATTAATGCATAACTAATAATTCAAAATCAAAACTGCAATGCACAGTGGCTTCAATGAGTATGATAGTATGTTTTGGCTTTAATTACGGCATTATTGCCGCCCGTTTCATGGGAAAATAGCATTTGGATTTAATATCAAGCATGAGCAAATCGAAAAGTAAGAAAAAAAAAGCGGGCGGGGTAAAAACATACAGGCGTTTACTAAAGTATATGTTGCCTTTCAAGGGGCTATTTTTCGTCAGTGTGCTTGGGTATTTAATTTATGCAGGTACCCAGCCTCTAATTGCTGCTTTGGTAAAACATATTATTGACGCTTTACAAACGGAGGCAAGAGAGGGTGTTAAATTTGTGCCTGTATTTATCATCGGGCTATTTGTTGTCAGGGGGGTAGGTGCGTTTTTTGGGAATTATTTTTTAGCCAGAGTTTCGGCAAATGTAGTCCATAAATTGAGATGTGAACTATTTGATCAATACACCCGGCTACCGACTGTTTATTTTGATCAAAATAATACTGGATATATGATATCCAGATTAACTCATAACGTAGGAGAAGTGACGAAAGCAGTCACTGATGCAATTAGAACAATAGTCAGGGAGGGATTAACAGCGGTAGGTTTGTTAAGTTATCTGTTCTATTTAAATTGGAAGTTGTCTTTGATTTTTTTGGGGGTGGCTCCATTGATAGCAGTTTTTGTTGGTTTTATAAGTAAGCGGCTGCGAAGGCTAAGTAAGAATATCCAGGAATCCGTGGGTGATATGACTCATATTGCATCAGAATTGGTGGCAGGTCACAAAATTGTCCGTAGTTTCGGTGGGGAGCAATATGAGCGCCGTAGATTTTTTGAAAGTAGTGAATATAATAAGCGCCAATCGATAAAACTAGCTGCAACTACTGCAATACATAATCCATTATTACAGATTGTTATTTCATTCGCGCTAGCTGGAATTATGTATTTGGCGCTAATGGTCATGGTTGAGGCTAGCGCAGGGGAATTTGTTGCATATTTAACTGCGGCATTCATGCTGCCAAGGCCAATAAAATTGTTGAGTGATGCAAATAATGATATTCAAAAAGGAATTGTGGCAGCAGATTCCTTATTTGAAATTTTAGATGAGCCAGGAGAAAAGGATGATGGTGAATATGAGATTGATCGTGCGAGAGGAAAGCTCGAGTTCAAGGGCGTAAGTTTCAAATACCCTAACTCAGATAAATTTGCCCTGGATAATATTAATCTTGCCATTAATGAGGGTCAAACAATCGCGCTGGTCGGTGCATCAGGAGGGGGTAAAAGTACTCTGGTCAGCTTGGTTCCGAGGTTTTATGATTTCGAGCAAGGTGAAATTTTATTGGATGATGTTGAAATTAAGCAATATAAGTTGGCTGGGCTGCGTCGACAAATTGCATTGGTAACACAAAATATTACGCTTTTTAATGATACGGTTGCCAATAATATTGCATACGGTACGATGGAAGGGGCAAGCAGGCATGATATTGAAAGAGCGGCGTCCGATGCGCACGTAATGGAATTTGTAAAAAATCTCCCTCATGGCCTAGATACAGAAATAGGTGAGTATGGAGCTAAATTATCTGGAGGGCAGCGACAGAGGCTGGCATTAGCGCGTGCGATTTTGAAAGATGCTCCTATTCTAATACTGGACGAGGCAACTTCAGCATTGGATACTGAGTCCGAGAGATTAATTCAAGCTGCATTGAATGTAATTATGGAGAATCGGACAACCATTGTGATCGCGCATCGGTTGTCAACAATAAAGCAAGCAGATGTAATTGTGGTTGTTGAGGGTGGAAAGATTGTAGAGCGTGGTTCTCATGAAGATCTTTTAGGCAGAAATGGCGTGTATTCCCGGCTTCATAAGGTTCAATTCGGGGTGGCTGCAGGGTCGGCAGAAAATGTAAATGATTGACAAAGAAAATCATGTATCTAAAACGTAACGACATTCTCCGGTGCGTCAAAGGGAGATTTTTTTGAATAAAGAAGAAGGGAGGCGCAAGGTAGGAAATAAAGGGGGTTTCTGGTCTGAATGATAAGTGTTGACGCGTCAAATTTTAATTAACGCGGGTCCGACAAAAAACATTTGACAAGATGAGATAAGGGCTTATAATAGTCCAACTCAGCTGAGG
>CAZGYJ010000190.1:0-5083 GCA_964530345.1 uncultured Methylomonas sp.
CCTCCAGCACCAAACTAACTACCTGACTTCCTGGCTTGGGTTGGAGACTTTCATCAACAGTGAAAATTTCCAATTTGCTTTTATCATCAAGAACAAATAATGGAAAAATTTGTTTACCAGGTTGAGCCATAAAGTCTTCAAAAGTAAAATCCTCAGTTATTGAAGTCACTTTAACTTCTGCTCCTTTACTAATGAAACTGGCTAATTTACTGTAGCTGGCGTCTGACTGAAATAGTAAATGACCACGATGCGCAGGTGCGATTGCCTCTTTTTCTGACATTTCTCCTGAATCCGGTAAAGTATAAACTGCATCGCGCCCAAATTCACTGCGATAACGAATTGCTGCCAGGGCATTTAATGCCGGTTGCGGAGAAAGCGCCAGCATTCGACCTAATCCTGTCAAATCCAGATATTGTTCAGCATGTTCAGAAATGGGACTTCCGTAATAAGTTTCCAGCCCTTCCATCCGAGCTGCTTTGATATTTGACCAGTTGCGGTCAACCAGCAAGGCTCTGATCCCCTGGTTTTTCAAGGCCACAGCAATTTTTCGAGCCAGGGGATTAGCTCCAATGATAAGCAGGCCATTAGAATCCGGTTCTGCAACTTTTAACCATCGAGCCAACCAACCTGCTGTAGTGCTTTGTAAAACAACAGTACCAACAATAACTATGAAAGTCAGTGGCACAATCAATTGGGCATCTTCTATACCTTGGTTTTCCAGACGCAAAGCAAAAATTGCCGAGACTGCCGCAGCAACAATACCACGTGGCGCTATCCACGAAAGCAAGGCTTTTTCCTGCCATTTTAGTGTTGAATCGTAGGTTGCAATCAAAACTTTAACTGGCCTGGCTACAAACTGAATCACTGCTAATATAGCTAACGAGGCCCATCCCAGCATCATGATTTGATCAAATTCAATTCGCGCTGCAAGGATGATAAATAAACCCGAAATCAGCAACACGGTCAGATGTTCCTTAAAGTTCAAAATATCTTCGATATGAACCTGCTTAAGGTTTGCCATCCACATACCCATGATAGTAACAGCCAGTAATCCGGATTCTTCGGAAATATGATTAGCTAAAGTAAATGAGGCGAAAATCAATGCTAATGATGCTAGGTTATGAAGATACTCCGGTAATAAATAGTGTCTGAGAATCAGACCCAGCAGATAACCTGCGGCGGCTCCGATCAATAAGCCCGTGGCAATAATGCCGCCAAAAGTCAATAACACATGCTCCCAAATCTGTTCATGTGTCGCAGAAATAATGAACTCGAACACTAAAACCGCTAGCAAAGCGCCGATCGGATCAATAACAATACCTTCCCAGCGTAAGATATTGGCAATTTTGGCGTTGGGGCGAACCGTTCGTAACATGGGGATAATGACTGTCGGGCCAGTGACTACCACCAAAGCGCCAAACAGAAAACTAAGTTCCCAGGAAAAACCAACCAGAAAGTGGGTTGCGAGAGCAATGATTAACCAGGTTGCTAATAGGCCAATTGTTACCAAACGGCGCACTACTGTCTCCAGACCTTTAATATCCTCCAGTTTCAAGGTCATACCGCCCTCGAACAAAATAATTGCTACGGCAAGGGAGATAAAAGGCTGCAGCAGGTTACCAAACAGTTCATCGGGTTTTAACCAATTTAATGTTGGCCCGGCAATAATTCCTGCTAGTAGCAAAAATAAAATGGCCGGAAGCTTAAGACGCCAGGCAATCCATTGGCAAAAAACTGCAATGACTGGAATTGCAGTCAGGGTTATCACATGGGTTTCAGTCACAATAATGTTTTTATTTTCTGTATGTGAAGCTGAATTATAACTGACTTGCAGTGATTAAGAGCGAGAGGTCTGAGATTTAATAATAGATACGATAATTCACGTGTTGTAGGAGTTGCTTCTTGCGGCAATTAAATCGCGGCTGAAGCCGCTCCTACCATGAATAAGAAAAGTTCAGTTTATCTAAATCCGTGAGTTTAATGCGGATTCAAGTGTTAATGTAATCGTTGATATTCGTTGTAGGTCACCAGTTGATCAACCACGTCTTGCACAGTTTGTATGACAGAAAAATCGAGTTGCTCACCTTCAAATTGGTCTTTAACGGATTCAAATAAAGTTTGCTGCTGAATATCTGTCATAGCCAGGTCTTTACGCAAATCATCATCCGCCTGAAGCGTCATGGCATCAAGATCAAGACAATCTGCAATGGTGAAATAAACCGATAATGTTAGTAAATTATTGACCGATTCAATTTCATTAATGCTTGTGTTTCCTCGCATAGCGATCTCCTGAAAAATTACATAAGGAATCTAGACTATAGCTTGCTATGCTGCGGGAAACTTTGATGAAACCGGCAGTTTATTCAGCAAAGACGTGAAACAGGTTTCACTTTAGAGCAATTTTACGCCCTTTGCTTGCAAATCAGCATGATACGAAGATCTGACTAAGGGCGCACTGGCGACTTGTTTAAAACCCAATGATTTTGCCATTTCTGCATATTGCTCGAATTCTTCCGGTGTAACATAACGCTGAACAGGCAAATGATCCTGACTGGGCTGAAGATATTGACCCAAAGTTAACATGGTACAGCCATGATTCACCAAATCTTCCATGACTTGTTGCAGCTCCTCCTGGGTTTCACCAAGCCCCAGCATTAAACCAGATTTAGTGGGTATTTCAGGCTTCGCTTGCTGATATTTTTGTAACAGCAGCAGTGAATTTTTATAATCCGCACCTGGTCTTGCCTGCCGATAAAGACGGGGAACCGTTTCCAGATTGTGATTAAAAACATCGCAAGGATTTTCAGACAATATTTCCACCGCCTTTTGCATCCGGCCCCGAAAATCAGGCACCAGAATTTCAATTTTTGTTTCTGGTGTTTGTTGGCGCAATGCCTGAATGCACGATGCAAAATGACCAGCTCCGCCATCTCTTAAATCGTCACGATTAACAGAGGTAATCACCACGTATTTTAAATTCAATGCTTTGACAGTTTCAGCCAAATGCTCAGGTTCATTTTGATCCAAGGGCTGCGGTTTGCCATGAGCAACATCACAAAACGGACAACGGCGGGTACATAAATCGCCCATAATCATGAAAGTGGCCGTGCCATGATTAAAACATTCAGCCAGATTAGGACAGGCTGCTTCTTCACAAACTGAATGTAGATTACGTTCCCGTAATATTCGTTTGATCCTGTCAACTTCTTCACCGCCGTGAATTTTTATTCGAATCCATTCGGGCTTGCGTAATATTTTTTCTGCTTTTTCGACCTTAACGGGGATTCTTGCCAGCTTGTCGGCATTTCGTTGATGAATTTGAGGGGTTGAGCGTGATGGCGCTTGATAAGACATTTAATTTTTTTCCAGAGCAGTCATAATTGCATGAACAACCGGTAAAGCTAATTCATGAGTGTGAATTTTAACACCTTGATCAAAAAGTTGGGTAACTTCCATGCCAGGATAGCCGCATGGATTGATATGGGTAAAAGGAGTTAAATCCATTTGGTTATTTAAGCTTAACCCATGATAGCTACATTTATTTTTAATTCGTAATCCGACAGAGCCAATTTTTTTTTCCCCAATATAAACTCCTGGTGCCTCTTTTCTAGCATTTGAGTGAATGCCATATTGTGCCAATGTATCAATCATCGCTTGTTCCAGAATCGTCACTAATTGTCTGATATTTAATTTTAGACGCTCCAGATCCAGCAAGGTATAAACAACTAATTGTCCCGGCCCATGATAGGTCACCTGCCCTCCTCTGTCAGTTTGAACCACAGGAATTTCTGTGTGTTTCAAAATGTGATGTTGCTTGCCATTCAGTCCCAAGGTAAAAACCGCAGGATGCTCAACAACCCATATTTCATCGGGCGTTGTTAGATCTCTTGACTTGGTAAATTCCTGCATTTTTTTCCAGGTTATTTGATAATCCTGCAATTCCAGTTGACGAATAATCGGAGGCACTATTTAATTTCCCTGACAATACTGAAAGCGCCGCGAATATCTCCAACTTTGAATCCTTTGGCTTTATCTTCTGGATAAAGTTGTCTCAGCTTTTCAGAAACATCTGGGGGGATTTTTTCTCCATGACAACTTAAACAAAGTCCTTGGGTTGGAATTGCTTTCATATAGCGAAAAACTGATTGGCCGTTGTCTTGAAGAATTTCAGCATGATCTATTTTAGAAATATCCTCTCCGGCAAGCTGCCGTTTTTTAAACGATTGTAGAACTGATTTCTCCCAGGCATCAGGGGTATTTTTGGCATTTCTTGGCTTCAGAGACGTGCGTGAAATTTTCCAACCCTGTTTTTCAGAGACTTCTTTGGCAATATCCTCAGCAACCTGATTACAAATTTGGATAGCAGTCACTGGTCCACCCTTTGCCATTCCTTCCATTAACCTGGCTTTTAATTTGCCAGCAAAATCTTTGATTGCCTGCTTGCTTTCTATCATCATTTCTTGCTCTGTTGCCGCATAGCTCAGCGACAAACAGAAATTAAACATCATTAATAAAATTAGAATTTTCCTCATTATTTCCTCCAATACATAAAAATTAAGTCATTAATAAATATATAGTTTTTAATATTCGAATAATGTCTGTCAGACTAGCCGGAAAATTCATTTTGCTCTGCTATACTTTTTATGGATATTAGTTATATATTTTTAACCACCCGCAAGGCTATGAAATGAAGAATCATAAACGAATTTTTTTGGGCATTTTGTTAAGCAGTTTTTTCATGATACTTGCTCCAGCAAGTCATGCCAATGACAATGATGAAAATTATAATGAAAGAGTAAAAACCAAGGCTTTAAGTGGGCTGGCAAATATTGGCGCCAGTTTTCTCGAAATCCCCAAAAATGTTATTAATATCAGTAATGATACCAATGTTGTCTGGGGTGTGGTTGGCGGAGCTCCCTACGGAGGACTGATTATGGCAGGAAGGATTGTTTCAGGAATTGCAGATCTTGTTACCTGCTTTATTCCAACAACGCCGATTACCACGCCAGTGTATGTTTGGGATGATTTTGATAAAAACACCACATTTGGTGATGCGCTGAGACTGGAAGACAGATAACATTTT